>JAIQGA010000003.1 GCA_020072925.1 Terriglobia bacterium | reverse complement strand
GCGCGACCTGCTCGACGAGGCGCGGGTCCATCGCTTCCGTGACCACGGGCAGGCCGGTTTCTTCTCGCGCGACTTGCCGGATGCAGAGCCCTTCCAGGCCCGTTCCCTGAAAATCGTAGGGCGAGGTGCGGGGCTTGTAGGCGCCTCCGCGCAGCATGTCCGCGCCGGCGCGTCGTACGGCGCGGGCCACGCTGAGCGTCTGCTCCTGGCTTTCCACGGCGCAGGGCCCGGCGATCACCACCGGGCGCTCGCCTCCGAAGCGCACGCCGCGCACCTCGACGACGCGCGTCTTCTCTTCGCCGTACTCCGGGTTGGTGGCCCGGCACACCAGGGGTGAAATCCGCGGCAGATCGTACAGGCTGAGTTGTCCAGCGATCTTCATGGCTGCCTTCCTTTGTCCGACTCGACGCCTGCGAAAAGTAGAAACTGGAAATTCGAAAATCGAAACTCGAAATTCGCAAGTCGAAACTCGCGCCGGAACGAGCCACGCGGCTCGACACGCACGCAGGGAAACGGCCGCGCCTCAGGCCGCAATCTTCCGCTCGCCGTTGTTGTTCGACCCGCGGTCGGTCTCGAAGATGGCGATCGCTTCGATCTCGATGAGCAGGTCGGGCCGGCAGAGAATCGCCTGAATGCCCGTGGACGCGGGCAGGGGATCGAGTCCCTGCTCCGCGAAAAACTGCGTGCGAATATCGTTGAACGCTTCGTAATCGCGCTCGATATCCCGCAGGTAGCACGTGGTGCGCACGATGTCTTTCCAGGTCGCGCCCTCGGCTTCGAGCAGGCCGGTGATGTTCTGATACGTCCTCCAGGTCTGGGCGCGAAAATCGCCCACGTGAACGGTTTTGCCGTTCTCGTCCACGCTGGCGGTGCCCGAGATCAGGAGAATGGTGACGCCTTTGATGTCCAGCCGCAGGGCGCGTGAAAAGGACGAGGGCTTGGGATAGTCGTACGCTTCGTTCAGCGTGTGCGGCGCGCTAACGGCCTTCCTGGGAATGGGCTGGTGCGTCCTTTCCGGGACTGCGGCGGTTTCTGGCAGAGGCATAGAGTTGATTCTCCTTTTGAATTTCGCGAATTCCGTGGCTCAGCCCCTGGGCTGTCGCCACCCAGATGTCCTCGCCCTGGAAATCCATATTCAGGATGTAGTTGTGGGCGAGGGCGGTCGGCGTTTCGAGCTTGGTCTTGGTCTTATCCGGCCAGACGATCTCAATCTCGCCATGACCGGTATTCTTATCAGGACGGTAGTTGACCCAGGTGTTCGTCTTGTAGTCGAGATAACTGAGGCCCTTGTCGGTGCAATTCCATACTTCGTTGCGACGGGTCTTGGGCGCGTTAATGAAGTCTGAGGCGAGCCCGCTGTCCTTGTTCAGGTAGTTGTGCCAGTTGCGGCCGTCGTAGCCGCTCAGGCCGAAGTAGGTGGAAGCCCAAACCATTTTGGTGTCGGGGTTGTAGGCGACGTTCGAAACGATGATGTGGACCAGTCCCTGGTTCTTGAACAGCACCAACTCCATTTCTTCATCGGGATCCGTGTAAGCCTTCATGTATTTCTGGACCTGGTCGTACTCAATCAGACCTCCGCCCCACATGGCAAAATAGATTTTGCCGATGTTGTCGGCGATGGCCACGCCGTACGTCCACGGTTCGTGGAAGGGCGCGTTCTTCTCGCTCCAATTCGTCCACTCGCCCGTGTAGGTGTTGTAGCGGCTGACGCCCGCCGTGGTGGTGACCCATACAAACTTGTCCTGCACGGCGATGCCATAACAGATGTCGTTCAGCAGGCCGCTGGTCAGGTTGGTGAAGTTCTCGAATCGGCCGCCGGAAAAATGACTGACCCCGCCAAAGGTGGCAATCCAGAGGTCGCCCGTCGCCTGATCCAGCGCGATCCCCATCACCACACGGTGCGCGAGTCCGTCCTCGGTCTTGAAAACCCTGGCCACCTTGCCGTGCTCGATGAGCACCAGGCCGTCTTCGGTGCCCGCCCAGACCCGCTCGCCATCCACCGTGACGCAGAAAACCTTGGCGTCCGGCATGCCGTTGGCCGTCGTAAAGTTCTCCCAGCGCGTGATGAGGTGCGGCCGCGGCGTGGACGCCGCCCGGGCGGTTCCCGCCAGGGCCATCGCCGTCAGGGCCGCCCCCGCCAGTGCCAGCAGCCAGTTCGCGGTGAGAATTCTCTTCATCGTGAATCTCCATAGATCACGAAAGTAACCGGAAAATGGAAATTGGAAACTGGAAATTCGAAAATCGAAACTCGAAAACCGATATCATGGTTCGCAATCCAGATCCAAAATCAAAAATCCAAAATCGTCAGAGCGTCTTTAAGAACTCGATCAAGTCGTTCAATTGTTCCTTGCTCATGTCCGAGGTAATGCCGTGCGTGTCCTTGTTATTGAACACCGTCCAGATTTCCTCGAGGGTCAGCGCTTCGCCGTCGTGAAGGTACGGGGCGTCCTCGTAGACGCGGTCGAGCTGCGGCGTATCAAAGAGCCCCGAGGTATCAAACTTCGTAGCGGTGCCCACGTCCGCGCTGAGCTTGTTCGTATAGTGCGAGTCCGCGGGGTGGCAGGTGTCGCAGCGATTCTGAATGGGAATGACCGTGCCGTCGTTTTTGTGCGTGCGGTAGTAAACTGCTTTGCCGCGTTCCTGCGCTTCGGTCAACTGCCCGTCGGCCGCGAGGTGGCGATTCGGCGCCAGAGGAATGTTGTTGAGATACGTGAGCAGGGCCTCGAGCTCCTGGGTATTGAAGCCCTCGGAGCGGAACAAGAACTTGGCGATGCGCGGGCCGCATTGCGTGGCGAGGTCGGGATTCTTGCCGCTCCATTTGTAGGGCCCGGTCTCGCGGACGCCGCGCAGCGTGCGGTTGGCTACGCGGTCGCGCCCCAATTGCGGCGTTTCGAGATTCCACGCCAGGCCGTCGAGGTGGCTGTTGGGATGGCACGTGGCGCAGGCAAACTGGCCCTGGAAGCAATATTTCGCCGAGTTGAAGAGTTGTTCGCCGCGGCGCAGCAAGGTGATCTCCTTGGGACCGCCCAAATCCACCGTCCCGGCAACGCGCCGTCGCGCGAGGTCGATGACGGTCAGGGAATCGTCCAGGCGGTTGGCGATATAGGCGACGCGCCCATCCGGCGCTACCTCGACAGACGAGGGACTGTGGCCGGTGGGAAGGCGGTATGCGACGATCGTTTCCGCGGAGTCCAGCCGATCGGCGAGTTCTTCCGAAGGTACTTCTCGCAGGCGGCGCGCCAGGCGGACCGTGTCCACCACGCTCACCACGTTCGCCTGCGCGGCGGTCACCAAGGCCTGTCGGCCGTCAGGTGTGAACGCCACGCCCTCGTTGCCCGCGAAGTAATAGTCGATATCGTCGAGCAGCACCTCGGTGACTCGCGACTTGCCTCCTTCCGTGGCAGACACGGCACTAGGCCGCACCACCGCTATGCCATGAGTCAAGACCCACCCTTGCCCGACTTGAATCAGGGGCCCGAGGTTCTTCGGGCGCACGAAGGGAACGAGTAGATAGCTGCCCAGGCGCGCCGGAGCTTCCGCAATGTGGCGGAGCTCGATGACGCCCGGAACCAGCACGCGCTCCGCCACGGTCTGTTTCTGCGCGTTGATGACTAGTAACTCCGAAGCGGGCGGCTGATCGTAGGCCGTGGGTAGCGGCAGAACGTTAGACACGTACACGCGACGGCCGTCGCGCGACAGCGTGACTTGTTCAGGGTAGTGACGCGTACGGAAGCGCTTGGTGTCTTCGCCGGTCGCAAGGTCGATCACCGAGACGTCGTCGCCAATGCTGTTGGCGACGTAGAGCGTCTTCCCCGGGGGGTCAGTGATTAACCCGACGGGGCACCAGCCGGTTTTCAAGGTCCGGCGAACCTTGAACGTGGCGGCGTCAACTTCGCTGACCGTGTCGCTCCAGCTATTGGAGACGTAAATCGTCCGTGCATCGGGCGAGAGCGCAATGCCTCGCGGCTTGTCGCCGACCTTGACCTGCGCCACGACCTGGCGGGTCCGCGTGTCGAGAGCCAGCAGGGAATCACTGCCTTCGCAAACGATGTAAAGCTTCGCGCCATCGGGCGAGAGCTTGACCTCCACCGGAGTGAGGTATTCCGGCTCCGCCGCGGCGCTCATTTGTGGGCCGAGGGGCGCAGCCTCGGGGGAGGGAATCCGCGCTGCCCAGAGCATCGCAGCGGCCACGAAAGCGGCCAGGACGAGCCAGGCGCATCGGGAAGACCGGCCTGATGCAACCCTTGGTACCGTCCCCTCCTCGTGAGAAGGCACTCTCTCCTGTCCGTCATTTCTCTGTGTCCTCTGTCTTCGGAAAAGATTCAACACAGAGGTCACGGAGGTTCTCCGTGTTCTCTGTGTTAAATCTTTTGACCCTCTGAGGACACGGAGAAGCTTGTCCTTGCCGTGTCCATGTGATCCCGAGGAAGGCTTTCGAGGCGTCATCGCGCCTTGCCTCCTGCAGAGGGAGTGCCGTTGGGTTCATTCACCGTCAGGATCTGATCGGCCTTCACGTGCTCGAGCGTCTGATCGAGGCCGCTGGGCCAATGGATGAGGAGCTTATCCACTTCCGTATGTTGGCCGAGACCAAAGTGCGGGCGAGGGTCGCCCTGGGAAAGGTATCCGTTCTCCGCCGTCGCCTCCGTGTATTGGTGCGAGTCGCCGGCAATGGATTCCAGCCGCGCTCCGAAGCCGTCGCGATTGCTTTTGGTTCCCACCAGTTTGATCGTCAACCAGTGGTTGCGCGCACCAGCGGGCGCATTGGCGTGCAGCAGGATGCCTTTGCCGCCCAGCACCACAATGAAGACGTCCATGGTGCCGTCGTTGTCGTAATCGCCAAAGCAGGCGCCGCGGCCCACTTTCTTAACCTTGAAATAGCTGCCCGCCTGCGTTGACTCATCCGTGAAGGTTGAATCTCCATTATTACGAAGCAGGGAATCTTCCATGGGGATCAACCAGTGCAGGCCGCCATTCACCACGAAGATGTCTTTCCACCCGTCGTTGTCGTAATCGAAAAAGCCGTCGCCCCACGCCACGTACTGGCCGGAAACTGCCGCCACGCCCGTCTCCACCGTGGTATCGAGCCAGAAGCCCTTGGCGCCGGGGTTGTGAAACAGCCGGTGGTAGCGCATGTCGGAGACAAACAGGTCGGGCCAGCCGTCGTTATCGTAGTCGCCGAAGATCGGGTTCATGGCGGAGGTCGCTTCGCCGTTAGCGCCGAAAGCCGTGTTCACGTCCTCGGCCACGTTGGTGAACGTGCCGTCATGATTGTTGTGGTAGAGGTAACTCTCCATGGTGTCGTTGGCGATGTAGATGTCCGGCCAGCCGTCGTTGTCGTAATCGCCGGCGGTCAGCCCCATGGCCCGGCCGAGGGGATTGTCAATGCCCGCTTTGTGCGACACATCGGTAAATGTCCCGTTGCCATTGTTATGAAACAGGCGATCGGCATCGCCCTCGTAGTCGAGCGGCCCCGGAAAAGCGTCGGCGGTGAAAAACTCGCGCTTGGCGTTAGGATCGAACTTCAAGTAATTGCCTACGTAAAGGTCCAGCTTGCCGTCGCGGTCGTAATCGACCCAGGTCGCGCCAGTGCCGAAATGCGGGTTCTCGACACCCGCCTGCGCGGTTACGTCCTTGAAGGTGCCATCCCCGTTGTTGTGGTAGAGAATCGAAGAATTCCAGTTCGTAACGAACATGTCTTCGTAGCCGTCGTTGTCGTACTCGCCGACGGTCACGCCCATGCCGAAGCCTTTTCCGCCCACGCCCGCCTGGGCGGTGACGTCCGTAAACGTCCCATCGCCGTTGTTGCGAAAGAGGTGGTTCGTCGCGTCGACGCCCTCGGGCTTCGAGAACTTCGTCACGCCCTCGAGGTAACGCCCGCTCACGACGTAGAGATCCAGCAGGCCATCGTTGTTGTAATCGATCCAGGCGCAGCCGGAACCCGTGGCTTCCATAATTGAGCTTAGCTTCTGCTCGCCGAAGGAATGCTTGAAGTTGATGCCGGATTTTTCCGTTACGTCCTCGTAGGTGACGAGCGACGAAGGCGGAAGCGGCTTGGGCGCGGGACTCTGGGCGGGCACGCGCAGCGTCGTCCAGAGCAGGACGACGGCGATTGCCGCCAAGGCGATCAGTCGAACGGATGAGATCTTCATCAGCACCTTCTGCCGCGAGCGTTTATAGCGCCCACTCGTTACTGCTTTCTGCCTACTGCCTACTGCCTACTGCCTACTGCTCTCCTCAGTGCGCTGCCTCGGGACCAGCTTCCACCCCCAGCCGCGCGGGCGTGTCGAAGCGGTGCAAAGCCATTGGCCAACGGTTCTCCGGCGCCAGGGCGCGATCTTCATGGCAGCCGACGCAACCGTGCTCCTCGCCCGAACGCGACCAGATCCAGCTTTGCTGCGCGCGGACCACGCGCCCGCTGTCGTCCAGAAGCTCAAAGCGCACGGGGACGTCGGGCGGGATGGCAATGTAGAACGAACCATCTTTGTAGATCGGCGCCTCGCCGAGACTAGCTTCCTGGCTGGTCTTGGGATCGAGGCGCAGGACTCGAACCTTGGAGAGATCTGTGGCGAGGAGCCCGCGCGGCGCTCCTTCAGCGCGATACGCGTCCAGGCAGATAAAGTAGCCAACCTGGAGAGCCGGGTTCAGCGTGCTCCAGTACCACTTGGGCGAGGCGTGTGCGGCCACCGGCGCCGCCGCCAGGCTCGAAAGCTTGGGGTCTTCATAGACCGGGCTATCGAATCCGCGGCGAGCCGAGTCAAAAGCATAAAGCGCCAACCTTCCCGCGCCAGGAGCACTTGCAGCAGGGCGCGCCACGATCAAGCGGCCGGGCGAAAGTTCCCGGGGCGACGCCGCGAACGCCGCCGGCAGTCCCAGCGGGGAATTGTGCAACGCACCACGGCGGATGACGGTCAACTCGCCGACGACCTTGCCCACGGGGTTGTGGCTCTTTACCAGTACAACCGAGCCGTCCCGCAATTCCGTGGCCTCTTCCCGGATCACTCCCGGCTGGTGATCGCAGCGAAACGCCCCCAGGCCGCTGCCGTCCGGCCTGAGCGTGTAGAGGTCGCGACCATTCTCCTGGCCATGACGCGGCAGCAACGGCGAGCGCGCCGAAGCCAGAATCAGGCCGTTCTGGAGGACTGTCTCGACTTGAAACTCGCCTGGGCCAAAGGTAATGGCGTGCGCTCCGGAACCGTCGCGCTTGCTGACGTAGAGTTGCGAGGCCCGCCCCGTCGGACCGTCACTCTCCACGGTGAAGACGATCTCGTCGCGGGGCAAATACGCCGGGCGCAGACAATCATTGGGGCAGCGTGTGATTTGCCGTGGGTTCGAGCCGTCGGCTTGCATTTCCCAGATTTGCCAGAGGTCAGCGGCGCCGCGCTTTGCCGCAAACAGCACTTGCATTCCTTCAAAGGAAACTTGCGGGTCGGCGGCGGCGAAGAATTGCGCGGTGAGATTGACAGGTGAAGTGCTCCCGGCGGCGAGACGCACGATGCGACTCCCTTGCGGAAATCGCGCCGAAAGGGCGCCCGGCTGGACAACCGGTGCCTGCACGAAAACCAAGTCAGGGCGCGGAGCCTTGGCCGAAGCTGTGGCATCAGCGGGGGCCTTGGCGAGGACCGCGGCCTGCAGTCCGAGGAAGGCGACGAGATAGGGCACTACTGAACGCCGAAACAAACGCATAGTTCACGCTCGCCGACCGGACGCTTCAAATGCGAGGAGTTCGACTTATCGGACCTCATCAAAAGGCAGGGGACGAGGCGGCAGCGGCCCCCACGCAGTAAACCCAAGACCCAAGACCCGCCGCTGTCAAACAAGCACCGTAACAGGCAGAAAAAGGGGCTGTCGATGAGCCCCCGCACAATCCGAGACGACGGATGTCAATCTGCGAAATGTAGTTGTTTTGTTTTTTGGTGTGTGCGACCCCTTATGGACTGCCTAATGGGTTTCTATGAGGGCAAACTGTCGAGGGCCATCAGGCCTCCTCCACCTGGAGGCGAGGCACACTTCATCGCTGAATTGGCATGCTGAGTCGGTTGTGGGAAAAACGGTTCGGAGCCTAGCGTCGTGCTACAGCTTCCAGCCCTGGCAGATTCTGAATGACCAGGTGCCTGCCGCGCGCCGTGAGCAACTGCTCACGTCGAAATGCCGTCAACGTGCGGCTGACCGTCTCCGGGGAAAGCTCGAGAATTTCGCTGATTTCCTGCCGGGAGAGCGGCAGGTTGAGTGAAACCGACCCGTTGCCGGAGGGGCCATTGGAGGTGACCAGCGAAACCAGGAACGTTGCCACCTTCATACGGGCGTCCTTGAAGCTCATGTCGGTGATTTGGACGCGTACGCGTTCGAGTTCGCCGATCAAAAAGCGAATCATGCCCATGGCGATATCGGGGTTCGTTTGCAGGAAAGACACGAACTCCTCGCGAGGGGCGGCACAGATTTCGCAGTCGCGGAGCGTGACTGCGGTGAGGGGGTAGGTGGTTTCGTTGAGTGTTTCCAGGCCGAACAACTCGCCCGGGAACAGGACCCCGGTGATCCGGTCCTTCCCGTTCTCGAGGGATTTCACCACCTTCACCAAGCCCGAATGAAGCGCAAAGATGTGTTGAGCGGCGCCTCCTTCGAAGAAGAGGATCTGACTTCGACGGTAGCGAGCCGGACGAAACACGCAACCCAGACGCGAGATTTGCTCGCGCGACAGGCTCCGAAACAGCGAGGTCTTCAGGACGGGACAATTCTCACAGCCAGGTCCCATGCGTGTCTCCTCTCGAACAGGTTCTGCCGCCTCCCCCGCGGCGCGGAAGGCGAACGTGCCTCCCGCGCCGGCGATGAAGGTCAGGCTGCTGCGGCGCGGCGCGCGCCAGCGGCGGCGCCCTTGATCCATGCCGTGCTTACGGACTTGGGGCGCGTAATGGGCGTACCGAGCGCGCGGTTGATGACCAGTTGGGAGGTCAACCCCAGCGCGCGCGAAACGCCGAACAACACAGTGTAATAATCGAACTCCGTCAGGCCGAAGTGGTACAGGAGCGATCCGGAAATGGCGTCAACGTTCGGCCAGGGGTCCTTGGCCTTGCCTTGCTCTCTGAGCACGTCAGGTACGAGCGCGAAAATCCGGTCCACGATGCGGAAGACGTCGTCCTGGGCGCAGACGCGTTCGCCGAACTTGTGGAACGCCGTAAAGCGCGGGTCGGTAATGCGCAGCACAGCGTGCCCATAGCCGGGAATCACGTGACCTTCCTTCAGGGTGTTCCAGGCGTACTCGCGCAGTTGCGCGTCGGTCGGCACGCCTCCAAACTTCTTGCGAGTGCCCAGAACGAAGTGCAGGCATTCCTGGTTGGCCAGCCCGTGCAGGGGGCCCGCCAGCCCGTCCAAGCCCGCCGAAACGGCGTAGTAGGGATCCGAAAGCGCCGAGCCGACAGTGTGGCTGGTAAAGGCGCTCACGTTGCCGCCCTCATGGTCGCAGTGCAGCGTCAGGTAGAGGCGCATGAGGTTGGCGAATTGCCCGTCGGGGTCCGGCAGACCCAGCATGAAGGCGTAATCAGCGCCCCAATCGAGCGCCGGGTTGGAAGGAATGGGGTTGCCTTTGCCGTAGTGCATGCGGTAGATCCCCGCGGCGATCGTGGGAAGCTTGGCCAGGAGTTGCAGCGAGTCTTCCAACGCCGCCTCCCAGTATTGATCCTTGGGCATGCCCTCGGCGTAGCGGCGGCGAAACACGGATTCGCGCTCCAGTACCAGAACCGCCGTGCTGAACATGGTCATGGGGTGGGAATCCTCGGGCATGGCGCGGAGCACGTTCCAGATGTAGTCAGGGACTTGGGCGCGCGCCCGCAGTTCGCCCTGAAAATCAGCCAGGGCGGCTTTGTCGGGGAGTTCTCCGCTCAAGAGCAGATAGAAAATTTCCTCGGGCAAGCGGTCGGCAAGGTCGCCGATGGGGATGCCACGAACCGCCAGCCCTTTGTCCGCGTCCACAACCGAGGTGTCGCAGACTAAACCTTTCACGCCGCGCATCCCGCCAAACGCCTGCGCGATGGTGACTTCGGAAATAACGGTATTCCCGTTTTCTTTGAGAAGTGCCTGTGCTTCCTTGCGCAAAGCGGGAATCTGCTGAGTCAATTTGTCTTTCAAAATGGGCATAAGTCCCTCCTCGTGTTTTCCTGGGGTCCCATGTCGGCCACTCGGCTCATCCTACGTGGTAATCCATGTGGCCGACCTGCATCAAACCTATTCAATTCGTTCAACCCAAAAGGCGGCCTCGGCCCGTCAGGCGGCCTTGGCAAGCCAGACCTCGGAGAACCGGGCCAGGCTCGGCTTGGAGAGTTTTGCGAAGTCGCCGTACCTCATGCGGATGCAGTCTTCGTGCGTGCCGGCGCAAAACGTGATCTCCTCGGCGTCGCCCAGTGCCCGATCCACCCAAACCTCCAGCCCGTAGAGGTTCCCGAAGGGCGGGACGGCCCCTGCCTCGCAGTCCGGAAAGTGTTGCATCATCTCGCTTTCCGGAAGCATTTGAAGGCGATTCACTTCTAGGACCGCCCGGAACTCTGGGAGGTTGAGACGATGGGAGGCGGGAATCACCGCCATGACCAGTTTCCCATCTCCATCCAGCACCACGGTCTTGGCCAGGCGTTTGCCTGACATGTGGAGCGTATGTGCAACCTCTTGGCCGGTAAAGGCTTGGGTATGATGGATGGGTTCGAAGGCCATATTTTGGGAATCAAGGTAGTCGCGGATCCGTTGGGGTATTGCCATGTGCCCCTCCTGCCACGACGAGATACAACTTCCTCGTGCCGGGACGCCGCAATCGCCTTGCCAGATTGAAACATCGTGGCGGGAGACGGACCTTCCCCTCCAGAATCCCGGGAAGTGACTGGATGTCTGAACTTTATGGGGCTTGCAGCCCCTTTTCAGTGCACCCACGAACCCCAGCAGGGTGCCCGAACCGAAGGCAAGTCCCGTAATGCGAAATTCAACGCATGACCGGAGCGGATTTTTTCTCTGTGCTTCGTCAGGGGACGCTTTGCGCCGGGCGCTTCCTGACTGACCTCGAGCCAAAAGGGTCAGTTGTGCCAAGTGCAAGCTTTACCATGATGCCTTATAATGGTGCTTCTTGATCTCACTTCGGAGAAGAGTATGGCCGCGACGTTTCCGGGCTTTACGGCGGAGTCCTTTGCATTCTTCCAGGAGCTGGGCGAGAACAACAACAAGCTTTGGTTTGACGAGAACCGCGCGCGTTATGACCAGCACGTGGTGGGTGTGTTTCGCGGCCTCCTCGAAGGGCTCGCGCCCTCGCTGCGAAAGCTGAACCCTCACTTCGAGACCGCAGGCAAAACCAACGGCAACTTCTCCCGCATCAATCGCGATATCCGCTTCAGCAAGGACAAGCGCCCCTATAAGGGGAACTACTACCTCTATGTGTACGACGGCCGGCACGACCGGGGCCATGGGGGCCGCCTCTACGTCGGCCTCAGCGCCGACTGCGTGACGGTGGGGTTCTCGATTTACGACACCGACAGGAAATCGCCCGGCGCGCTGCGCACGGTCTTTCGTAAGCGCGTAGCCTCCGACCCCGCCGCCCTCGAACGCTTGCTGGCCAGAATCGTGCGCGGTCGGCGCTATGAAACTTACTGGCATCGCCTGGAGAAGGGCGACTGGGCGCAGCACTCCGGGCTGCCGCGCCGCGCCGAGGATTGGCAGTCGTTACAGGCGTGGGTCGTCCGCAAGGTGTTCCTGCCCAACGCGCGCGGCCTCGGCTCGCCCGCCTTCGCGCGCAACGTCCAAAGCATCTTCGCCGAACTCTGTCCGCTCTACAATTTCACGTCCGTCGAATGATTAAGAAATAGTGAATAGTGAATGGTGAATTGCAACGATATAAACCGATATCAGTTTCGTAATTCACTATTCACCATTCACCATTCACCATTCCTCATTCGTATCGTAGCGCTACCATCGGGTCGACTTTTGCCGCCCGCCGCGCGGGGAGGTAGCTGGCGAGCACCGCCACAAGGCCGAGCAGAAGCGAGACGCCAACATACGTCAGCGGATCGGCAGGGTGAACCGCGTAGAGGATGCTCGACATGAAGCGAGTCAACACCAGCGCTGCGGCGATGCCCACCGCAATGCCCGCCACAGCCAGGGCCAGCCCGTGCCCGACCACGAGCCTGAGCACGTCGCTTTTTTCGGCCCCCAGGGCCATGCGGATGCCAATCTCGTGCGTCCTCTGGCTGACCGCGTAGGAGGTTACGCCGTACATACCCACAGCCGCCAGAGCGAGCGCCAGGAAGGCAAATACCCCCAACAGGGCGAACGCCAGGCGTTGCGCGGAGACGATTCCCGCAACGATCTCATCCATGGTTCTGATATTGAAGACCGGCTGATCCTTATCCACCGACCAGATCGCCTTCTTGATCGAAGGCAGGATGGCCGCCGGCGGCGAATCCGTGCGCACGACCAAGCTCATCGTTTGATCGCCGGTCTGAAGATACGGAAGGTAGATGGTGGGGCGGGGTTGCTGATCGAATCCGGTGTCCCGAACCCCGCCGACGACACCCACGATTTCCCTCGCGCGTGACGGATCGGAGAAGTAGACGTGCTTGCCGATGGCATCCTGATTTGGGAAAAAGCGGCGAGCGAGAGTTTCATCGATGATCACCACCCACGGGCCGTCAGCGTTGTCGTGGTCGGTGAAAACCCGTCCCTCCAGAAGTGGAATGCCCATCGTGCCAAAGTAGCTGGGGCTGACGTCCCGGAAATCCGCGGCGAGGTGCTCGCCCAGCGGGAGTGGTGGCGCCTCTTTGACTGCGAAGACCCCCATGTCCATATCCTCCTGGCTCAGGGGAATAATCTCCGTGAGGGCTGCCGAGCGAACCCCGGGCAGCGCCGCGACGTTCGTCAGGAACTGCTGGAAGGTGGAGGCTCGTTGCCGCGGCTGGCGATACTTCGAGCCTTTCACGTCGGCGGGCAATTTGATGCGCAGGGTCAGCAGGTGCGCCGTGTTGAACCCCGGGCTGGCCGCCATGAGGCGCAAGAAGCTCTTGATCATCAGGCCCGCGCCGATCACCAGGACGAAGGCGAAGGCCGCCTCGGCAACGACCAGCGCGGCGTGCGTGCGATTCCCCCGCGGACCGGAGAGAGAACCTCTTCCTCCCTCCTTGAGCGATTCGTTTACGTTGCATCTCGCGCCTTGCAAGGCGGGAAACAGACCGAAAACAATTCCTGTGAGAATTGAAACCAGCAGCGTGAAGACGACCACGCTCCCATCCAGGTGGACCTTGGGGAGCAAGACCGCGTCCGCGGCGTTAGGGACCGGAATGCGCGAGGGCACGAAGCGCATCAGCAGTTCGATCCCCCAAGGCGCCAGGAATAAGGCCGTGCCACCGCCCCCAAGTGCCAACAAGGAACTTTCAGCCAGAAACTGGCGGATTAACCTGAGGCGTCCCGCGCCCAACGCCATGCGAACAGCAACCTCCTTCTGCCGCGCGACGGCTCGCGCTAGCATCAAGTTGGCCACGTTGACGCAGGCGATGAGCAGCACAAACCCCACGCCGCCCAGGAGGACCAGCAGCGCAGGACGGATGTATTCCACCCGAGCGGCTTCGAGTGGCACAAGGACCACGCCCCAACCCTTGCGGCTCAGCCGCTGGCTTCCGATGCGCTGGACGATCATGCTCATCTCGGCTGAGGCCTGCGCGAGCGTGACCCCGGGTTTGGGCCTGCCCAAGACACCCAGGTCGGAATCCGCGCGCTTCAGCCAATCGGTGTCGAACGGCACAACGACCTCGGCGGGAAAGAGACTGGCGAAAGAGGCGGGAAGGACTCCGACGATCGTATAGAGTTCGCCGTTCAGCGTGATGCCTCGCCCGATCACTTTCGGGTCGGACCCAAAGCGCCGCTGCCAATAGCCGTAAGACAGAATCAGAAGATTGTGCCGTCCGTTGGTTTCCTCCAGGCGAAAGGTACGGCCCAGCACCGGCTTGATGCCAAAGAAGTCACCGAAATTGGTGGTCACGCGCAAACCTGCTACCTGCTCGGGCTCGCCAGCGCCCGTGATGGTCCCGGTGCCGTGTTCGAACAGGAACAGGTCCTCGAAGGACTTGCTCTGCTCCTTCCAGTCGAGGTAGTCCTGGCCTGCCGGACCCACGCGACTCCAACCCTCGGCCAGGTTGTTCACCCAGATCACCACGAGGCGGTCGGCAGCCCTCACCGGCAGCCGCTGAAAAAGCACCGCGTTCACCACGCTGAAGATGGCCGCGTTCGCGCCGATGCCCAGCGCCAACGTCAGCACCGCGACCGTCGTGAAGCCGGGGTTCTTCGCCAGCATGCGAACCCCGTAGCGCAGGTCCTGAAGCAATGTGCTCATGATTTGCCTTTCCGTGCGATTCGGTAAGTTGTGAATTCTGAATTATGAATTATGAAAAGACCTGCGCTACAACTGGTCTTTAATTCATAATTCATCATTCGTACCTTAGCGCCTCCATCGGGTCGACCTTCGTTGCCCGGCGGGCAGGGGCGTAGCACGCTACAAGCGCCGCAGCCAGCATCAACGTTGCGACGCAAATAAAGGTGAGTGGGTCGTAGGATGGGACGCCAACGAGCAAGGTCACCAGCAGGCGACTGACAGCGAGGGCAGCAAAAACACCAATCCCGACGCCCACGCCCACCAGCATGACGGCCTGGCGGACCACCAGCCCCAGGACGGAACGTGGTTGTGCGCCTAGCGCCATGCGAATACCGATCTCGTGTTTGCGCAGGCTGACGGTATAAGAGACAACGCCGTAAACTCCCACCAGCGCCAACAGCATGCCGAGAGCACCGAGCATTAGGGCAAAGCCCGCTCCCACCTTGAACAGGAAATACCCGTTGACGCCCGCAAGGGCTTGTTCCATGGTCATCACGTCGTAGACCGGCAAGTTAGCGTCCAGTTCGTGTACCAGAGCCTCGACGGGGACAATCAGCGACTGGGGCGGGACCGACGTGCGCAGTTGAAGGACCTGGATCGATTCGTAGTACTGCGTCTGGGGAAGATAGAAAAAGTTCCCGGGGGCGTCCAGGAGGCCCTGTAGCTTTGCGTTTCGCACCACCCCGACCACGGTCACGAACGAACCTGAAGCGCCTTCACGCGCGGCGCCCATTGGACCCTGATTGCCCTGGTAGCTGAAACGCCGCCCGATCGGGTTCTCGTGCGGCCACAGCCGCTCGGCCATGGTCTCATTGACGATCGCGACGGCTTGGGAAGTGCTGGTATCGGCTTCGGTGAACGCGCGCCCTCTCAGAATCTTCATTCGCATGGTGGAGAAATAATCCGGGGTCACACAATTAAAGCCTGCGCCAGGAGCCCGTTTGTCGGCGGGCTGCCGGGCTTGGCCCTCGGCATGTACGCTGGAGCCATCACCGTAGTACCCCAGGGGAATTGAGAATGCCACGCTTGCCGATTCGACGCCGGGGAGGGCTTTCGCCCGGCCCAGCAGTTCGCGAAAGAAAGACTCGGCATGCGCCTGATCGTAGCCTTGAAGTTTAGGGTCGAGGCTGACGTTCAGAACGTTGTGCGGATCGTAGCCCAGGTCGATGGATTCCGCATTGGTGAGGTTGCGGGTGAAGAGTCCTGCGGCCACGAGCACAATCAACGAGCCCGCCACCTGCGCGACGACCAGGCCGTTGCGCAGCCAGTGCCGCTGCGTTTCACCAATCAAGCCGCGGCCACCTTCGCGCAGAGTGTTGTTGAGGTTGGCGCGGGAGGTGCGCAGCGCCGGCACCAGTCCGGCGACAATTCCCGCCAGCAAGGCGACGCCCGCGACGTAACTGAACACCCGCCAGTCGAAGTTAAAGGCGAGCCGCAGCGCGAAATCGCCCAGCGGGCGCAGCTTCTCCAGCGCGCCAATTGCCCAGTTACCCAGCAGCGCACCCCCCACGGCGCCGGCAGTTGCCAGGAGAATGCTTTCGGTCAACATTTGCCGAATCAGGCGCACGCGGGTGGCGCCCAGGGCGGCCCGAACGGCAATCTCCTTTTCGCGCGCCGCCGCTCGCGCCAAAAGCAGGTTGGCGACGTTGAAGCAGGCCACCAGCAGGACGAGGCCGACCATGACCAGAAAAATGGTGGTCACAAGCGGCATGGAGTTCGCCGCGGCGGGTTCCGGGCGAGCGAGATGCTCAGGGATCACGCGCGCAATCTGGCCCTGATCGACTTGGGGATACTCCCTTGCCAGCCGCTTCGCGATGACGTTCAGCGCCGTCTCGGCTTGCTTAGTGGTCACACCAGGTTTCAAGGTGGCCAAAACACGCAACTGGGTGTTGCCCCGGTCCGTGAAGAAGTTGGTTCCCTCGGGCGTTAGCGCCAACATTCCGATGGGGGCATAGGCCTCCAGTTCGACGATGTTGTAAGGGCCGTGAAAATCCTCTGGCACCACGCCAATCACCGTCACCATTTGCCCGTCCAAGGTGACGCTGCTCCCAATCACCCCGGGGTTTCCGCCGAAGCGTCTCTCCCAATAACTGTGGCCAAGCACCACGACCGGGCCGGTTTTGGGAGTGTCGCCTTCGCCCGGGACGATCAGACGTCCGAGCGCGGGTCGAATCCCCAGCATCGTGAAGAAATTGCTGGGGACATAGGCCATGACGATGCGGTCGGCATGCCCACGATAACCCAGGCCTGCCAGGGTCAGATCGTAAAAGGTCATGTCCGTGAAGATGTCAGCCTGCTTGCGGTAGTCCAGGTAATCCTGGTAGGAGAGCTGGCCAGGGTCAGCGTCCGCGCGGTACTGAATGGCGACCACGGTTAGGCGATGGGCATCCTTCACCGGCAAGGGGCGAAACATGAAGACATTGCCCAGGCTGAATATCGCCGTGTTGGCCCCAATGCCCAGCGCCAGCGTCAGCACGGCCACCGCCGTGAAGCCGGGGTTCTTCGCCAGCATGCGAAGCCCGTAGCGCAGGTCCTGAAACAGCGTTGTCATCGATCACCTCGAATTGAGCGATTTGGCGATTGTGTGATTTTGTGATCGAAGGGCCAAGCGGCCGGTAGCGTCTGTTTAATCACTCAATCACCCGATCACTCAATGTTTTTTTCGTGCCGCAGCGCCGCCGAAAGCCGGATTCTCGCCCCACGGGTCGTACTTTCCGTTTTCATTCACGCAAGTCACAGGCCATAGAGCGTCGAGGCAATCCTTTATCCTGCTATAGGATATGCAGGGGCTACGCTTCGCGCCGGGCAGCGACCGTTCGAATTTGGGACTCGCTGTTCGAACCTGGGACGGGCGGCGGGGTCAAACCACATTCTCAATACTTTTACAGTGGTTTCGTTTTTTGGGCAAGTGGTCTGATCCGGCCCGCAATCCCCAGTTCAAGCCAGAACTCGACAGTTTTCTTAAAAAGCTCCGGGATGAAAGAGGATATACGGACCAAACCATCTCCACTCGCGAGGAAACCCTTAACCTCTTCTTCGAATGGCTCGGGAAACAAGGTGTCTCCCTGAAGGAAGTGACCCCCGAGATCCTTGCGGCGTATTCTGTTCAGAACAAGGCACGTGGCTGGAAGAAAACGACAGTCAATTTGAATATCCATTGTGGGTTGCGTTGTAGCCCGCACGATGCAGGCCCGCGATGACATCGATGGTGATGCGATCCTCTCCATCTTCCTGGCGAAGAGATGCACTTCTTTCTATCGGGCTTAGGGGATTTGTCAGTTGAGTGACTCCGCTTGTACTCCAAACCGCGAGTGCCATCCTTCGGGAGGTTCGAACGGCTGCGCTTCAGTACTGTCGCTCACGTGGTTGTCCTCCGTTCGTGCGCAGACCGAAGCTTGGACGCCTCGCGCTAGAATCCATCGGCGACGATGAGCTCGCGCAAGAATCCATCGGCGACGATGAGCTCGCGCTGAGCGTCGCCAGAATGCGTTCCCGGACCATTGATCATTCCGCCAAGAAGCCAGTGGCCGTTCAGAGGAGCGATGGTGGTGAGTTGGTTATGGCGCGGACCTCCGATGTAGCCGAGGTTCTGGGCCAGCGAGCCGTCACTGTTTAACAACGCCAACAGTGGCTGCGCAGCTTCGGAGATACTCTCGCCGGTTGGGTTCTGTACGTACCCGGTCGTACCCAGCGCCAGATATCGCCCGCTGGGCAACGCAGCAACATCAAAAAACACGTCACCTCGGTCAACATCGACCACGCTGTACGGACCGGGAGTGCCATCGCTGCCAACAAATGCAGTGAACGCATTCCAACCCGTTCCGTCTGATCGCACCTCGGAGAGAACTCGGCCCACCAACATGAAGCCGCGCGGCACTGCACGCAGCCCATGCAGTTCAGCACGATCATGAGTGTCGATGGCAATGCTTCCCAAACGGCGGCCGTCGGCGCTCGCCACACGCGTGAGTAAGACGCCGATCGATGCTGCAATCGGTTCGCTGAAATATTCTGTGTGCGCCCGGAACGTATAGTTGAGGAACGGGGCATCGACGACGCCCATGGCGAGCGTAGCGTCCGTATCGATATCCACAAAAATGCTGAGATGATTCTCGAGTTGGCCGAACACGTCGAAGCTACCACTCGTGATGCCTAAGCCGAGTATCGAACTACCGGGCTCGATAAGCGTGCGCCAGGCACGCTGATATGCGCCGCTCACGTCAGGGTCCAGACGATAGGCAACGATCGCGTTGCGTCCGGTGCGCAACACGACAGCCAAGCTTTCACCAAGCGGAGCCAGCCGGGCGGCGTCATGCATCAGGGCAGGCTGGAGCGCGGTGTCATCCTTGATGCCTCCGGCGTAGTCGAAGAATGGATCGCTTGCGGCGGCGGGGTCGAGAAATGGTTCGTCACTTCGAATAGATCCATTTGGATCGAGCCGCACGATGCGCACTTCCCTTGCCGTGGTGAGAATTGCCGAAATGTCGCCGGACGGATGCACCGCGAAGTCAACGATTGACCATCCCGCCGGCGGCACATAGGACTGTATGGGATGGCCGTCACTTTGTAGTATCGCCAGCGTGCGCTGTGGACCGTCCTCAAAGATGGATGTAAGTCGCTCCTCAAGCAGGATGATCGCGTTATTTGCTGTGCGCACCTTTGTAACTGTCAGGCCAGACAAGGAGAGGTTTACGGTTTTGATCGCTGGTGTCCCAGCGCCACCGCCGCAGCCAACTAGAAGCGCAACAGCCAAACAGAGTGACGCACGGAGAACGCTTGACGTCCGGCGGACCTTTGCGACATTGACGAAACAAAATCTCATCATTCGGAACTCATGATCCTCAAGGCTGCTCTGGTAGAGGTTGTCGTTCGCGCTGCACGTATATCGGCTTATTTCCACCGTCACGCGATACGGAGAGGGTTGTGGAACAACTTAAAGCGCAAACCCACGTCAGCCGGCGGCATCGTCGAAAAGAAAAGTTCACGACCAACCGTAGAACATTTGACCGTGGTTACTGTCCGAATCCTCGCCGGGCCTCATCCGCATCTTCGGCCAGGTCACGCATGAATTCGAAGAACTCTTTGGATTGGCCGATGAAGAGGCCCATGTCCGTCAAGAACTTGAGCACGCCCATGGCAATCCCCCTTGTCTCAGTCGGGCGAATGATTGAACATTTCGGGAGCTTTTGGCTGAGGAACGGGCATGGCTCGGGCATGATCAAGTTATTCGTTAGGAGCTCCCCGGCTTCGCTGAGGTCCGGAAATGTCAAGCCGTTGGTTGGGTCGGTTACGTTGAAAGGAGGCGACACTGCGTGGCCGGCCTTGTCCTGCCAGGTTTGGAAATGCATCGTTTCTGTGGGACCGATGCTGATCAAAATTCTCAGCACTTCCACATCGGTCGCCCTCTGCGCCATCGATGGGTAAAGGCTGTTGCCACCTTGTTCGATGGTCGCAAAATGGAATGCCGCCGTGTTAGCAATCGCCTGGATGTGAGCATCAGGCGAAAGGTCAGCATCGGTTCTGGGGATTGCTGTGAACTTCCCCTTACTTAGTCCCGGTACTGCCTGGGGAAACGTGGCTGTGGGGTCCAGGTCCGGGTTCTGCGCGTCGGTGCGATAGCGGGTCCACCAACTGGTATCCAGGGTAAGTTTCATTAGATTCGTAATCCGCGGCATTCCACTCGACCCAGTCGCGGTACTACCTGGCAGCGTGCGAAACGGCTCCAGATCGACTGGATCCGCGCCTTTCGATTCCAGGTAGGCGTTGAGGAAAGTGAAGTGAGAAATCTCATCGTCGGTGTTGTCGTGGATATACACGTTCATGTCTTCATCAAGGTTATTGAGCGCAGCGGTGTAGGCTGGGTTCCCGCTTCCCCCTGGAGCCTCGCTATCCTGGATTCCGCCGAGCTCGTTATACTGCAACCAGAAGTCGCTCTCGATGACTTCGGCCGCGGCCGCGAATCTGAGCAATGCCGCATCTCCATGGGTGAGGCGGCCACTTTTCTCTTCTGGACCGCGTTCGTCATCGGCGAATGCGCTCAGCCCGTGGCCTAGGAATGCTCCCGCTGTAGTTGCGGCCCCGGCCGCCGCCAATCCTTTCGTCAAGAACGAGCGTCGGCCCGCACGCGCTTTGGAACCCTTTTGTGCATCTTTCACGGCATCCTCCTTTTAGTGTTAGTCTGGTAGTGATCGAGTCTCGGTCGCTACTCTCGAAAATTTAGACTTCGACCCTCCGATAGAAATAATGGCGGAGCGCACTTTTTCATGTGTCAGAGGGTTGTCAAGGTCTAGTAATTTGTCGTTCATATACGACGAGTCAATCCTGGCATGGCGTCGAATGGTTTTCCCGACTGGGCCAGGCGTAACACTGACCCAGCCTTCGGGTATGTTGGTGTTGAACCAGAATTTCCGTTTTCAGTTTTCGCCCTGCCCCAAATCTACACCCGTCCGCCTCTAATTTCATGGTCCAGTCGGGCTTTCAGTGCTTTGTGCTTCCGCGGGCCCTGGAACGGGCGGGTTTTGTCTTTCCGCAGAATCCCAAAACTCGAACCTGGCCCTCTTTCGACCTGTGCCTCGGACACTTTTCCCGCCCCTGCCTCTCTTGCCGCCGAAATCTGCTTCCGTCTGCGATTCGCCTACCCGGCGGGCAAGGGCAGCGAGGCGATCCGCCGGACCAGGCTCCCAAACAATCGTCGAGTCAGATGGCTCTCGGCCAGGAGCAGCCAATAGTAGCGGGCATGCTTGACCAAACGTCCGCCGGTCTTCGCCAGCCGTTGTTGCAAACTCGATAGCGACCAGTTCTCGATCTTCTTCGGCAGCACCAGCCGCCGCCACAGGTTGCCCAAATTGTAGGCGAGCACGCTCAGCCACAGGCGCACTTCGTTAGACCGGAACCGGTGGCAACTCAGCCGCGTCATCTTCACCGCCTGTTTTCCTTCTTTGATCCACTGCTCCGCTGGAAGTCACCCTCGATCCCTGAAATGCGACCCGCAGAAACCGGTTGAAAGAAAGCTGAAATCCCTGTTTTTGGCCCTCACCCATTGGGTTTACACCTCCGGAACGCAATGTTGATGCTCGAACCCGGATTAATATTGATGTTGGAGGTTAGCTGTGAGCTGCCTCTGCGTTTTCAAAATGGAAATGCGGGTTTATACCAATTGGCGAAACGTAGGACGGCTATCCTGGCCGTGCCGTGCTGAGGCCCAACGTCGCGCTGCGAGCCTGATGCCTAGATCAGCCCCCGCCCTCTTTCCCACGCCGAGGAACAATCTGCGGCCCCCTCGAGGTGGAGGGCCGGCATTGGCAAGCCCGACTGGAGAGGGTTCAGGGTCGGGAAGTCGAAACCTCAGCCTATCAATGGAGGCTCTGACGGGTGCGAGGACTAAGCCGTTCGCAAAGGCGGGAGAAAGTGTAAAGAAAAAATGGGGACTCGCTTTTTGCAGCGCGGCTCCGTCGGCGCCGGCGGGTTTGATACTACAGAAACGGCGATCAGAGACTGCCGCTAGAGCGAGATTATTTCCCACCCCCGGCGCCCGTGGTCCGAAGGTCGGCCCTCCTGCCATTACCCGGCCATTTGGCCCACGTTAATGTCCGCGTTCTTGCTTTGTACGCAGCGCACATAGTATTCGAGTAAGTCGCGAGTCGTGGCGTCGATGTTGGGATTTCTGAGCAGAACGGAAACCTCGGTGACTGCGAAGACCTTTTCGTCGGCCTTGACGCCTGAGCCGATCTGGAAGGAAACGGCGCCGGACGCATTGGCGGCGAAGATACCCGAGAGCGCCCGCCAGACCACGAAGCCGTCGGGCTTCCAGGGGACTCGCCCTTCCACATCCTGCGTGTACAGCAGAAGGTTGTTGAACCCCGAGCCCGGCGTCAGGATGCGAACCAGAACATCGGGCAACGTCTGCTTGTCCCAGGCCTGAGGATTCCCGCGTTTCAATTCCTCGATTTCCTTCCACATGGGCTTGAAGAATCGCCCCGCGTACAGGAGGGTCTTCCCCGGGGCTGCGCGAATCTGATCACGTATGGCGGGGTTCCGTTTCAGGTACTTAAGGAAGTCCTTCGTCGGCTGTTGCAGGGGCATGATTTCCTCCCTCAGCGGGGTTAGTTAACGAGCCATGGCCACCCATCGCGACACAAAGAGGCACGTCATGCTGAGCATAGCGAAGCATCCCAGCATTCGCACAGCCGCGCAAATACAGGAATCCTTCGTAGCCTGCGGCCGCTCAGGATGACAGTTTCAGGTGTTCTTCAGCAACCCGTGGGACCCGCCTAAAACGCCATAGCGCCTCCTGGCCGGCTACCCCACACTAGCGATGTGCATAGATTACCATTAGTAGTCTCCAGCACAATCCCAAAATTGACGGGCGTCGCGACCTTGAGCCTTCGGGATAACCGGTGTACAATGCCACCAACTCGTACCCCGAAGCGTCCTGTCGCGGATGATAAGTTTATGGTATCGCTGCGGTGTATTCGCTTTTTTGTGACCGCCACATTTCTTCTGTCGGTGCCTTTGTTGGCCCAGGTCCGGCAAACTCCTCTCGACGATCTCAGTTCCCTGGACCTCATGAACACGCACTGGATGGTGGGCGGCAAGGTGACGACCCTCGAGGGCGATCCGGTTCATGGCGCGAAGGTGTTGGTGTCGCCCACGACGGGGGTGCAGGCCCGAACCCTCACGACGGATGCGCGGGGAGAATTCGCGACGGATTACTGGTTAAACATCCGCATCATCAAGGACGTCGGCGTAAGGCTGACCGTCACCAAGAAAGGCTTCCTCAGGTCACACGCGTTGGTTGATCTGGGAGACCCCTCCAAGCCCTGGATCATCCCCGTAACGCTGCGCGACGGAAAGCCGGACCCCATGCTGCTCTCGCAGGAGGGGCTGATTACGACCCTCGCGCCGCGGTTGCGGAAGATTGGAGCCTCGGAAGGGCTATCGCAGAAGTCAGAAAAGGATTACGCGCGCGGGGCGGAGGAGTTTCTCGATCAGGAACGTCCGGAGCGCAGCCTCTCTTCTTTTGCCAAGGTGATCGGTCGTGATCCTTCCTGCCCGTTGTGCCAGACGATGCGGGCGCTCGCGGAGCTGGAATCGGGAGACTGGGAGGGGGCGTCCCGCGACCTCGGAGAAGCCATCACCCAGGGCCGAGCCAACCCCAAAGTGGCGCGCGCCGAACCCTTGATCGCCATGGGGGTGATGGAGAGCTGGAAACACCAGCAAGAGAGAGCCGAGGGGTTCCTTGCGGAAGCGCTCAAGGTGGCTCCCGCCGACCCTCTTGCCCTCCAGGAAATCGGTCGCGCCGAGTTGTTTCTTCGCGATGCCCAGAGGGCGGCCGTTAACTTGACCAAGGCGATGGAAGCCGGCGCCCCGCCGGAGGCTCGACTCCTGCTCGTTGACGCCCTGCTGGGTGAAGGCGAATTAGACGCCGCGAACAAGGGGATGACCCTCTATCTGAACGGCCGGGATGTTAAGACGATGCCCCCACCGGTTCGCCAGCTCTGGGCGCGGCTTCGCGACCGCGAGAAAGCACGGGTGGCTCAGGTCAAGGCCAAATCGCACGGCGCCCCGCCTCTCGACTATCTCACCCAAATGACCCCGGAACTCCAGGGGCTCGAACCGGCCACAGACCAGAAACCCTTGGAGACGATCCTTGCCGCGGTGGGCAAGAATGTTCGCGATCTATTCCAGAACTTCCCCAACACCTCCTCGAAGGAAGAGATTCACCAGGAGAAGTTGGGTCGCAAGAATAAGGTGGAGGACACCCTGGATTCCAAAGCTCAGTATCTCTGCTTGATACCGGAAGGGGCGTGGGGGCCGGTGTTTGAGGAGTATCGGGCCAACCGAATGGGCGCCCTCGGGCAGGGGAAGGGATTGAACGAGGGATTCATGCTCACCTCGGGGTTCGCCTCCGCCTCGTTTCAGTTCCATCCCATCTACCAGCCTCAGAATACTTATCGTCTCCGCGGGCGCCAGAAAATCCACAACTGCAATGCCTATGTGGTTGCCTTTGCCCAGCAGCCGGCTAAAGCGCGCCTGCTGGGCAACTTCAAATCCGGCAAGACGACCACGACGACCTTTACCCAGGGTTTGGCCTGGATCGATCCCGACACCTACCAGATCCTGCGCATGCGCTCTGACCTCCTGATGCCCGCGCCGGAAGTCAGGCTGGACCGAGAGACGACGGAAATCGATTATGGTCAAGTCCGCTTCAGCCGGGGGAGCGAGGGATTCTGGTTGCCACGCGAGGTCACCGTCACCGTCGCCTGGAATGGCAAGCACATGCGCAATAGCCACCATTACTCCAATTTCAAAGTCTTCAATGTCGAGTCCACCCAGAAGCTGGGGAAACTCAAGACCCCCGCGCCCGCTGCCGATGAAGCCGTCGAGCCTAAGGCGCAAAGGTAATCTTCCGCGCTCAGGTCGCTGCCGTATAGCCTCTGGGGCATCCCGGACCAGGAATTGACGGCCATTCAGGAAGCGGTGGCGGAGGCGGGGAAGAGCAAGCGGGCGGCGAAGGAATCCACAGATTCCGCAGATGACGCAGATCGGGACTTTGGATGAAAACGCTTCATTTCGCGGTTCACGCTAGGGAGCAGTGCGAAGAGCGAGGGGCCACCCAAGCTGAGGTCAAACAAGCGATTGAGGATGGCGTGCGCGAACCGGCCAAGCGAGGTCGTTTTATTTATCGGCTGAATTTCCAATACAATGCGGAATGGCAAGGGAAGTTTTATGCCATCAAGCAGGTTGCGCCCGTCGTGGTTGAGGCGCAAAATGAGATGATCGTGGTAACCGTGTACACGTTTTACTTTTGAGGGGAGCATGCGATGAAGATTTCTTATGACGCCGAGGTCGATGCGCTCTACATCCGTTTGCTGGAAGGCCCGCACCAGTGCCGGACATTGCGCTTGACGGACGAGGTCAGCCTGAATATCGGCGAAGGTGAAGTTCTGGTGGGCATTGAAATCCTGGACGCGAAAGAAATCCTCGGGCGAGGAGATATCCCCAAGGTTGTTCTGGAAAACATCCCCGGCGTGCAGGCTTGAGCCATGAACGTGACCTACAACCGTGAAACCGACAAGCTAGGCCTTCCAACCGAACGCGTCTACGGCAGAGTATAATCTCACCTGTGGCAAGCCCCCCTCGGCCAAGACGAACCACCACCAGCCATCGCCTGGAATGGCAAACACATGCGCAATAGCCACCATTCCTCGAATTTCAAGGTCTTCAATGTCGAGTCCACCCAGAAGCTGGGGAAACTCATGACCCCCGCGCCCGCTGCCGATGAAACGTCCGAGCCCAAGGCGCAGCCGTAGACAGGCCGTAGAGACGCCCCGGCGGGGCGTCTCTACCAACTCCCGAGGTAGCCCCACGCGTGGCACACGCAGGCGTCGAGAATCTCCATTGACTTTCGCTTTATCTTCGCCTAGACTCTTTGTCCTCTACAGGAAGTGCTGGGCAGGAAAAGCTGAGCAGGGGATTTTGAGGAAAACGACCTATCGCTACGGAGGGAACTATGCCTTGGAGTGAAGCGTTATTGCCGGAGTTCGATCAGGAGATGTCTCACACCCGGAGAAGCCTCGACCGCGTGCCGGAGGACAGGCTCGGTTGGAAGCCGCACGAGAAGTCGATGCCGATGGGCAGGCTCGCCGTTCACCTGGCGTTGCTGCCGAGTTGGGCGAAGATGGCGATCGAGCAAGACTCACTGGATATCCAGCCGCCGGGCGCTCCACCTTATCAAATGCCCACGGCCAACTCGCGCCAGGAAATCCTCGCGATGTTCGACGAGAGCGCCACCGGCGCGCGCGCGGTCATCGCCCAGGCAACCGACGACCACCTCGCGAAACCCTGGACGCTGCTCCACAGCGGCAAGACGCTCTTCACCATGCCTCGCATTGCGGTCGTGCGAACCTTGGTGATGAACCATTTGATTCATCACCGCGCGCAACTCGGCGTCTACTTGCGGCTGAATAATATTCCCGTGCCTTCCATCTACGGCCCTTCCGCGGATGAAGGGAATATGTGAGACGCCCCGTAGGGGAGCACCTTTACGGTGCTCCCGCTTTTGCGGTCATCTCAATCGCGCGGGATCGAGACGGGAGGGCCGTGAAGGCCCTCCCCTACACTGTGAATATCGGTTAATACCGTGCTGTGGTCTTGCGGCCGGTGGTCTCGCCTCGCAGCCAGACATAGAGCGCCGCGTGGGGCGCCGGTGGTGGCCAGGAAAGCTCAATCCGCAGCGTCTGGTAGTCGGAACTTGCGGGAAGGGGAATAGGAATGCCCGCCACCGGGAACCCCTTCTCGGCGGTCCAGCCCGTCTTGGCGATCATCTGCAGGTCTTTCCCGGTGAGCGTGCCGAGGTAAAGCCCGTCGCCAAGTTTCTCATCGCTTAGCGAGAATTTCTCGATGCGCGGCAAGCGCACGACGCGCCCCAGCGTGTAAGGTGCGGAGGTTCCCGCCTCCGGCGTCGTCACGCTGGCCGTGAGCATGCATCCCGATTGGCCGACCATGCCGGGATCGAGCGAGAGAAACAGCAGGCTCTCGCCCGCGAAGTCCAATTGCGCATCGCCATCCTTATCGCCGGGATGGAGCGTTACCGTCTGGCGTGTGGCCCCCGCATCCTCGCAGGCCAGGCTGAGGGTGGGCGAGCCATCCACATTCTCGGTATGAATCGCGAAGCTCACGGGAGTGCCCGAGGGGATTTCGCCCGGACGAAGCGCGACGTCGCTCTCCTGAGCGAACGACGCCTTGGCGTCCGCGACTTTCGGCAGCGGGCCGGCGACTTCGAGGACATCGGATAGATCGAGTGGCTTGTGCAGGCCTTCGACCGCGAGGCTCGCGTCGAGGTCCGCGCCCTTGTGTGCGGAGGGCAGGAGCTTGATGGTCGCGCGGCGCTCGCTTAAGTTGTGGCTGCCCGCGGGTACTGGAAGCAGTTTCCACTGCGCGCCCTCGCTGGTGACGCCGGTGATGCGTTCGAGGCCGATCCCGCGCAACTCCGCGGTCTGCTCGGTCTCACCCACGTTGACGCGTAGCGGCAAATGGGTGAGCGTGGGATTGGGCGGATGAATCGTGATGGTCACGTCGTGCGTGGCGCCGCCCGCCTGCCTCAACCGCAGCAAGTAACCGCCCGCGGGCAGGGAAGTGGTATCTACCTGCACGGAAAGAGAAAGTTGCTCGCCCGCGGCTTCGCCCTTCGGCAGCGTGTAGGAAAGGCCCTTGGGCGCGGCGCGGGTATTGCCGGCGGGGAGAAGCGAGACCTCGTGAACAAACTCGAAGTCGGCGCCGGTCAGCTCGATGCTGACCGTTCCCGCGCCGCTCACCAGCCGATCTTCAGATTCGGCGCTGACCCGGACGCCTGAGAAATCGCCAAGATGATGCAGTTCGACGGCGCCCTTCACCTCCAGCGGCGTCCAGTCCCAGAGCGCCGCCAGATGGTATTCGCCGGGCGAGAGTTTTGCCTGGGTCAGGTCCAGGTTGAGCGCATCGTGGCCGTCGCCCACTTCGACCTTG
The DNA here is from genome assembly GCA_020072925.1 of Terriglobia bacterium. Classification (GTDB taxonomy): domain Bacteria; phylum Acidobacteriota; class Terriglobia; order UBA7540; family UBA7540; genus JAIQGA01. The sequence continues at coordinate 15,631 of JAIQGA010000003.1, read as the reverse complement.
ACGGGAACGGCGACCTCGTGCCCGTCCGCGACCAGTTGCCACTCGCGCGCGCGGGGCAGCAGCTTCAATTGCGCGGGATGGGCGGTGGAAACCTCGACGGTGGACTTCGACCCCAGGGGCAGATTTGCAGTCTGCGCGATTGACACGGAGGGCGGCGCGGCGTCGGGAACGCGCAGCACCCACAAGTAAGCGGTCCGGGAGTGGGATTTCTGTGGGACGGGTTTGGCGCACAGCGCCAGCCCGTTTCCGACGGGCTGAGTAAACGCCGCGGCGAAATCGGTGTCGGGCGAGAGGATGGTGTGGAGGTTCGTGAGCAGCGCCGTCCCGCCCGCGGCAAGGCCTACAGGCGTGCCGAAGAAGAGCGCGGCCACCGACGCCGCAAGCCCTGTCGTCTGCTGTACGGTCGTGGCGCGCTGGGAGGTCAGCGGATCGAAGGAAGAGAGCGAGGGGAGCACGGCGCGCAGCAGCGTCGACGCCTGCTCGTTGGCGGGCTGGCTGGGATCGAGCTTGGGCACAAGAACGTTGTACTGGTTCGCGAATCCCTGGAGCGCCGCGTTCATATTCTGGCCCGTCGAGGGCGATTGCTCGTATTGCTGCAATGTCTGCACCAGCGCTTGCACGGTCTCTGTCTGGTGCGCGTAATCGGCCAGCTCCGGAATCAGCTCATCATCTTTGTTGACCAGCGAACTCACCTTCTTGACGCTGAGGCCGCGCGGACCGAACACCACGCCCACCACCCTGGCGCGGATCGGTACCTCCCACGTGGCCGCATCCTTCGCCGGCTGCGCGTCCAGCACCTCGACGTGCTGGGATTTCGCACCGGGCGCCGGCGCCAGCAGCACTGCCACTCGCGCCTTCTCCTTGATAGCCGCTGGCAGGTGCAGCGGCTGGTACTTCAATTTCTGGCCCGGCATGAGCTGGTTGACCTCGTTGATGGCCAGCGCCGGGCCGCCTTTCGCCGGCTCGACCAGCAGGCGAAACCGGCTGATCGGAACGCTTCCCACACAAGCGGGAGTTTCCGCGGCGCGAGAAGTCGGGATGATGGCTATAAGAAAAAGGTTAACAAGCAGAAGATTTAAGCGCGTGTAGGTTCGAGTTTCGATATCTGTTCCCTCCCCGCAAAGGTCTTGGTCTTACATAATTTCGATGCGGAGTTTCGCATTCAGGTGGGCTTGAGTCGCCACCCAAGACACTCTTTACGGATCGAAATCCGCGCCGTAGGGGAGCACCTTCACGGTGCTCCCGCGCTGGGGATACGGTAGTCCGGCATCACCGGTACGGTGCTCGCGTGGGCGGAAAAGCGGGAGGGCCGTGAAGGCCCTCCCCTACCGTATTGTAGAGGCGCTCATCGGTGCTGAAAGTATTCCTGGATCGCCCGCATCAATCCGGGGATTGTGGACTCGGAAGCCTCGATTGCCACACTCAGGCCGAGCTTGCGCACGGTTTGGGAGGTGATGGGGCCAATCGAGGCGATGGCGACGCCGCGCAGGACTTCCGCGATTTGTTCCTCGCCCACGAGCCTGACGAAATTCGAGGCTGTGGACGAACTCGTGAAGGTGATCATGGCAGGAGGCGGCGTCAGGAGTCGCGCCAATTCCTCGGGGGCCAGACGCGGCACGACGGTCTCGTAGGCTTCCACGACTTCCACTCGTGCGCCTTTCTCCTGGAGCGAGCGCGGCACCACGTCGCGCGCGACTTTGGCGCGCGGGATGAGGAATGCCTTTCCTTGCAGGTCGCATTCCTTCAAGGCTTCGAGTAAGCCTTCGGCACGGTATTCGCGCGGCATAAGATCCACTCGAATTCCGGACTTCGCGAACTCCGCAGCAGTGGCGGGGCCAATCGCGCCGATGGTCAGGCCTTTCAAGTCGCGCACGTCCCGCCCGCAGGCCTCGAGGCGCGCCAGAAAATTCCGCACGCCATTCGCCGAGGTCGCGAGAAGATAATCGAACTCAGGAAGTCGGCGGATCGCGTCATCCAAAGGCTCCCACGACGCCGGCGGCCGGATTTCGATGGTGGGAATTTCCACCACCTCCGCGCCCAGCGCCACCAGTTCGTCGCGCAGGGCGCCGGCCTGTTCGCGCGTGCGCGTGATGGCGATGCGCTTACCGAAAAGCGGCAGGCGCTCGAACCAGTTGAGCTGCTCGCGCAACTTGACCACGTCGCCCACGATGATAATCGCCGGCGGCTTTACCCCTGCGGTCTTCGAAGGGAGGTCCGTGAGCGTCCCCACGAAAACTTCCTGCGCGGCGCGCGTTCCCCAGCGAATCAGCGCCGCGGGTGTCTGCGGGTCGCGCCCGTGCGCGATGAGCGCGTGCGTGATGGACGCGAGCTTCTTGACCCCCATGAAGACCACCAGCGTCCCGCGGTACGTCGCCAGTTGCGACCAGTCGATGTCCTGCTCTTTTTGGGTGGGATCTTCGTTGCCCGTCACGAAGGTGACGGCGGAAGCAAAATCGCGGTGCGTGACCGGGATGCCCGCGTAGGCGGGGACGGCATGGCCCGAGGAGACTCCCGGCACGACCTCGAACGGAACGTCTGCCTTGACCAGTTCCTGCGCTTCCTCGCCGCCCCGGCCGAATACGTAGGGGTCGCCGCCCTTCAGCCGGCAGACGGTTTTCCCTTCGTGCGCCTTGGTGATGAGGAGCTGATTGATTTCTTCCTGCGAAATCTTGCGCTCGCCGCCGTGCTTTCCGACGCAGATCTTTTCCGATTCCGGGCGGGCAAACGAAAGCAAACCGTCGTTGGCCAGATAGTCGTACACGACGCAGTCGGCGTGCTCCAGCGCTGCTTTGCCTTTCAGCGTCAGCAGTCCGGGATCACCCGGCCCCGCGCCCACGAGATAAACTTTCCCGGCCATATCTGTAGCGCCGGTCTATGACCGGCGTCTGTCCTTGGTCAGTTGTCCGTTGTCAGTCGTCAGTTGTCAGGTCTCAATTACACCGGAAACTGTAGTGCGAGCGTGCAACGGACAACTGACAACGGACCACGGACAATCCGCAATTCTCTTTGACCTCAGGGAATTCCCACCGTGTCTATGATCGCCTGCGCTCCCTGGCGCAGCAGATCTTCGGCAACATGCGTGCCGAGGCTTTCGGGGTCCTTAACGGAACCTCCCGCGTCGGAACGAATCAGTGTCTGGCCATCGGCGCTGGCCACCACGGCGCGCAGGCGGAGTTGGCTGTCTTCGGAAAGCGCGTGGGCGGCGATGGGCACCTGGCAGCCGCCTCCCAAGCGTCGCAGCAAGGCGCGCTCGGCCCGAACGGCCGCGTGTGTCGCCGGGTCATCCAGCGGCGCGAGCGCGGCGGCGAGGTGGGAATCGTCCCGGCGAATCTCGATGGCCAATGCGCCCTGGCCCACGGCGGGGCACATCTCGTCGAAAGTGAAGTACGCGGTGATGTGCTCGCTGAGACCCAGACGATGCACACCCGCGGCGGCCACGACCAGCGCCTCGCAGTCGCCGCGCCCGAGTTTCTTCAACCGGGTATCGAGGTTGCCGCGCATCGGCGTGACTTCTAGATCGCCTCGCAACGCGCACAGTTGTGTTTGCCGGCGGAGACTGCTGGTTCCCACGCGCGCGCGAGGGGGAAGCGCTGCGAAGGCTTTTCCGTTTCGAGAAATGAAAACATCGCGCGCGTCCTCGCGCGGCGGCACGGCGGCCAGCGTCAAGCCTTTGGGCTGCACGGTGGGCAGATCCTTGAGGCTGTGCACAGCCACGTCCACTTCGCCCGCCAGCAGCGCTTCTTCAATCTCCTTGATGAAAAGCCCCTTCGTGCCCACCTGCGCGACGGTCTCCGCAATGGACGCGGGCAGCGGCGCAGCAGGCGAAAGGCGCTGGAGTTTATCACCCGTGGTCTTAATGACTTTGATTTCTACCGCATGTCCCGCGGCGACAAGGCGGTCCTTCACCCAGTTGGCCTGCCAGAGCGCCAGCTTGCTGCCACGGGTTCCAATCGTGATGGTCATTAGAAACAAGTTAACAGTCGACAGTTGACAGTCGACAGTGGAAAAACCAAATTCGAAATCCGAAACTCGAAAAAGCTTCCGAGGCAGGCTTTTACTGTCGACCTTCGACATTCGACTGTCGACTGCCTTTCTCAGCTTCCCAGCCCGAAGATCTTTTGAATCAGTCGTACGAGCGCGGTATGTTCGGGATTCCCCACGCCGCTCTTCAATTCCGTGATGGGTCCGTGAAGGATCTTGTTCAGGATGCCGCGGGTCAAGGCATCGACGGCCTCGCGCTGTTCGGGCGCGAGCGCGCCGAGCCGGCTGCGGTAACGCTCCATCTCGCCCTCGCGGATGTGGTTCAGGCGGTCCTCGAGCGCCACGATGGTCGGAACCACCTCGCGCGAGGCGAGGCGTTTCATCATCCGCCCGACTTCTTCCTGAACAATTTGTTCGGCCCACACGGCCTCGCGCTCGCGCTGCCGCTTGTTGGCTTCCACCACCTGGGCCAGGTCGTCGATATCATACACGAAGGCATTATCCAATTCGTTGACGGCCGGATCGATATCGCGTGGCACGGCGATATCCACGAAAAACATGGGGCGGCCTTTGCGCGCGCCGAGAAGTTTTGCCGCCTGCGCGCGGGTGATCACGAAGTGCGGCGCCCCGGTCGAGCTGATGACGATGTCCGCCTGGTTGATGTGGTTGAAGAGTTCGTCGTAGGGGATGGCCGTGCCACGAAACGCCACGGCCAGTTCCTGGGCGCGCTCGAAGGTGCGATTGGCCACCAGGATGGCGCTCGCCCCGCTGCGCAGCAGGTGCTTGGCAGCGAGTTCGCTCATCTTGCCCGCCCCGATGACCAGGATGGTCTTCCCTTCGAGGCCGCCGAAGATCTTCTTGGCCAGCTCCACCGCGGCATAGGAAACGGAGACCGCGGCAGTCCCCAGCGCCGTTTCCCGGCGCACGCGCCGGGCCACCGCCAGCGCCTGGTTGACGATTTCCTGCAGCGGGCCGTTCAGGCCTCCGGCCTGCCGCGCGATCTGGAAGGCCTGCTTCATTTGCCCGAGGATTTGCGGCTCGCCCAGAATCATCGAGTCCAGGCTCGAGGCCACGCGGAAAAGGTGGCTGATCACGTCCTGCTGAAGGTGCCGGTAAAAGTAGCGCTCGAACGGCTGCAACTCGCAGTGATGATGGTCGGCGAGAAACTGACGCAGGATGGGGTCTGCCTCGACATTTTCCTCCGCCGACGCAATCACCTCGACGCGATTGCAGGTGGAGAGAATCATCCCTTCCTGGATGCCCGGGCGATGAACCAGGTCGGAGACGGCATCCGCCAGGCGCGCTTCCGGTATGTTCATCCGCTCGCGGACTTCCACCGGCGCCGTGCGATGATTGATGCCGAGGAGAACTAGATTCATAAAAACCTGGGGGCTAGGTGCCAGGTGCTAGGGCGAAATTCCTGTGTGCCTAATCCCTAATCCCTGATTCCTAATCCCTGCCTTCAGGGCTTGAGCGTCGGGATATACCCGTGCTGCCCGCTCAACAGACTGATGCCGAGGAACGTGACCATCACGGCCGCGAAGCCAAAAATCGCCCCGTACGCCGCGCGCCGGCCCCGCCACCCGCCGCTGACTCGCGTCGAGAAAAGCACCAGGTAGATCAGCCAGGTGACCAGCGACGCCAGTATTTTTGGATCAAGTTCCCACGGACCCTTCCACGTTCGAGTCGCCCAGACAAACCCCGTGACCATCCCCACGCTGAGGAAGGGCAGGCCGAACACCAGCGAGCGATAATAGAGTTCGTCCAGAACTTCCAGCGAGGGGAGGCGGTAATAAATCGCCCGAGGCTTCTTGGATTTCAGCTCTTTCTCCTGCATCAGGTACATGACGGCGGCGACAAAGGTCAGAAAGAAACCTGTGTAGCCGAGGATTGTTGACCCGATGTGGATCAGCAGCCATCCCCCTCGGAACGCCGAAGAGTCGAACGAGTGCTCGGCGTGCAGCGCCGCGATCAGCGTCAAAAGAAAAACCAGCGGCAACATGAAGAGGCCGAGGGAAGTGATGCGATAGCGCAGATAAGCGAGAAAAAAGGCGAGCGTAACCAGGAAGGCGTAAAAGGAAAGGGCGCTGCGGACGTCGGTCACCGGAAGGCGGTGGATGCGGGCTGCTACCACGGCGATGGCGCCGGCGTGGGCGAGCAACCCCAGCCCCAGCGCGCCCAACGCCGCCGGCGACAGGGAGGGGCGGCGATGGACAACCGAAGGAATCAGAAGCAGGATTCCAAGGCCGTACAGCCCCAGGGCGAGCCACATGAACACATCATGCATACCGACCTCAAGTGCAAAGCCTCAAATCGACAAATTATAGCACCTTGAGGTCCAACCTGCGGCTCCTGGCGGACAGAACAGACAATGTGTCCGTTTCTGGAGTGATTTATTCGGACAAATTACCCGTTTGTTTGGCAGACTCTTTCTTCTGACTCCTGACTTCTGTCTTCTGACTCCTGCCTTCCTACCCCGCGCACTCCCCGCGACCGAGTTTCAGCGAGTAGGTCTCCTGGTCGCCCCAGTCGACGAAGAGTTCGGGCTCGGTGGCGTCAGCGGCGATGTACTCCTGGAGACGCGCGGTAAGAGCCTGATCGGAAGTCCGCGCCACCCAATCCGCGAAAGCTTCGCGAGGCTGGCGATCCTGCCGGTAGAAATCGAGCAATTCGTGCAGGGCCTGCGGGATGTGCTTGGCGGGTAGCGGCACAAGCTGGCGCGCGAAGCGCACGCCTTCGGCATTGACCTGCCCGCCGAGCATCAACTGGTAATACGGCGCCTGCTGCTCGCCTACCTTGCGCGCGTTGCCATAGAAACCGATGTCGGCCAAGTGATGTTGCCCGCAGGAGTTGGGGCAGCCGCTGATCTTGATGCGGATTTTCTTCACCTCGGGGTCCGCCTCGTCCGCAAACTCCTTGGCCAGCACGTCCGCCAGGACGAGCGACTTGGTGATGCCCAGGTTGCAGGTAGTGGCGCCAGGGCAGCCGGTAACGTCGGCGATGGTGCGCGCGCCCGGCGTGGCGAGGTCGAGCGCTTCCAGGTCACCATAGATATGCTTTGCCTTGGTGGCGGGTACCCAGGGAATCACCAGGTCCTGGGAGATCGCGATGCGCACGGCGCTCAGGTGATGCTTCTCGAGCAGGTCGGCGAGTCCTCGAAACTGCTGGGCCTGAATATTCCCCGCCGGCAGCTTGATCCAGATGACCGCATAGCCAGGCTGGCGTTGCGGCATCAGGTTGTGCTGTGCCCAGCGCGCGTACTCGGCAGAGGCGCCATTGCTGTTGCCATGGCCATTGCCGTTTCCCGGCGAGGCTTCAAGCGTCACGAGCGGCGGCAGCACGGGCGAGGGAACGGTGAACGTCTCTGCGGGGGTTGTGACCTGCTTGCGTTTCTCGGCGACCAGGCGGCGAAACTCCTCGATGCCCTTGGCCCGCAGAACGAATTTCATGCGCGCCTTGTACTTGTTCTTATAGTTGCCATGCTCCTTGAAGACTCGAAGGATAGCCTCCATGGTCGGCATCAACTCTTCTTCCGGCAGAAACTCGGTGAGCGCGGCCGACTCGGTGGGCAGGCTGCCGAGCCCGCCGCCCACCAGCACCTTGAAGCCGCGATGCGCCGTGCCATTCGAGCCGCGCACGCGTGCGATCAGTCCGATGTCGTGGATGCCGGCCACGGCGCAGTTGCCGTCGTCCTCGCAGCCGGAGAAGGCGATTTTGAATTTCCTCGGCAGGTCGTGGAATTCCGGGTGCCGCAGGAAGAAGCGCGTGGTGGCCAGCGCGTAAGGTGTGACGTCGAAAGTTTCCGTAGGGCAGATTCCCGCCAGCGGGCACGAGGTGACGTTGCGCACGGTGTTTCCGCAGGCCTCGCGCGTGGTCAGGCCGGCGTCTGCCAGCCAGCGCATGATGGTGGGAACGTTGGCGAGGTTCACATAGTGGAACTGGCAATTCTCGCGCGTCGTCACGTGTCCGCGGCCCGTCGCGTAGGTGTCGGCGAGGCGCGCCAGCACCCGAAGCTGCTCGGGATTGAGCACGCCCGAGGGAATCTTGACGCGTACCATCTGCACGCCGGGTTGCCGCTGGCCGTAAATGCCGTGCTTCAGCCGGAAGGGCCGGAACTGATCGTCAGTAATCTCTCCGCGGCGCAGTTGCTCAATGCGTTCCTCGAAGACCTGGATTTCGTCTTCGATGGCCTCGAGTGTGTGTCTGCTTTCGACTTCGGCAATCATCATGGTTTGTCTCCAAAACAAAAAAACCCACCGCCGGACCTTGGATCGTCCGACGGTGGGTTGGAAAATAGACCGGTTAAACTAGCTTAGGCCTAACCTCCACACGTCGGCACCGCGACGCCGCAACAACAACACATCGCCATGCCGAGTTGGAGGGACAACCTCATAAAGACAGATCCAGCCTAATACGACTTTATGACCGGTGTCAACAGAATCTTGTTTGTCGCTGGCATAGCAACAACTTATGGGAAGACGAAAAATCGAAACTCGAAATTCGAAAATTGGAAAATCGCTGGCAGCCCTACCGATCTCTGTAGTCCGAGGAAATCCCTCCCTTTATTTCTCGCGAACACGAAAATCTCCAAGGCCGGAATTCCCGCGCAAACTGAAATCCCCAGTGAACAGGGGCGCGAGTCCGCCCGCTGTTCGAATCCGCGACCCGGCAACTTCAATCCCAATTCTTCACGCGTGGCCAGATTTCATTGAGGGGACGCTTGAGGCCGCGGCAGTAGAAGACGTCGAAGTGCTCGTAGGGCATGGAGTAGGGGTGATACACGCTGGCGACCTTCTGGACGCTGGCGAAAAGCTTCTCGAGTTCCTCCTGGCGGCCCTGCATCACGATCATACTCTCCCCCGTGTAGTCTCGCGGCCCCCAGTAGAAATAGGTCTGGTGCCCGCTAATGGCGGGGGGAAGGCCGTATTTCGGGCCGAAGAGGTCGATCGCGCCGGCCTGCCCGTAGTTCTGGCCGAAGATGGCAGTCTTCGCCCGGATGTACGGCGGCAGGCGGTTGTACACCTGCGCGACCGTTGCCGTCATTTCCTCCCAACCGAACTGGTCCGCGAAGAGTTGCGGAAGCGGGCCCAGCTTGTGAGTTTCAATCCTGGGCGGCTGAAGGTGCAGTGCCTGCGTATATCGGATGTACGTTTCAGGCGGAAGAATGGGGATGGCGAGCGGAGAAAACACCGCACCCGTCGCAATCAGCAGGATGGGAAATGCGACCTTCAACCATTGCAGGCGGGGCCGGTCCAACCACGCTTCCCACATCACACTGCCGCCTGCAAACAGGAGCGGCATGGCGGGGTACAGATAGTAGACCCGCGGACTCCGTGCGACGATAACGGATACGGTGAAAATCCATGCCCAGCCCAGCACGCGAAAGGTTTTGCCTGCCTTCGCGAAGAAGTAGAACCAGAGGCCCGCCAGCCAGATGGGCAGAGTCAGAGGGAGGAGCGTGAGTGTTTCCTCGGCAAAAAACGCCAGCGGCTCGAGAGGAACATCACGCCCGCTGCGACGGATGTTGGCCAGCACTTCCAGGAACGGAAAGTGGTGCTGAATATTCCACCAGAGGTTGGGGAGGAAGATCAGGAAAGCGATGGCACCACCGGCCCAGATCCAGGGCTTCTTGAATGAACGGCGTTCCGAGGTCAACAAGAGTCCAGCCACCATGCCCGTGCCGAAGATCAGCATGGAGTGCTTGTTTTCAAGTCCGACGCCCGCCAGAACCGCGAACCAGATCCAAAGCTTCTGGTCGCCAGTCCTGACAATGCGAATGAATACATAGGCACACCCCATCCAGAAAAGGGGTTCGAAAGCGTTCATGGTCAGAAGGTTGTCGGTCGCGAGGATTGCGGGCGCAACCAAGGCCGCGAGGGCGGCCAGCGCCTGCGCGAAGCGCTTCCCCCCAAGTTCGCGAGCGATTAACCCCGAAAGTGCAACCTCCGCCGCTCCCGCCACAGCGGGGAAGAAACGGATTGCCGGCAGCGAGTCCCCTAGCAGCGTGCGTGCCAGCCAGGTGATTACCGCAATCAGAGGAGGTTGGTCGACATAGCCCCAATCCAGGTGCCGGCTGCAAGCCAGGTAATAAAGTTCGTCAACGAAATAGCCGTAATGCCGGCCCGCGTACAGGTGGACCAGCAACTTGAAGACTGAAATGCCAAGGACGAGTGCGCTCGCGCTGACGGCGAACTTCCTGCCAGAATTCTTTTCGAGGACCGGGGCGTGTGAGAGGCTCATAGGCGGATTAGGCTCAATTATACTGGGTATCCCGTGTTGCTGACCGCGCCGACGGGTAACCTACACCACTCGGCCAACGCGCGCAATACTGCGAGCGCGTCTTCGGCATTCGCCACGGTTGGCTGCCGCACTAAAGTGTTCCAGGCGCAGTTTTGGCGCAAAGATTAGGACTTGACAACTCATCTCTACCTATGTAGACTTAGCTCTATGAAGACACCTCGCTTGTCCCGAGAGACCCTCCTCGTGCTCGATCGGTTCCTCGAGCGCCCGGCCGACTGGCGATATGGATATGAACTCAGTCGCTCAACGGGGCTGAAGTCAGGAACGCTCTATCCGATTCTCATGCGCCTCCAGAAGTACACGTTACTGGAAGCCTGCTGGGTGACGACGGAGGACGGCGTCCCGCCGCGGCACACCTATAGGTTGACGCCGAATGGATTGGAATTGGCTCGCGCGAAGTTAGCCGAGTCTCGCGCGAGCTGGTTGCTGCAACAACCCACCCTGAGCAGGGGGTAGGGGTGATGCTGGAAACGCCTCTCCGACAAGCCGCGACCGTGCTCCTTGATTCCGCGATCCACATTGCGCCGCCCGATACCCGCGAGTGGGGCGAGGCGATGCGTGGCGAGCTCGACTACGTGGAAGGGCATTGGGCGGGGCTGATGTGGGCCATGGGCGGCGCAACGGTTCTCGCCAAAAGCGCCCTCGCCGCCTTCCTGATTCCAAGCCGCCATGGTCAGGGCCTGGTACCAGACGGTGGGCTCTTCGCCAAGACTGTCTCCTTGCGCTGGGCGGCCTTGATCGCCGGTGGGGCCTGCGTCCTGGGCGCGCTGCTTTTCTTCGCGGCCCCGCCGTTTCGACAGGGGATGCGAGTTTCCCTGGCAGCTTGGCCTGTCCTATACCGTGGGATAACGGCGGATGGGCAGCCTGGGCTCGCGGCCATCGCCAGGCAAGCGGAGGCGCAGCACGACCCCCAAGGTCTGGCCTTCTGCGCTGTGCGCGTCCTCAATTCTCGTGAGAGTGCGCGACTGGCGGAAGAAGCCGTTGGCCTCGACGCGAGTCTCGTCTGGGTTTATGCCCTCGTGGCGGTTCGCCATCCCGAGCTTCCGGAGATCAGCCGGTGGCTTCCGGAGCTTGAGCGCTGGGACCCAACGAATGCACTTCTCCACCTCATCACCGCGGAATCCATCTACATGAGCCACCCGGTCCGGCGAGACGTCGCCTCGTGGCTAAAGAATATTGAGCCGCGGTGGGAAGCCGCCATGGCGGCGGCATTTGCTTCTCCGAAGTTCGACGATTACTTGACGCGGCTGAAGGAGATGGACCGTCGGGTGGTCTCCCGCTACCACTTCAATGACCCCTACGAACTGCTCTCCGGGGAAGAGCGCGATCTGCCAACCTTTGCCTTCAGTGATTCCCAGCGGTTCGCAAAATTCCTCCTCGACTCGGGGCAGAAACTCGAAGCCCAAGGCGACAAGAAGGGAGCAGCCGAAAAATACTGGGCGGTGGCGCGCTTCGGCCAGGTAGTTGACTCCCAGGGACACACAGAATTTGAACACTGGATGGGTTCATGGATGCAGGCAGGGGCCTACCGAGAACTTCAAAACCTCTCGGCAAACGAAGGGAACTCGCACGAGGCCGCACTTTTCGCTTACCTTGCGGGTAAGTTCGAGCAACTCGCCTGTCCTGGTGGAACTTGAATCCCACTCGCCGGGCACGGCGTGTCCCGCCAGAATTCCGAAGCGGTAGGGCGATGGGTATTCGGAATGTATGTAGCCAGACGGAACGCCACGTTCGTGCAGATGTCGGGGCTCCTGATGCTCCTCTTCTCCGCGCTTGTGGTGATCGCCGCGGCGGCCCTTATCGCAGGAAGGTTGAGGAGCGGTCAGCCGGCCGCGCAGCGCGCCAGACCCGTGGCGACAACTGTTTTCTTGACCAGCGCGGTGGGATTTTTGCTTTCCTCCGCCACGCTGTATCTGACCTATCGGCCCTACTGGTATATTTTCCAACGCGTCATCCTCAACGGCGACACGAGCCAGACCCGCGATCTTCGCGACTTTCTCATGGCCACTCAGGTGCCGCCGGGCATGGGGTCGCAGACTTACTTGTTGTGGCTGAAATTTCCGATCTATTTCTGGATAGGTGTCACTCTGCTGGGTCTAATCGGCCTGGCCCTCATTTTTCTTCGACATTTCCAGGGCCGCCCGCGACCTAGAGTATCGGGATAGTTCTCGCTTAGTGCAACGGTGCTTTGCTTGGCGGTAGCCGGAAAAGATGCTCCGCCAAGACCGGGGAGATGTGTGCGCAGTCGGTCGAAAGTAAGAAATGCGGGGTGTTGCCCCGCGCTCGCGGGAAAGTCTATGGGGAAACGCGTCTTCATTGCGTTGATTTGCGCGGGCCTCATTACCGCCGGGCCATTACGCGGCGCTGCCCAGGATCAGGTCCCTGAGGTCGAGATCTTTGCGGGCGGCTCGAAAGTATGGACCGATACCGTCGGCACACATTTCCGCACTCATGGTTGGGGAGGATCGATCACCGGTGATTTCAATCGCTACGTCGGCGCGGAAATGGAGATTCTCAAGTACTCGGGCTATTCCCAGGACCCGCCCGCGTTCGCAAACCGATACTCACTCCTCTTCGGGCCGCGATTCACTTATCGCGGCACCCGCGGCGTGACTCCGTTCGCGCACGTCCTGGTGGGAGCGACGCACGGAGCGCAGAACATCCTTCCGCCGTTTCCGCCTGGAATCATTCCCAACACCGCAAGCGCCCTGAAGGGCGGGATGGCCTTTACGGTGGGCTTGGGTGGCGGGCTGGATGTGCGGGCGTGGCGATTCATCTGGGTACGCCCGCTCCAAGTCGATTACCTGCGTGCCTCCTTTCCGAACGACGTTCAAAACTCTTTGCGACTGTCGTTCGGGTTGGTTTTGCACGTAGGGCGCCCGAAGAGGTAATGGCCTGTCCCCCGCGCTGCGGTTGGAGGGTTGAAACATGAGAAAACTTGTTGCGACGTTAGGGTTGCTGCTCTTGGTGCCAGCAATGGCTCCGGCGCAGGAAGCAGAACATCCGTCCCGGGGCCAGGGGTATGTCTTTCTTGCCCCCATCGTGTCGAATGCCAGATACGTTTTCAGTCCGGCCTGTTACGGTGTGGTGTTCCCCCCCGGGCAACCGCCGCCGGCAGACTGCTTCTCCCACAAACGGGGTGGTGTAAACGCCGGTTTTGGCGGAGAGGTGTTTGTTTACAGGGGCCTCGGCGTGGGCACGGAATTTGGATATGCGGGTCAGGATTGGAGTTTCGGCAGCAATGGAATCGGAGTGGGCTCAGTCAATGGGTCCTACCACTTCTCACGCCAAAAGAAGGCCGAACCTTTTGTAACCGGAGGCTACAGCCTCTACTTCGGGGACCGCACCGCGGTGCAGAATGGGTACAACCTCGGCGGCGGAGCGAACTTGTGGGTGAGCAAACACGCTGCCTTGCGCCTGGAGGTTCGGAACCAGGGCAATATCAATCAATTTCACAGTCAATTCACCCAGTTCGTAGCCTTCCGTGTCGGTATGACTTTCAGGTAGGAATGCAGTTCGCGCGATCGACCCGTCCCTCGCACCCTGACTGGAGGGGCCGATAGATGAAAAAACTCATTGCGACGTTAGCGTTGCTGCTCATGGCACCGGCATGGGTGTCTGCCCAGGGCGCGGATCCCCGGTATCGAGGTCAGGAGTACATCTTCATCGGTGAAGGCAGCTTTCGATCATCAGATGGTGGCCTTCATGGAATCACCCATGTGGGCGGCGGCGGAGAAGTGCTGCTTGTTAAGGGATTCGGTGTGGGCGCGGAACTAGGGGCGATGGGAAGGCCCGGCTATGGAGTGGGCGTGTTCTCAATGGACCCGTCGTACCACTTCCGGCGCGCTTCCAGCAAAACGAAGCTCTCCCCGTTTGTCGAGGGTGGATACACACGCACCTTCGGACAAAGTGATTTCCCCGACATCCACTTCAACTTCGGCGGCGGCATCCATTACTGGGCGTTCAAGCGAGTGGGTCTGCGCCTGGAATTCCGCGACCACGTCCATCACGTCTCGCCCATTTTCGCCTCCGGACATACATATCATTACTGGGGCCTTCGTATAGGCCTGGCGTTCAGGTAGGATCAAGCGCCGCAATTTTGCGGAGGGCGGACCACTGCTGAATGGCTTAAGATCAGTGAGAGCAAAGCGCAGTGAAGTCCCTTGCGCGCAAAGGGAGTCACATCCACTGTCTGGATTTCAAAAGTCGTCTTTTACGGATTGGACGTTCGTGCCGACAGCCTTTGCCGTGTTGACGTTCGCGGCGGCGGCCTTCGCCCAGCCGTTTCCAAATTCACCGTCGGAACCATCACCACACGAGGCGCAAACAATCGCTCCCGCCACCGGACAGCCGCAGGGCTCACAGGCTTCGGAAGGTTCACGCGAAAGCCACGAGCGCATCCTCGGGATCATTCCGACGTTCGAGGTGACGGACCGCCAGCATCCTCCATCGTTGACGCCGGGGCAGAAGTTCAGGCTCTTCACCCGGCAAGCCTTCGACCCCTTCCAGTGGGTCTTTGCGGGCGCGCAAGCCGGTCTGAGTCAGGCCCAGAACCGCTTGCCGGGATACGGGCAGGGCGCCTCGGGATATGGCAAGCGCTATGGGGCCGCGATCGCCGATGTGACGGATCATGAATTCATGTCTAACTTCCTGCTTCCTGTCCTGCTGAAGCAGGACCCTCGCTACTTTCGAATCGGGCGAGGGACGATCAAGCATCGGATCATCTACTCCCTGGCACAAGAGTTCTGGTGCCGGGATGATCAAGGCACGCGTCAGTTCAACTATTCCAAGGTGCTGGGCGCGTTCGCGAGCAAGGCGGTATCGAACGCCTACTACCCTCCGGCCGACCGCGGCTTTGGTTTGACCATGAGCCGCTCGGCCGTCAGCCTCCTGTCCGGCATGGCGACCGGCTTCGGCGCGGAATTCTGGCCCGATATCAACTGCAAGCTCTTCCATAAATGCCGCAAGACTTGACCTCACGACCTCAGGCTAAGCAAGTGAAATAGCCCCGTTGACAATTTCCTTTTCAGGGCATACTGTTTCATTAACCTGAAGGCCCGAACCTCGCCGAAAAGTCCGTGGAGGGCCTGTGATGCTCACCCTTTCCGGTATTGTCGCGCGGGCGTGTCTTTACTGCAGCAGCGCCTTGGCAGTCCTTGCAGCCACAACCTGGAATCCTGGCTGGAGCCTCCATGCTCAGAACGCACAGAACCAGGCAAATGAAAAGACCGCAGAAGTCACGGAAACTCAGCCTGGCTTTAAGTTGCAGGTGCAGCGGAATGTGGTGCCTGTGCGCGTCATCGTGCGGGACTCGAAGGGTCGAGCGGTAGCGGGCCTTCGCCAGGAGGAC
>JAIQGA010000244.1 GCA_020072925.1 Terriglobia bacterium | reverse complement strand
TTTGCTCCTCGGCGCTCATCCCCGAGTATTCGTTGAAGCTCGACCATCGCCAATCCTGGGGGCGGCACACCAGTCCGGCTTTGACCGGATTGAGGTGAAGGTATTCCACCTTCTCGTTGTATTCGTGCACCGTGCGCAAGGCCCGGTCGAAAAATCGTGACTGCCAGAGCTCGCCCTCCGTGCCCCGCTGCTGGTTGACGGCGCTCATCGAACTCTGCTTCACGGATTTTATGACCAGCGAAATCGTCGTCGGGTACACCGGCGCGCAGATCACATGCCAATGGTCGGGAAGAAACACCCAGGCGGTCAGATAAAACGGATGCATCGCCCGAGCTCGGTTGAAGGCGCGCGCCAGCAGGCGGAAGTCGGGATCGGTCAATTTCGCGCGCCGTTTGAGCAGGCGCACGGTGATCAAGAAATATCGGCCCGAAAGAAACGGACGACGGAGCTTCGACACGGCGCTAGAATACGATGCGGCGACGAGGATTGCCAGAAGAGACGCGGACCGCAAGATCGGCGGTCCGCGCTACCCGCTTTGGCACTGCCCCCGGTAGGGAGGCGAGGACGTATCTGGTGCCCGAGATCCGTCGCGCGGGTGAGGGTAGCGAGCTCAACCGGAGGTTTGCCCATGAAGCACGAGGAAGCGATGCTGCGGGGAGCCTTGAGCCGCGGCTTCAACACTGGCCTAGCAATCGTTCTGCTCACGCTCCCCTCAGTGGGGATGTGTCTTGGATACACCGTCGACGCCAGGTACGGGACAGAACAACTGCTCAAGGTTCTGTTGGCCTATGTCCTAGGAGTTTTGGCGGGATCGCCCGCATACTTCCTGAACCGAAAAGCGCTGACTGAGTTGTATGACGCGCTGCGCGGGAAGTTCGCTCTGAGCAGCCAGCTTGCGTTGCTGCGCTCCTGGCATGGGCTGGGCGCCGTGGCGTATTTCTACGTGGTAGAATACCTGGCGATCCGGTCATTTCCCGTGTTGGCTAAATTCGGGCCTCTGGAGGGCGTGGGGGGATTCATTCTTCAGGGCGTGTATCTTTCAGCCAACGTACTTCCGTTTGTGCTTCCTCCTAGGCGGAGCAAGTAGCAAGCGCGGGCCTTTGCTCCAAGGTCCGCGGCTTTTATCGGGTCACATACACAAGGGCCGTAGAAATTCCCCTCCAGCCAACTCGACGGGACGATTCTCTACGACAACCTCAACCGCGTCTCTTCGGCCCATAGTCAAGCCACATCGGGGCCGAAACTGCTGGGGGCAGAGTTTTACTTACAACCGCTACGGCAATCTGACGGGCATCGCTTCGACCCAGTGTGGGTCGCCCACCATGAGCGCTTCCGTGAACACGAAGAATCGAGTCACGAGTCCCGGCTTCACCTACGACGATGCCGGGAACCTGACCGGCGACGGGGCGCTCACGTACACCTGGGACGCGGAAAATCGCTTAACTTCCGCGAATGGCGTGACGTACACTTACGATGGCGACGGGAAGCGCGTGAAAAAATCCAGTGGCACGCTTTACTGGTACGGGCAGGACGGCAAGGTGCTGGAGGAGACGGACCTGAGCGGCAATTTCCAGCACGACTATATCTACGCCCTGGGGATGCTGGTGGGGCGGCAGGACGGTCCGCCCGGCAATTCGACTTATACCTCGTACATCACCGATCCGCTGGGCTCGATCCGGTACGTGATGTCGGGCAACACGCATGCCGAGTCGGATTATTACCCTTTCGGAGGCGAGCGGATAGTCTCAAACACGCTGACCACGCCCAACAACTACAAATTCACCGGCCTGGAGCGCGACTCGGAGACCGGCCTGGACCACACGCTGTTTCGGCAGTACTCCTCCAATTTTGGCCGCTGGCTCAGCACTGACCCGGCTCCGTGCTGCAGTTGCTCGAAGAATCCCCAGGGCTTCAATCGCTTTCAGTACGTGATGAATAACCCCACGACCCTGACCGACCCGTCGGGGCGTGATCCAATCTTCGGATCCTGGGCGACGTTCCCACCAATTGGTGCACCGCCCGGTATAGATTTCAATTGCTTTGATCCCTTCTACTTTATCACTCACGCGAACTGCGGCGGAGCATATGGGGGTGCCTGGCCGGCGCCCCCTGGCCCTCCCATGAGTGCCGGCTGGCCCCTGGGTCATACGATTTGGTGCAACTGCACCCGGGTTGGCGGCACTAGACCGGTCTTTGGCCAGTGTCAATATACCTGTAATTGCAGCAACGGCAAAGTGGGTCTAGAATTCGCCTCGTACACAGGAATCATTAAAGAGGCCTGCGGACCGACCGTTACGGGATGTCCAGCGGGACTTGAGATTCAGCAAGAATACCTCGATCTCTATATCTTCGGTATCGCGTACGGCACGAAAATAACGGCGTGCTCCGACTAGCGGGAGGACCCGGGGAGGCCCCATAAATATGCGGCTCGGATTCAAGTGGGGTAGGGCATGGCGCCAGACGCTTCCACGAGAACAGCTATTGCCCCAGTTTATACATTCTCTATCCCTCCGGCAGGTCGAAATGTTTGCTTTCGAGATAGCGCATTTTCGAGGGTCGAAGTCTATCGAGCCGCGGGACATTTTGGGTGGCATCTATGTTGCGAGCGTAGAGTTTCAAAGGTTTACCCTGTACTGGAACGACTGGAGGAGCTTTGAGGACCTCGCGTTCGAGCAATGCGGCGTGGATAGCCCCCGAATCTGTTACTGGTTGCCCGCGTTTGATTTCCGGAAGGTTCCCCGGAAGGGCCTTTATAGCCCATTCGACCATAAGACCCGCTCGCCTGAGCTCAATACAGTATACTCGACGGCAGAGGAGATGGCGAGGGGTTACGCCGCAGGGGCGTCTAGTGACCTGCCGATTCTCACCCCAGAACACGTGCTGATCGCCATGCTGAGGCATTCGGAGCTGGAGATTAGCCAAAAGTTAAAGGGTTCTGGCATTGATGCACAACGAGTTGAGGCTGCGCTCAAGCAAGCAATGCCGCTCCGCTGATGCAGCGTTTCTTGGGCCGCCTGGCCCAGACCTTCAGGTTTGCGAGACCGTGAAGATCCGACCCGCGTTGTAAAGCGAGACAATGCCTGTGAGGCTGGTTTCTTGACATCACAACGTGCCGATAGCCAAGCCACCTCGGGACCGAACTGCTGGGCGTAGCGCAAGATTCGGTTTTCAAATCTTGCGGCTTTTCCAATTCCCTTGACAGCCTGAATGGCCGCCCCGATCCATCGGGGCGCTACCGCACCTACGGCAACCTGACGGGCATCGCTTCCACGAAGTGCGGCTGGCCCACGATGAGCGCTTCGCTCGATAACAAGAACCGCATCACCAATCCCGGCTTCACCTACGACGCGGCGGGCAACCTGACGGCCGACGGGGCGCGGAGGGAGCACGGCCATCCCCGGCTCCCTGGCCGGGGCAAGCCTGGGCGTGGCGATTCCGGCGGGGGGACGCCAATGATACGGCGGTCATAAACCGCCGCTACAGTGGAACGCCGAGAACCGGCTCAGCTCGACGGCGGGTGGCGCCGACATTGATTTGTAATGTCTGCGGCAGACAAGTGCTGAATCAGGTAGAATCCCAGCATGACAGGCCCGAGGCGTTTCTACGGCTTCAATGATCTGCACTATTTGACGACCAGCACCTATCGGCAGGCACGCGCCTTGAGCTCGAATCGCAAACATCCAACCCCGATCTCTGCGCCACCCGCCATGCCCTGAATCGCAGACATCAAAAAGCGATGTCTGCGCCACCCGCGAAAATCTTCGTGTATGTCCTTAAGCCGCACAATTCCCTTCCGCCCAATCAGCGCGAATCCTCTCGAAGCTGACTGTCAATTGATCCCGGCCCCAAGGCGCCGGCCCAGCTCTTGACCTTGCATTGCCGCACACGTATTATTTCCACCAATGATCGAGCCCGCCCATCCGGTGGGGCAGACGCTTTCACAATACTGCATCCTCCGCAAGATTGGCGACGAGGTCATGAGTGTTGGGTACGGGACGGATGAACGGAAGTCCGGTCGCCACCGGGCCCTTGCTGGCGCGATAATTGCCTTGAAACGCGCCGTCGACCCTATCTCCATCGCGAGGTTAGAAAACCATCAATGTTGGTAATTCGCAAGGACAGAGGCATTGGAAGCCATACTTATGGACGTTCTCAAGGAACTCTTTGAACGGCACTTCAATTCACCGGTGACGCAAGTCCAACCGCTCCAGGGCCAGCTCGGCGGGTCGGGGCGAAATATCTTCCGACTTGCAGGCGAGAAACTCAGCGCAATTGGCATTCTTTATTCCGTACGCGAAGAGAACGTCGCCTTCCTCGAATTCACCAGGCATTTTCTCCGGCATGGTCTCCCGGTGCCGGAGATTTATGCTGAAGACTTGAACCACGGGGCTTACCTGGAAGAAGACCTGGGAGACACGACACTCTACGAGGCTCTCTCGAAGAATCGTGTTGGCGTAAACATTGCTCCGCAAGTGGTGGAAGCCTATCGCCAAGTCGTGGCCTTGTTGCCACGCTTTCAGATCGAAGCCGGCCGCGATCTGAATTACAAAGTATGCTATCCACGTGCCAGCTTCGATCGCCAGTCCATCGCTTGGGATATGAATTATTTCAAGTACTACTTCCTCAAGCTCGCGGGCATTCCCTTCAACGAACAGACGCTCGAAGCGGATTTCGGCCGCCTGGCCAAGTTCGTACTGGGCGCCGACCGCGACTACTTTCTCTATCGTGACTTCCAATCCCGCAACGTGATGTTGCGCGACGGCCGTCCATTTTTCTTGGATTACCAAGGGGGCCGCAAAGGAGCGCTGCAATACGATATCGCTTCCCTTTTGTACGATGGCAAGGCCGATCTGCCCCCCGAACTGCGTCAGCAATTGCTCGACCACTATCTCGAAGGGCTTGCCGGTTTCGTCAAGCTCGAGCGCGAAGCCTTCATGCAGTACTACTATTCCTATGTTTATCTCCGCATCATGCAAGCGTTGGGGGCTTATGGCTTTCGCGGCTTCTATGAGCGCAAAGTCCATTTCCTGCAAAGCGTCCCCTACGCGCTGAGGAACCTCCGCTGGCTCCTTCACAACGTCGAATTGCCCATCGCGCTGCCGGCGCTCATGGGCGCGTTCCAGAGCATGCTGGGCTCGGAGAAACTGCAGAGCCTGGGCGGCGAAGATAAATTGGTCGTGCGGATTTTCAGTTTCTCATTCCATCGCGGCCTGCCGGAAGACGAAACCGGCAACGGCGGTGGATTCGTTTTCGACTGCCGCAGCCTGCCGAATCCGGGGCGCGAAGAGCGATTCCAGTCGTTCACCGGCGTCGAGCCACCGGTGATCGAATATCTCGACCGTCAGGAGAGCGTGCAGGCTTTCTTGGCGAGCGCCTTGTCGCTGGTGGAGGCCAGCGTGAGCAACTACCAGCGGCGCAACTTCAAAAGCCTGATGGTGTCGTTCGGTTGCACTGCGGGGCGGCATCGGTCGGTCTATCTGGCAGAACAGTTGGCTAAGCGCCTGAGCGGCAGGGATGGAGTAGAGGTGGTAGTCCGGCATCTGGCGCTGGAGGGCTCGGCCGCATGAAAGCGATGGTTTTGGCCGCCGGCCTGGGCACACGCTTGCGCCCCCTCACCGACCAACGCCCCAAAGCGCTGGTGGAAGTCGCCGGCCGCACGCTCCTGGAGATCACCCTCTCTCGCTTGCGCTCCTTTGGAATTCGCGAGGTGATCATCAACGTGCATCACTTTGCGGATATGATCGTCCAATATCTGCAAACCAACGATGACTTTGGCATGCGGATTGTCATCTCCCGCGAGGAAGTTCTGCTTGATACCGGCGGCGGCCTGAAAAAAGCTGCTCATTTTTTTCTTGAGGATTCCGGCGGTCTTGAAGAGCCTTTCATTGTGCACAATGTCGATGTCATCAGCACCATCGATCTGCCCCGCATGGTGCGATTTCATTCCGCGAACCAGGCTCTCGCCACCCTGGCGGTGAAAGACCGAAAAACCTCCCGGTACTTGCTCTTCGACGAAAGGCAGCAGCTTTGTGGCAGGCGTTCGGGTAGCGATCAAACTGAATTGGTCCAACCTTTGCAGCAGGTTCAGGCGCTGGCCTTTTCCGGCATCCACGTTATTTCTCCGCGACTGCTGTCGATGATGACGGAAGAAGGCGCTTTCTCGATCATCACTTGCTATCTGCGTCTCGCTTCTCAGGGAGAAAGAATCCTGGCCTTTCGGGCCGATGAATACTATTGGCGTGATCTCGGCAAGTTGGCGGATGTGAGGCAAGCCACAGAGGATTTGAGTTCTTCCGTGGCCGGACCGTGGCTTACGCCGAAGCCGCGCTAGCGTTGGATGCGCCCTGCTCCGCTGCCGCCCATCAAGGCCAGCACCTCTTCCTTCGAGACGTGGTTGAAATCGCCGTGAATCGAGTGCTTCAGGCACGAAGCGGCCGCGGCGAACTCCACGGCTTGCTGGCCGCTCATCCCGCTCAGCAGAGCATAGATAAGGCCACCCGAGAACGCATCGCCGCCGCCCACGCGGTCCACAATCCAAATCCGATATTTGCGGCTGAGGTAACACTGGCTGCCGTCGGACAACAGACACGACCAACCATTTTCCGAAGCGGAAATACTCTCCCGCAAAGTCGTGGCGACGTATTTGAAGCCGAAGCGTTCGTGCAGTTCGCGTGCTACTTCCTTGTATCGCTCCGCGTCCAGAGTTCCCCGAGCCACGTCGACATCCTTCGCCCCTACGCCCAAAACCAGCGCAGAGTCCTCCTCATTTCCAATCAGGACGTCGACGTATTGCATCAGGTCGGTCATCACCGCGCGCGCCTTTTCGGGCGGCCAGAGCTTGCGGCGGTAGTTCAAATCGCAACTGACCGTGAGGCCGTGTTGTCGAGCCGCCTGGCAGGCTTCGCGGGTGGTCGCCGCCATGCTGTCGCTCAGCGCCGGCGCGGTGCCTGACCAGTGGAACCATTGCTTGCCCGCGAAGACCGCGTCCCAGTCCACCTTTCCGGGACCCAATTCAGTTATCGAGCTACCCGCCCGATCGTAGATCACCTTGGAGGGACGCTGCGACGCGCCCGTTTCGAGGTAGAAGGTTCCCAGGCGCTTGCCGCCACGCAGAACGAATTCGGTGTTGGCCCCAAACTGGCGGAGGAAGTTGATGCAAGCGTCGCCGATCTCCGTCTCCGGCACGACGGAGACGACATAGGCGTCCATCCCAAAGTGCGCGAGCGAGGCTGCGGCATTCGCTTCCGCGCCGGTGTAGCCCACCTCGAACTCGCGAGCCTGGACGAACCGCTCGAATCGCTTCGTCGCCAAGCGCATCAGCAGTTCACCGAAAAATACCGCCCCTTTCGATTCCTTCATCACGGTCATGGCAATTTCCTTTTTGCCTCCTGCACGATGGCCATGAAGTCGAGCGCATTCCTGGTGATCGCCGCAAAATCCTTGGCGGCGATGAGCGGCTTGCCGACGAGTTCGCCGCCGACCCCGACCGCGCAAGCGCCCGCCTTGATAAATTCCCGCGCGGTGATCTTGTTCACACCCCCGGTCGGCATGATCTTGATGTGCGGAAACGGACCTTTAAGGTCTTTGAAGAATTGTGGCCCGCCAACGCCCGCGGGAAAAATCTTCACCACGTCAGCACCCGCCTCCCAGGCATCGAGAACCTCCGTGGGCGTCATCGCGCCGGGCATCGCGGGCACCGCGTAGCGTTTGCAGACGCTGACCACGTCGGGGCGGAAAACCGGTGAAACGATGTAATTCGCTCCCGCCAGCATGGCCTGCCGCGCCGTCTCCGCGTCCAGCACCGTTCCGGCGCCAATGTACACATCCTCGCTTTTGAGCGCCGCGGTGGCCTCTTCGATGACGGCCAGCGCCCCCGGCACCGTCATGGTAATTTCTATGAACTTGACCCCGCCCTGCCTCAGCGCGCGGCCGACGCTCACCAAATCTTCGGCTTTGTCTGCCCGGATCACCGCGATCACTCCCGTTTCCTCGAGCGCCTGCAACGTCTGTTCTTTGCTGGCCATGGAACTCCTATCCCTTAACAAGATGTTAAAGAGTAGCGGCGATATTACATCGCCACGTGGCGGCTTCACGTCGCCATTTCGAAATTGAATTTGCTGAACTTGATCGCGATATCAAATCGCCGCTACCTCGCGACGCCCGGGTCTGTCGACACCCTGTTGCGTCTGTTGCTCATGGCCGCCTTGAGTGTGGCGTTCAGGTAGCCGAGTGAGTAGGCGAGCCCGGGGCTGGGCCGGAACTGCCCAGCGGCATCGCCCCCCGCGCCCGCCGTTCCCAATTCCGGGACATGATCCGGGATCACGAGTCCGTCGAAGTCAATGTCCACCAGGGCTTCCATCACCTTGTACATGTCGTAGTAACCGTCGTCCATCAAGGTCTCCGTGAAGTGAGGCAGGGGTGATGAGACGTTGCGGAAATGAATCTTGAACAATTTCTTCCGGGTGCCGAAGTACCTGATGACCTCGACGGGATCCGCGCCCATTCTCGACCCGCCCTCGAGCCAGCTCCCCACGCACAGGCACACGCCCACGTTGGGACTATTGGCAATCTCCATCGCTCGCTTGTAGCCCTCAAAGCTGCTGAAAATGCGGGGGACGCCCGCCAGCACCGGCTGGGGCGGGTCGTCAGGGTGAATCCCGATGCGGACGCCTGACTCCTCGGCCACCGGCACAACCTTCTTCATGAAGTAGCGGAAGTTGTCCCAGATTTCCTCGCTCGAGAACACGCGGCCGTGCGAAAGCGGCTCCTTATACACCGTTTTGCCCCAGCCTCCGTGGAAGTTGGGGCTGGATAAATCGCAGTCGGAGGTAGTATAGCCACGGGGCAAAGTCGCCTGGCCGCTCCGCCAATTGCCGTTGCCCTCGAAGCCGTAGGTCATGTAAGGAATGCCGGCTTTGCCCAGGTAACGCAGGTAATTCAGGAATTCTTCGATTCGCTCGTCGCGTCCGGGGAGATTCAGCACGATCTCCGGTACGTTGATGACGGCGTTGCCGTTCGGGGCCATTCGGCCTGTCTCGTTGTAAACCCTGAAGCCGCCTGCTTCCCATCGCTGCCGCATTCTAGTGAAGCCCTCGATGGTGGCGGTCTCCGGCGTGGTGTCCGAGCTGCTGATCCACTTCACCCCCAGTTCCCGGAGGTACAACATGTTCCCGTCAGTGGGATTCCTCGTGTACGTCCCGATCTTGATCCCCGAAGGAAGCGGGGGGAGCTTCGCAGAACCTCTGCCGACGGACGCCAGCAGTGCCGCGCCGCCCAGGGCCACCTTGGCGAAATCTCTTCTATTCATGTTGAAGTTCGCGTCCCGTGCCTGTCGCGATTCCTCGGAAATGCTCATGCCGAACCTCCCAAGCCGCAATTTCCATCCTCGCCTTCCGGCCGCACCGATAACATATGCCTGACCGCCACTGAACGCAATTTTCAGCAGTAGGGGCACGCCATGGCGTGCCCCTACATGGGTGGCGCGGTGAACTCGCCGCTACGGCTCCCTTACCTTGTCATCCTGAGGTACATCAGGACTTTCACTTCGCCGGCTCACCCAGTCTTCCCGCCGACCAACGGATCGCGTCGTGCACCAGCTCGCGATAGGCGGGGTAGAGATGCGCCTTGTCGTCATGCCCCAGCTCGATGTAAACCACGCGCGACTTCGGGTAAGGACTGATCCAGGCCACGGGGCCGTCGCTCGTCGGGTTGTCCGTCTTGAGCAGCACCTTAACCTCAGGCGAGATCCACATTCCCTTGTAGGTCTCATCCCACAAGTGCATGGCTCCGACTCGCGCCGTGATGGGATGATGCATCACCGCCCGCACGCATAATTCCTCATCGTGCTGATACGTCGACGCCGGCATGGCGCCTTGCGGCTTCAGCAGGTATTTGCCACCCACAACTTCTTTCCACCACCACTCCCAGTCCTGGTAATCCGCGATGGCGTGATGCAGCACCACGAGGCCTTTGCCGCTCTCGACGAAGTTTCGCAGGTTGGTTATCTCCGCCTCGGTGATTTCATTTGAGAAGTCGTAAAGCACCAGGACGTCGCAGCTCTTGCGGATATCATTCTTGAATGCCTCGTGGTTCGACGCGGCATGTGACCAGTGGAGGTCCGGAACGCCCTCGAAAACGGTATAGAACGAGGTGGGGTAATCGTGGCCGCCGGTCACCACCAACACCCGCAGCGGTTCTGGCCCCTTCCTGGGAAGCACGCCCTC
>JAIQGA010000243.1 GCA_020072925.1 Terriglobia bacterium | reverse complement strand
CTGGTATTTCACCTTGGCATAGGTGGGGACATGCCTGCGCCATTTCTTCGGGTCGTTGCCAAGGAAGTAATTCGATTTTCCGGGCAGTTCGTCGAGGGCGGTAACCTGCGCGGCTCGATTCGCGGCCAGAAGCTGCATGCGAAGGGTGTCCGTGGTCCGTGGTCCGTTGTCCGTTGCACGCTGCAACTGACCACTGACAACTGACGACTGACGACTCCTGAGCGCCAGCACCGCCTCATCCGAGGTCAGGAACAGCGTGTAGCCGAGTCCGCGAGCGAGAAACTTCACGCGCTCATCAGTCTGCCCCTGGTTGCGCTCGAAGCTGAGGGGTAAAGAGGCGTAGAAGGCCGCGGCGTCCTGATGAGGTTTGGGTCCCTGCGACGGCAGCGGCGTCGTTCCAGGTCCACCGCCAAATACGCAGAGGCCTAGGGCGATGAGGCCGAGCATGAATCCCAACCTCAGTAATCCTGCGCGTCCGCCGAGCCTCATCGCGACGGTGAAGCGGCGGCTTCGATAGGTCATGCCTGTCTCACCCCCAAAAACTGTGTGGGTCTGTTTCATTGCTGCCGTGGGGTGCTTCTCCTCGGCGGCGAACCCGTCATCTATCCAACCAGACTGTATCGTTGCCTCATTCGCCCCTTGCATGGGACGCAGGCGAGTTGCTGACCACGGAACTATTGCTCTTGTGGCGGCTTGAACAGGAAGCTGCCATCGAAATTGAACATCACAGTTAGCGAGTCGTACGCATAGTGAACGCTGTGCGTGTACCCGACCTGCAGGTTGACATGCTTAATGCGCGCCACCTCGAGCCATCCTGAGTAGCCGTTGTCGCGGGCTATTCTCGATGGGCCCACGGTTTCAAAGGCGCTGTCGAAATATCGGTTGTGCGCCCCATCCCCGGCGAGAGCAAAATCCGGAGCGACAAGCCGGCTGAAGACTTTTTGCGGGCCGCCCGGAACAAGCGCATAGGCGGACCCGCCAATTGAGAACCCATGAGCCAGCCTGAAACTGGCCCCGCCCTCGAAATCCGAC
This sequence comes from Terriglobia bacterium, assembly GCA_020072925.1. Classification (GTDB taxonomy): domain Bacteria; phylum Acidobacteriota; class Terriglobia; order UBA7540; family UBA7540; genus JAIQGA01. Next base: position 7,969 of record JAIQGA010000243.1, on the reverse strand, counting down.
ATGAAGCCCAGGGTTTGGTAGGGCCTGGCAAGGTTGTAAGGCCGCGGCATGATGAAGCGATTTACGGTGCCATTGGACGCGCCCGCGTTCAAGAAGGGCGTGAACCACTTGAAGCTTTTGTCGAGATGGTTGAACCAATCCCCGTTGAAGCGCCCTGTTGTGAATACCCTTTGGGGGTTCGAAACGGGAAAGGTGCCGGTGAGAACTGTCATGAAGTTTCCACCGAAGGGCTTACGGGAGTAGCGTATGTCGACATAAGGGTCGCCAAGCAGCCACGTCGTCCATCTCCAGTCTTTCGTAGTGACCTCGGAGAAAGGGCTTCGGTCAAAGATGAGGGGAACGCCCCCCTCGAGAGTGAAATGGGGGGTGAACGCATAGCCCACGTCGGCGTCGAGAATGAACACCCCTCCCAGGGGAGTGGTATTGGATTGTACCTGCACGAAGGCGACGGGACCGGTGGTTTCGGCGGCCGCCTCCTTGGAAGACGTGGTTGGCACGCGCTTGAAGATTTTTCCGATCCCCTTAGCGGCGGCGCCAGGCGCCTTCAGAGGATTCTTGGAAAGCCATCCGCTTTCCTCCGCAGGCGCGGGAGTCGATTGGGAGTCTGTCTGAGCGAAACCTAAACCTGGTGACAGGATCGCGGCGAGCAGCACACCATACAATAGCCTCACTTCTGGTCTCCCTTTCCCATTCCCACTTGCACGCAGGGTCTGAAATTGTGAGCAACTGACTACCAAAGAGACTTGCCGTCAGGGTCTTACCGTGGAAGACAAACGGGCCGGAGTTCTTCTGGCCAGCCTGATCCCCAGCCAAGCCCCAAATCCAACCTGGCTACTATTCCTGAATCGAAAGAACTGGATCCGCACTTCTAGGACGTAACGCCGGCGACCACTTTAAGGCATTCTCGCGCTCGTCTCCGAACCGCCGAAGCGTGCCAGCGGCCATCGACGCGAAGAACCGAGGGAGAAAGCGGTCACTTGTCACGGGGCGAGAAGAGAGCCGTGAGGTCAAGCGTTTCGTGCCGCCCCGTCGCAGGGTTAGGCGGCTTGCTGTCATTGCTTCGATTCAACAAAAACGCGCCTCGCGGTCGTTCTGATGCACCAACTCTTCCGGCTGCCCTTGCCTGGGCGAACAACCTTAGTCCTCTCCACCAGCCGGTCCGCCAAGCACGCTGCCACCCGAACCGCTAAGCTCCTCAGACGCTGAATGGGTAAGCTCAGGTTGCCCGCAAGTCAATAAATCTATGTCAGAACGCCGAACCACCAATTTCCCAACTTTGCTTTTTGGGCATGGGGAAATTTCGAATAGTCGCGGGCCCCAAGCTGGCCCATTCACGAAGTGGCAACCGAACAGCCTACCAGAACTGTCCGAGTGTTTCAAGCGCTTTGCAGACATTCCGACGTAATCCTGGGCAGGATTGCTAATAGACAGCAAAAGCTATTTAACGACAACTTAACCCTCGGGCATGAAACCCTTTGCGAGGCGCCACGCGTCATACTTCACTGATGGCGTGCCAATTCGCGGTGTTTGAGTTGGCCTTGCCCGTGGAGAGACCTCTGCACGCACGGGCTGTGACCGGGGAATTGGTTTGAAAACTTGAGTGTGACTTCGCTTATGGGTGAGGGTCTATGAAAAAACTCCTGGCAGTTTTGCTCCTATTGCTTCTGGGATCCGCCCCGGCGTGGGCGGTCCTGGGCGAACACGTGGCGACGGTCGCGTCCGACCAGAAATATCTGCGTGGCGAGGTTCGCGCCACGGTTCAGCAGGGCTATTCCGTGCAGCAAATCACCGCCGCGGACCAATCGGTCGTTAACGAATACGTTTCGCCGGCGGGGATGGTGTTTGGGATTTCGTGGCGGGGCACGGTGATGCCCAATCTGCAACTTTTGTTGGGATCATACTATGCCCAGTTTCAGCAAGCCGCGCAATCCCGTGTGCGGCGGCGCGGGCCACTCGTCCTGCGAACGGATCAGCTTGTGGTCGAGAGCGGGGGACACCTGCGTTCCTTCCACGGCCGGGCTTACGTGCCGAGCCTTTTGCCCAGGAACGTTTCCGCGGAGGTGGTGCGGTGAACCTCCGAAAGGGCTTGATAATCAGGCTGTGTTTTTGTCTTGCGCTCTTGACGGCCCTGTGGGTCCTGGCCAGTTGCGGCGGGAGTGGGAATCAAGTGAACACCACGGGCAACAGTTCCGGTAGCACCACGACCGTAAACAACACGCAGTCCATAGAAGTGAACCTGGGCCCTGCCAACAATTATGTGAACGGGCTCTTCGCATCGGTTACCATTTGCGTCCACGGGACGTCGACTTGCCAGACCATCCCCAACATGCTGGTGGATACAGGCTCCGAGGGCGTTCGCGTTCTCGCTTCGCAACTCAGCCTCTCGCTGCCGGCGATTACGGACAGCGGCAACAACCCTCTGCAGGAATGCCTCGGCTTCGCCGATGGCTCGTTCCTCTGGGGACCGGTGGAGAGTGCCGACATTCAGCTTGCCGGTGAAACGGCCCTCTCGGTTCCTCTGCAAGTGGTGGCCGCACCAGATACCGGCATTCCCGTTCCCTCCTCGTGCAGCAGCGGCGGCGGGGTCAACCAAGGCACCGTCGCGGGGCTCGGAGCCAACGGCATTCTGGGAATTGGCAACTTCCGCCAGGATTGCGGCGGCGCTTGCACAGCGGCCTCCTCACAGGTGCCCGCCCTGTACTTTCTGTGCCCAAACTCCGCCTGCCAGGTTACCTCGGTCCCGCTGGCGGACCAGCTTCAAAATCCGGTTTGGCTCTTTCCGCAAGATAACAACGGCCTGCTGATTTCCTTGCCGTCGGTTTCTGCGGGGGGCGCGCAGACGGTTTCGGGGTCGTTGATTTTTGGCATCGGAACGCAATCCAACAACGCCCTTGGCTCCGCACAGGTCTACACGACCGACGCCAACGGAGACTTTCAAACCACCTTCAAAAACGTCGCCTACAGCCAGAGCTTTATCGACAGCGGGTCGAATGCCCTCTATTTCCTGGATTCCAATACCCTGGGCATTCCCGATTGTTCCGATAACACGGGCTTCTACTGTCCCGGATCGACGATCAATTACAGCGCCACCAACACCGGGCTCAACGGCGCCGCGGCGTCGCTCTCTTTCAGCATCGCCAATGCCGATTCCCTGTTCAACACCAATAATGGAAACAATGCGGCCTTCAACAATCTGGGTGGGGACAGCCCCGGGAATTTCGATTGGGGCATGCCCTTCTTCTACGGCCACAATGTGTTCATCGGCATCGAGGGGCAGGCGGGGCCGACCGGTGTCATAGGTCCGTATTGGGCGTATTAGGCGCCTGGTCGTCGCGGATTGGTTGTGCGCCCGGTCGCTAACAGGATTGCCCTCAGGGACGAAGAATCGCCCGAGGCCCGCGCAGGCTTGGCGAGCGCTCAAGCGAATACCGCCTCCCGCAGGACCGTGCCCTTACAGAGTATTCACTGCCGCGCAGATTTCCCAACGAGGAAGTCCGCACCAAATACAACACTGAGTCGTGATTCCCACTCAATCCACGTGGGCAAAGCATTCGATTTCGATCGGCGACTCGCCTGGCAGTTCCTTGACCGCGACCGTCGAGCGCGCCGGCGGGTCGGTGGTGAAGTAGGTGTGATAGACCTGGTTCATCGCCTGGAAGTTGGCGATGTCCGTCAGGAACACGGTGCACTTCAGCACGGCGGTCATCGAGGAGCCAGCGGCTTCTACCACCGCCTTTAGGTTGTCAAGGCACTGTCGCACCTGGTTCGGGAAGGGCCCCTCGACCACTTTGTGTGTTTGCGGGTCGTGCGCGCCCACTCCGGAGACGAACAGCAGGTTGCCAAAACGGATGGCGGGACTGAAGAGCGCTTCGGGCGGGAGCGGCTGGCCTCCGCGCGTGACCACCTGCTTGCGCGCGGGATTCTTCTTGGCCAGGACCGCCCCGGGCGCCGCGAGCGCGGCGACGCTCGCAGCCCCGGCGGCACCGAGAGCGCGATTGAGAAATTTGCGGCGATCGGATTTCCCTCTAGGCATGGAAATAACCTCCTGAAATGATGAGTGCTTCCCGGGACCCCGCGGCATCGCGACGGCGCGCCGCCCCGGAGGGTGCACAGAAACTACCACACCTTAACGAGGTGAGAAAGGGAAGAGCCGCGCCGCGGGCCGCAGCACACTATGCATGCCTGACAGGATACTGTAATCTCCCTGCACGCGACTCGACCAAAGGAGAAACGAGAGGCGGTATACTCTCAGGTTGGCGAAGGCCGAGATGGAGACTGCTAACACGTTGACGCCGGAAAACGGGTGATGCCGAAACGCTATTTCACTTACAACACGCTCGACGATCTGCGGCGCGATGCCGCGGCCTTGAGAATCGAGCTGCCGCTGGTGGACGACAAAGAAGAGATTCGCCGCATTCTGGCTCGGCCGGTGGAAATTTGCGGTGAAGGCGCGCGGCGATGGCGCCTGGGGAATTCGCTGGCGATTCATCCCATGGAGGGCTGCGACGGCGAGCCGGACGGGAATCCCGGCGAATTAACATTCCGCCGCTACCAGCGTTTTGGAGTGGGCGGCGCCAAGCTGATCTGGTTTGAAGCCTGTGCGGTGGTCGAGGAAGGCCGCGCCAACCCGCGCCAGCTCTGGATTCACGCGGGCTCGGCGGCGGGGCTCGAAAAGCTCCTGGCCGAATGCCGCGAGGTGCACGCGCGCGAATTTGGATCGTCGGGGGATATGATCGCCGTCTTGCAGCTTACGCATTCGGGTCGTTACAGCTACGCGCAGCCGCGCGTCGCGTATCACCATCCGGTCCTGGACGCTTTTCCGTTTGCGAACCTCGCCAACCTGCCTCCGCGCGCCACGCCCTTTGAAGTGGCCGGAGACGACTACCTCATGGCGCTCGAGGATCGGTTCGTGGAAGCGGCGGCGCTGGCGCAGAAGATCGGATTCGACGGGATCGATCTGAAAATGACTCATGGCTATTTGCTCGCCGAGCTTCTCAGCGCTCGCGCCCGGCCCGGGCCTTACGGCGGCCCGCTCGAGAATCGCGCGCGCTTCGCTCTGAACGCGCTGCGCAAGATCCGCGAGCGATGTGGGGAAGGTTTTTTGCTTGCCGCGCGATTGGGCGTTTACGACGGCGTTCCCTACGCAGTGAGCCCCGGTGATTCTTCAGGAGCAGCGCGGCGCTTCCCGGTTCCCTATTTTGGTGGCTTTGGCGTGAATCCTCAAAACCCTCTCGAACCTGACCTCACGGAACCGCTCACTTTTGTCGGCTGGCTCATGCAAGCAGGCGTGCGATTGCTGAACGTGTCGATGGGAAATCCCTACGTGAACCCCCACATCGGCCGGCCCTTCGAGAAGCCGAACGAGGGGTTATATGAAGCTCCCGAGCATCCGCTCCTGGGCGTCGTGCGGCACTTCGCCGTGACGGGCGAAATCCAGCACGCCTATCCCGGCCTGGCGGTTGTCGGAACGGGGTATAGCTGGCTTCAGCATTACCTGATTCACGCCGCAGCGGCCAATCTGAAACTCGGGCGAGTGTCGGTGGCAGGTGTCGGACGCGGCGCGCTCGCGTATCCCGAGTGGGCGCGCGATGCGCTGACGAAGGGCGAACTCGATCCGCTCAAGACCTGCAAGACGCTTTCATTCTGCACCTACCTGATGCGGCAGAAGAAGCACCCCTTGGGGCAATTCCCCACCGGTTGTCCGCCCTTCGACAAGGAGGGCTATGGGGCCATCGTCAAGCAGGCGCGCGCCGCGGCCAGAAGCGGGGAAATCGCAACCAGCGACCTCGAAGCCGAAGGGCAGTCCAAACTAAAACGCGCGCGGCGCTTCGCCTGACTTCGCTCAACAATCGTTCGCGCTACGCCTGAGGCGCTAGAGCTCATGCATGGGCGCTCCGCCGAATCAGGGCGCGCAAGCTGTCCTCACAGGCCTGGAGCGTGCGGTCCACCTGCTCCTCGCTGTGGCTGAGGCTGAGGTGATTGCGCTTCAAGTTTATGGGGAGTTTGAAGATGCCTCGCTCGATGAGGTTCTTGCGGTAGTTGACGAACATCGCCGCGTCGTTGCGCAGAAGGTCCTGATGATTTCGAATCGGGCCCTCCTGGAAGTAAGTGAGAAACACTGAGCCGAAACCCGCCACTGTGGCTTTCACACCAAGGCGCTGGACGATCTCGGTGAGCCCCTTGCGCATTTTCTCGCCCATTGCGAACAGCCGTGGATAGGTTTCCGCTTTTTCGAGCACTTCGATGGTCGCCAAAGCCGCCGCGCAACCAATGGGGTGACCGTTGAAAGTGCCCGCGAAAAACACATTGCCGTCGGGATGCGTCTTAAAGTGGTCCATGAACTCGCGCTTGCCGCAGAGGGCGGCGATGGGGTAACCATTGGCTATGGCTTTGCCCAGCGTTGTCAGGTCCGGCGTTACGCCGCAGACTTTCTGATATCCACCCAAGCCATGCCGGAATCCCGTGACGACTTCATCGAAGATCAGGAGCGTGCCCTCGCGGCGCGTGATCTCACGCAGGCCCGCGAGGAAACCAGGCTGCGGAAGCACGCAGCCGATGTTGTGGAGAATCGGCTCCAGGATGATGGCCGCAATTTCGCCCCGGTGCGCGCGGACGGTGTCTTCAACGTTGTCAAGATCGTTGAAAGAGCAGATGAGCGTGTGTTCGAGAGCCTCGGGCAGGCTTCCCGCGGAAAGAGGGTCGCACTTCCCCAGCTTGTCGGGAGGTGAAATGACGTTCATGGCGAGATAATCATGCCAGCCATGATAAGCACCCTGGAACTTGATGAGTTTCTTGCGGCCGGTTACGGCGCGCGCCAGCCGCACCGCGGAATAGGTGGCTTCGGTGCCGCTGTTGCAGAAAAGCACTTTCTCGGCGGAGGGAACGTGCTGGCAGATCTTCTTTGCGAGCTGGGTCTCCGCTTCCGTCGAGCCAACCCCCACGAGGTCGACTTCCCCCAGCGCGCGAGCGACGCGCTCATTCACGGCGGCGTGATTGTGACCCAGGAGGATGGGGCCAAAGGCCGCGTGATAGTCGATAAAATCATTGCCGTCCACATCGGTAATGACGGCGTCTTTCGAGCGCGCCCAGACCGGCTGCGGCCAGCACCTGCGCAAGGAGGAATTGACGCCGCCGGGAATGACCTCGCACGCCTCGCGATAACGCTGCTCACTGCTTGTGAAGTTGGGCATATTGAGCACGTCTTTCTTCATAGTGTCCAAACTACTGATGCTGGGCTCAGATTGGCAGGGTGTTGCTATTCACGGGTGTCAGCAGGGCGCCCACTCCCACAGCAGGTGGGGGAATCCCTGCCGTACCGTTGAGTCTCTGCCTGCGGAGAGGCTGAGCAACGAATCGATAACTGGTATCGCCGCGGTGTGTGATGTCGTCAGGGAGGATCACGTCCAGTTCGAGGGGTCCGTCTGACTGGAGTTGGGCCGGGGCAACAAAGTAGATCCCCGACCTGGAAATGTTACGGGTGAAACCCTGCACACCCTTCTTCTGCCCGTCGGCCCTCTGCCACGAGACGCGCACAGGCAGCTCAACCTGGTACCGCACGTGACGGCGGCGGTCGGAGCCCTTGGCCGACCTGACAGACTGCACTACGCCTTCAGGTAAGTTGATGGCGAGGCCTTCGGCAGCCCCAGTGACGTCCGGAATCTCCCGGCGCGCCGCTTCCAAAAGACCATCCACAACGGTATCGTCATGATCCGGGTCGTAGTGGAACAGAACCAACTTCTTCACTTTGCACTCGCGGGCGATACGCGTCCCCTCGAGCCACGAACTGTGCCCCCACCCCTTCTTCTCGTTCTGGAGTTGCTCGGGAGTGTACTGAGAATCATAGACGAGGACGTCGGCCCCTTGCGCCAGCTCGCGCACTGAGCGGTCATGCGTCGGTGAGCCTGGCTCAGTGTCTGTGGCCAGAACAAATACCGCCCCGTCGGCTTCCACGCGGTACCCCACGCACTCC
>JAIQGA010000242.1 GCA_020072925.1 Terriglobia bacterium | reverse complement strand
ACTGGTGGATCGGATGGCGCCGGCTTGGGCGACGCTGAGGGGAGGGATGGCGAAGGCGGCGCTGGAGGGCCTTGCTGTAAAGCAGACTTGGAAGTTTGCGATGCCCCGCTCTTCGGGGTCGTACTGTGCGTTTGGGCCTGCATGAACACGCACTGCGCAACCATCGCTACAAGGCCAATGGCTACCCAGCACGCGCGTGAACGAGCTGCCGGCCTCGAGAAACAGGTTCTCACTACAACTTGCTTTCGAGGGTTGGAAGAATGCCGCATAAGTGCTTGAAAAAAAGAAGGAGAGGGATTTCTCCCTCCCCCAAGAAACGCCTGTTGTTGAACCACAGGAGTCTCACGCATGGTGTTCAGTTCATTCACAGGATACTGCTCGCGGGAAAGCCCCGCGAGCAGTATCCGTTCTTGCGTAGATCAAGTTGTCAAACATCGTGGTACTGTCTTACAGCCCAGTACCGCTCAGCGCCACGTTCTGCGTCGAACCGTTGACAGCGTTATTGTTGTCGGTAACAGTCAGCGTTGCAGATCGTGCGCCCTTCCTCGAGGGCCTGAACGTAACACTGATCGTGCAACTCGACTTCGCAGCCAGGCTCGCGCCGCAGGTGGTAGTCCGGCTGAAGTCACGAGGGTTCGTGCCTCCGATGGCGATGCTGTTGATGGTCAGGGCTGCGGTCCCTGTATTGGATAGCGTCACCGTCTGAGGCGCACTGGTGGTGTTAACCTTTTGGTTCGCGAACGTTAGCGAGGTTGGCGATACACCAGCGATCGGGACAATGCCCGTACCGCTTAGCGGGACCTGCACCGGGCTACCTCCGATGCTGTTGGAGAAGATGATCAGTGACCCGACCAGCGGCCCCGCTGCCGTGGGCGTGAAGGTTACGTTGATCGTGCAGCTCGCGCCTCCGGCCAAGCTGCCGTTGAGTCCGCAGTTGTCCGCCTCCGCGAAGTTTGTGGTGGTGGAGACGTTAATGCCAGTCAGTGTGGCACTACCAGTGTTTTTGAGCGTCACAGGCTGAGATGCGCTAGTCGTATTCAGCAGTTGGTTGGCGAACGTTAGCGACGCTGGCGATACACTGGCGAACGGCCCTGTAACGACCGTACCACTCAGCGAGACCGTCTGCGTGCTACCGGGCGCGTTGTTGCTGTTGTCCGTGATGGTCAGCGCGCCAGTCACTGGCCCCGCCGGAGTCCCTAGCGCGGGCGCGAAGGTTACGCTGAACGTGCAGCTCGCGCCTCCAGCCAGGCTGCTTGGGCAGGTAGTGGGCGCGTTGAAGTTCGTCGATACGCCGGTGCCGGTGATCGTCAACGCCGTGTTACCCGTATTGGTGAGCGTCACTGTCTGAGCTGCGCTGCTCGTACCTATCACTTGGCTCCCAAAGGTGAGCGACGCCGGCGATACACTGGCGACCATCATAATACCCGTACCGCTCAGCGAGACCGCCTGCGTGCTGCCGGGTACGTTGTTGCTGTTGTCCGTGATGGTCAGTGTGCCGCTCAGCGCCCCCGTTGTCGTTGGCGTGAAGGTCACGCTGATCGTGCAGTTGGCGCCCGCTGCCAGCGTGCCGGGAGGCAAGCAGGTGTTCGTCTGCGCGAAGTTCCCGGTGGTGGCGATGCTGGTGATAGTCAACGCCAAACCGCCCGAGTTGGTCAGCGTCACCGTCTGAGCTGGTGTGCTGGTCGTACCCACCAGTTGGTTCCCAAACGGCAGCGACGCTGGCGATAGAGCGGCAAACGGGCCGTTAACGCCCGTACCGCTCAGCGAGACCGTCTGCGCACTGCCGGTTATTCCGTTGGTGTTGTCCGTAACGGTCAGTGTCCCCGTCCGGGCCCCCACTACCGTGGGCGTGAAGATTACGCCGATTGTGCAGCTCGTGCTGGCTGCCAGGCTCGTGCTCGTGCTGCAGGTGGTGGTGAGTGGGTCGATCCCGAAGTCACCAGTGGGCGTGAAGCTGCTGATCGTAAGCGGCGCAGTCCCTGTATTGGACAGCGTCACCGTCTGGGCTGCGCTGGGCGTATTCAGCCCTTGGCTCGCAAACGTGAGCGACGTCGGCGCTACACCGGCGAGCGGAGCGATTCCCGTGCCACTTAATGGTACCGCCAACAGTGTGGGATTCGAGCTGTTGACGGTCAGCGACGCGCTCCGTGCGAGCGTGGCAGTGGGCTTGAACGTCACGCTGATTGTGCAAGATGTGCCTGCCGGTAGACTTGCGAGGCAGGTGTTGGTTTGCGCGAAGTCACCTGGGTTGGCGCCGGTGATGGTGATGCCACCGATCGCCAGGGTTCCAGCCCCTGCCGCGTTGGACAGTGTCACCGTCTGGGCGGCGCTGGTCGTATTCACGAATTGGTTCCCGAACGTTAGTGGTGTTGGCGATACGCTGGCGTTCGGGGCGGCTCCGACCACGACCGGGGCCGTGTTGGACCATGCGGAGAGAAGCGCCGGTGTGGCATTGTATGCCTGGGTGAACGGCGGCTTAAAGTTGTCGTCGACGGCTTGCACCCGGTAGAAGTAAAGGACGCCCTTGGTAGCCGTCGTGTCGGTAAACGTTATGATCCCTCCGTATGCAAGGGTGGTAGTGCTTGGAATCGCGAATGATGTCGGTGCCGGGTTCAGGAAGGCAGGGTCGGTGTCCCTCTCGAGATTGAATCCGGACTCGTTCGCGGAGTTGTCCGTCCAGGTCAAAGCCACGCTGTACTTTCCTGAGGGGGCCCCCAAGGCAACCAGGTTCGAAGGCGCCGGAGGCGCCACCTGAAAGACCATGGGCCGCATCATGTCGTTCTCTTCATGACCCAGAATGTGGCAGTGCCAAACGTATTCCCAGCCAAAGTTGGTGGGCCCGTTGAAGGTTGTGGCTCCGCCGTTGGTGAATGGGTCCACGTTTGTGAACTGCGCGCTGCTGCCCACCGGCGCCGTCACGTCCTCAAGCCGGATGCTGTCGGGAAGCGGCCACGGAACAATCGGTTTGATAGGCTGCAACGCGACAGTTATGTCTTCCAACGGGTTCATCCGGACGGTGTCTTTCCAGCCGACCTCGTTTTCGTCGGGCGCCCGAATCGAGCCGTCCCAGCCCATGCGGTTGATTACCTGCACATTGAACAGGTGGAAGTGGATGAAATGGGTGTCCACGCCGTTGTGAGTAATCTTCCAGATCTGGGTCTCACCCTCCTGGAAAATCTCGGTGGGCGGATCGATATACCCGAGAGGGATGGTCGTCTGGGTGAGGAAATTGGTAAACGGTAGCTCGGTGCCCAGCGTGGCGTTCATGCGGCCATAATCAAGGGTAAAGAGCTCCTGGATGGCCTTCTGATCCATGACGACACATTGTGCAGGGAGCACGGGACTGGGGGAGCATGCGTTGATGAGGCTGAGCGTTGTGATTGGGGTGAAGGTTACAGTGTTGTCGGAGATTCCCGTATACGTGTTAGCGAAACTATTGAAGTAGGCAGAATTGTAAATGGACTCCGGCACGATGGTGGTGGGCTGGGTCGCGGCGAAGAGGCCCGTCGTCGTGGCGGACGAGGCAAACGCTGCCTGCAAGGTGGACAGGCTGAAGGCCTGGTTGTTGGGCGCGTTGCCGTCCACAACAACTTGCATGATGGTCCGGGTGTTGGGACCGTAGCCTGGCTGGGTGTTGGGTGCGCCGCCGATGGGGGTCTGATCCCCGTCGCCCGTGAAGTAGTCGAGGCGGGAGTCGAACGCCGGAGCGGGGGCGGGCGCATCGTTATAGAGAATGAGGGTCTTACCCGAGAACGCGGAGAAGTCAACGATGACGTCGGCCCGTTCCGCCGGCCCCACCCAGAGGCCGTGGACGCCGACGTTCGTGACCGTTATGCTCCGGAGGTTGTATTCATAGTTGATCGGCGTCGCAGGGATGACCACTGGCGATGGCAGCAGACCGCCTTCCGTGCCAATCTGGATCCAGGGTGGGCCCGCCGTTGCCGGATCCGGCACGCCGCCAGCCCTGCCGTCGGCCGCCCACATGGTTTGTTTGGCAGGGATGCCCGGGGAGGCACCGTAGTTCGGCCAGCAGCCTGCTGGAAGGCCCGTGCCGTTCAATGGAGTCCCGCCTGATAGGAGGGCCCTGGCAAGGCCGAGAACCAAGCCGGGTTGGGTGATCGGGTTGACGGCTGTGCAAAGCGGCGTGCTGGAACTCGCCGTGGCGGGAACCGCAGGAACCATCTTGACTTCCGTGTTGTTTTGGAGCGGGTCGGCAACGAAAAACGACAAGTGCAAGGAACGATCATTGCCGGCACTCAGGATCTGGAACCGGTAGGCTGCGGGGGCCACATGGAGGACGGGGTAGGCAACGCCGTTGACTACGGGCGTGTCCATGAAGGCTTCCGGCGTGCCGGATGGGTTGGGCGTTATGGGGCAGCCGCAGGTAGGACAGGTCGCCGAGGGCTGCAGTATCTGGCCCGGGAATGCCGCGGAAGTGCAGGGAACTTCGAGCGCCCCACCCACGGCGGCGGTCAGGCTCGTCTGCGGAGGGAAGAACCAAGCACCGTAGTCCCAGCGGCCGAACGCGTTGCCCCCGCCGGGGTCAGCCGGGTTCTGGTTCGTCGTGTAAACGTGGGGGAACCAGAGATCGCCAGGGTTCGCCGCCCCGGGCGTTGTTCCAAATCCACCGGCGGTCCAAGTCGGATCCTCGGCAGCCAGTTGGACGGCGCTGGGCACGAAAGTCTTGTCCTGGATGACCAAGGGAATGAGGTGAGCTAAATCGGGAGCAGCTTGTGAGCCGCCGACGGCGATGGTCCCCGGGGCGGTCGCATTTAGGAGCGCAGCTTCTTCCGCAGGGTCATACAACAGGTAACCGGCGGCTTCACCCGCGTAGACGTTAAGACGGGTGATACCATAGGCGTGGTCGTGATAAAACATCAACCGCCCGCCTTGTTGGTTGGTCCAATAAAAAGTCATCGATCCGACGCCCGGATCGTTCGTCGCTCCGGCAGTCCCCGCCGGGACCAGGTTCCCGGACGCGTCAAAGAACATGTCGGGGACGAACTGCGTACTGGGGCCCCTCGCTAGCACCCCCGTCTCTCCTACGGGCACAGTCCACTGGTGCGGCGTGCCATCGCTGATCCAGGGAGTGTTGCCGCCGTGGAGATGGAGGGTGGCGCGGTTCTGGGCGAAGGCAGCCCCCATGTAGGTTGTGTCCACAGGAATGAAGAGGTTGCCCCCAGCTCCCGTGGGAAGCATGTTCCTAAACAAGATGCGCACCGGCCGGTTTTTCTGGGCAATGATGACCGGTCCAAGGTACGACGGCCCCGAAACACATGTGGCAGTGGCAGAGCCATCGGTGAGCTGGCAATAGCCCCGCAGTGTAGTCAAGGGCAGGTCAGTATGCATCCTCAGGGTATACTGCTTTAGCCCGATCACATAAAAGTCAGATCCCGAGAAGGTGGTCGTATCGGGAACAGCAAGTGAGAGATTCGCCAGCGGGTCGACAAATTTGCGTATGCCGCCGGTGAAGGGGCCGGTTAAATTTACTACGAACATAGCGCCCGTGCCGTTCGGATCCGTGATGGTGACTTGCGGAGCGATGTAGCCACTGCCTCCGGTCCCACCCGTGATGCCGGTAATGGCGCCAGTGGTCGGGTCGACTATTGCTGTGGCGGGAGAAGCACCGGTGCCGGCAGGATCGCTCAGGAGGACCGCAGGAGCAGTATACCCGCTCCCCCCGCTTATGAGTGTGTAGCTAAGGATACTACCCGCTGGGAGCGGGCTATTGGCGTAGTTGGCGACGCCGAAGTAGTCCGTGCAGTTCGCGGTGGCTCCGTTGCACACGGGCACTTGGCCGAACGCCAGCCCACTAAAGATCAACAGCAAGGGGATAAGAAGTAGCTTCTTCATTTCTTCACCTCCCCATGATGTTTTCTCAGATAGTCCGCACGACGGTCTGCGTTACGAATTGCGGCGGCCCATCGGTGATTGTTGTTAGTGCACCGCATTTGGCCCGGCTTGCAACCTGCGGGCGGGCCGAGGCCTTGGCCGTTGCCGTTGCCATTGGCATTGCCATTGCCTTGCGATTGCGCCAAGCACAGGCCAATCCCCAAGAAAAGGGCAATCAGCGCCAGTGCCAGGCGTATGAACAGCGAGATTCTGTGTTTCTGCATGTTGCGTCTCCTTCAATTTGAATATCTCGTGATCTCCTGATTGATTCGAACCCAAGTCGAGCAGGGAAAGGCCGAGGCGTTCTTGAGTTGAAAGCGGGTCAAGCCGCGAACCTCTCTCTGCCCCGCACAAAGCGATATTCCAAAATTCTGGCGGCGAGACTGGGCTGAGCATCTGCGGATGCAGGCAGCACCGTGCGCAGAATCTCTCCTCGGCACACGATCTCCATCCCCGTCTCGCCGCCGATCTCGACCGGTAATTTGAGACTTATCTCGACTTGCGTATGCGGCTCCATCAACTGATCGGTCCAGAAACGTACGCCCGTGTAGCTGATGTTCGCCGTGCGACCCTCACGCCATGCGGTTTCACCGCGAGCGCGGTAGAGTACCGGCAATTGAATGTCAAACCTTTGGGCGCGAGGCGGATCGTGCTCGGAGCAATCCGCCTTACCTACGGATAGCAACCATTCGAAAGCCTCCGGAATCCAGTCCACCAAACACCGCCGCTGCGAATGTTGCTACCTGACAGGAGATAGATTAGGCGAGAGGGGGAATTTGCCAATCCCACAAGGGTGGGAGAGGAATACCACTTTGGTCGTAGGTAAAAATGTCATCCGCCCTGGACATTGTCGTTGCAGATAATCACTATTTAGGGGACTTTGCAGGAGTCGAGGTAGAACCTTTGCGACAGTGGCAATGCGGTCGACGTGGGTACGAACCAGGCGTGGTGGGAACAACGGCGGTTGCTGCTTGCTGAAGCTAAGCGTTCGACTTTTGGCGCCAGTAGCCTAGGCTCGTCATTGGGGTCACGCGGATGATTCCCGAAAAGTTCGAACGGCGCTAGGAGTTGCCGACGAGGGAATTCTTGAGAGCAAATAGTGCGAGTTCGAGGCGATTGGACACGCCGAGCTTGTCGAAGATGTTGGTCAGGTGACGCTTCACCGTGTCTTCGCTGATCGAGAACTTCTGCGCGACTTCCTTGTTGGTGTACCCCGCAACAATCACGGCCACGATCTCGAGTTCACGCGGCGTGAGGCCGAAGGTTTTTTTCCGCTCGGCTTCAACCTGTCGGGGCACGAACTGGCGGAGAACGTTCACCAAGTTAGAAACACTTTCGTGGCCGACCCAGTACTGCCCGGCCACGACGGCGCGGATACTCTTGATCAACAGTTGGGGGGCCGAATCCTTCAGCACGATACCCCGCGCGCCCAACTGTAGTGCCTCAACGACCTGAGCAGGCTCGATCGCAGCAGCCAGGACGATGGAACGCACGGTGGAGGAAGCCGCGGCTAATTCCCGCAAGGTTTCTATACCGGAGCGAAGGGGCATGGCAAGGTCCAAGAGCAGGATGTCCGGTTTGAGTTGCCTAGCCAGCTTGACGGTCAGGTCACCGTCTGCGGCCTCGCCTACCACCGCGAATCCCGGGTTGGTCCTGAGCAGGTTTCGCAGACCCTCACGGAAGATCGGGTGATCATCGGCAATCAGGATGCGAATGACCTGGGAAGCCTTATCCATAAGCCTGCTGTGGAATGGTGATTTCCAGGCGAGCCCCGGCGCCTGGAGTCGATTCTATCGTAAGCTCACCTCGCAATGAAATTACGCGTTCTTTGATGATCCTTGGTCCCTCTTGCTGTGCGGGAAGCTCGGCGTGGGAGAGACGCCCGGAGAAATCAAACCCCCGCCCGTCGTCGTTCACCACCAGTTTCCAGCACCGGTCTTCCGAGGTCAGGTGCACATGCACGTTTCGCGCGCCGCTGTGCTTGCGCACATTGACGAGCGCCTCCTGGATGATGCGCCCGAACTCTCTGCACACGCGAGGAGGAAGGTTCACGTCCCGGAGGTCGGAAGTAAAGCTGGCAGACACGCCTGTTTCGAGCTGAAACCTGTTGACCGTTTCTTTCATAAAATCCAGGAGCCGTTCGGGACCCAGGTCGAGCGGCCTCACCCGCTGCAGCAGGTCGCGCAGGTTCGCAACCTCGGCGCTGAGTGACTGTTGGATTCGGGAGAGTTCTTGGATCATGCGGGGCGGCGCAGCGGGAGTCTGGCGACGCACCGCCTCCATGTGCAAACCCAGGCTAGTCAGAAACTGGATCACCCCATCGTGTAGTTCCCGCGCCACCCGGGCGCGTTCCAGGGCCCCGGCCCGGGAGCGCAGCCGGCCCGAGAGATAGGCGCTATGAAGCGCCGGAGCCACACTCTGCACCAGGGTCTGGAGAAAAAGTAGCTCCCTTTCCTTGAAGATTACGTCGTCAGGCTTGAAGACGAGCAGACGGCCGGACCACTCGTCTTCGAAGGCCACGGAAACTACCAGAACAGAACGGAAGGCATGCGCAGACGTGAAATCCTCCGGGAATGTGCAGGATCGATTTTGCATCCGCCTACCCTTGTCATCCAGGGCGATAACGCGGAATAAATCCGCTTGACCAGCGCTGCGTCCTCGCGTGGCGCGTAGACTGTGGCAGGGGATTGGAAATAGATACTTCTCCCTCTGCAGGGGCCCAAGCTCGGAGAATTGGATTGTTCTATCAGACTCGCCCGATTCCCGTCGCGTTTGCCAAAAGAAGGTTCGCCCCGTTCGCGCCTCGCTAACGACGAGCAGCACTTCATCGGCACCAAAGAGTTGCAGAATCTTATTGAGAACCGCGCGCAAGGTATTGGTGAGACCACGCTCTGCCTGTGCCTTTGCGATAATTCGGGCGACGGCGGAAGCCTGGATGCGCAGGCGGCGCTCTTCTTCCCCCAGGAACCCCATCAATAGTCCCATCAGAAAAAGGTACGTGATTCGCATCATGAAGCGGTTCAATTCAAATGCGCCTTGCAGCAAGTGCCCCGTGTCGGCAGGCCCCCCACTGACCACTGACAATTCCATCAACAGTAGAGAAATAGCTGCCGCGGTCGTCGCCACGGTCTCCCAGAAACCCGCCATCACGACGAAAAAAAAGAACAGGTAGAAAGGGCTCTCGGCGCCTTCTGTGAATAATGAGAGCAGGGCGGGCCAGAACAGATCCACGGCATGCACGCCGAGGATGAACGGTCGCCTGAAGATCGCATGCTTATGAAGGAGAATCGGGACAAACAGGCAGCAGCTGTAAATGACATAAGCGATGAGCAGAACATACGCCAAGGTTACGTAACGTGTCGGCGTGGTGGGATCCAGGTAGATTGCCACCAAGAAGGCAATCGCCAGGAAGAGTCGCGCCGACGCCAGAACGCGCTCCATGCTGGGCATCTCGTCGTCAAAGGCCAGATGCCGAATTCCGTCCGGAGTCCGGTGTGATCCGGCGCCAGGCACGCAGACTCTCCCCCGGTCTCGATTGTGAAGCCCCTGTGCACATTATCACCCAAGATGGAGCGAAATGCCAGGAGGAGGGCAGCGCGAACGCACATACTGACTCTTCTGTCATGTACCCTAGCCGACATCGCCTGGCGATTAGGGAAGCGTATTTTCTAATGATTCCAGGGCTGCTGCACTCCATGGCGATTCTGTACGCCTCGCTTCTTCCCTCCCAGTGACGGCGATGTGCGGGGTGTGCGATCCTGGCGTTGATGCCGAAACTCGATTCCCTATCCAATGTGCTGGTGACCACGTTCGATCTATCACTGGACACCCTCAGGTTCATCAGGGTCCGCCTGCGGCCGCGGTGTGCCCTGGGCGCTGAGATCTTCTTCCTCCGCAAGCAATGGGCTCTGTATCTGGAGCGCCAGATCAAACCTCGCCGAGCGAAGGTCGACATCCGGTTGACCCTGGTGTTGCTTTCCAAGCTGTTTGCCTGGCCAGAGGCGTTGAGCGTCGTCAGGACAGACGCTTCCACCCCGGGGGGCAATCCGGCAAAATCGTGCCGACGTGGCGGAAAGGCTGGGATTTTTGGGGCGTCTCGTTCACTGGTCCAATCCACGCATCTGGCTTCGCAACCTAACTGCACGCGTGGGCGAAGCAGCCGATTAGAGAATATCCATTTATTATGTAGCGTATCGGGCGCTAAAAAAGAAGCCTTTGCAGTCGGCGACGGAAATGGACTGGAAGGCCTTTTTCGCTGCGCACAGCAGTTGTTCGTCGCTCCGGGGAGCGTGGCCGCGCAGGATTTGTTTGATCTTGCTCCACATGGGCTCGATGGGATTGAAGTCCGGCGAATACGGCGGCAGATACCGCAGCCGGGCGCCAGCGGCATCGAGGGCTTCCCGGACTCCCCGGATTTTGTGCGTGGCCAGATTGTCCAGAATCACCACCTCGCCAGGGCGCAGGGCCCGAAGCTAACATGCTCTCGGCGTGTACTTGAAATCCTAACCTCTACTACAGGTCGTGAGTGTGGAAGAGGTACTTGATATTGTTCGCTTAGGATCTTTTCTATAGTGGATATCGTTTTATGAGCCAGGTGAAGAGCCCATCGTCGAGTGGACCGGCAGGGAGCCACTTCGAGGGCCAAGTGGGGGCGTCCTATCTCCTGTGCATGCTGGTGGGGCGGAGCCGCGAGGCCTGCCCGGCACGGTCATTGATCGCGTCGAATTCCAAAGAGCTGCCGAAGGTCACCCACTGGATGACGTCATTGTGCATGCGCATGACGCATCCGGGAACGCCGCCACTCTTGAAATCCAGGTCAAAAGGGGCATGACTTTCGCCCCAAAGGACGAGATTTTCCAAAGAGTTGTTGGGCAGATTGCGAAGGTCTCCGGCAAGGCGGATTTCTGGAGCAGTCGCCATGAATTGGGAATCGCGATTTCGCGAAGCTCCCATAAGATCGACGGCCCCTATCAGGACGTTCTCACTTGGGCGCGTCAGTTGGGGGATGCTAAAACCTTCTTCGAGCGGATTGGGCGACCTGGCTCCGCAAACCCTGCCATGCGGGAGTTTGTAAAGACCTTCAGGACCCATCTCGGCGCGGCGGGCGCGGCAAAGGATGACGAAACCGTCTGGAACCTTCTCGGCAGGCTTCATATCTTTGTTTTCGACTTTACGGCAAGCGGCTCGGCATCGGAGGAATTGGCGAAAGAACGTGCGGTCCGCGCCCTTCACCCTGAGGACGGCCTTCACGCCGGGGATCTATGGAAAGCCCTGACGGAACTCGCCATTGATATCGCCAAGTCCGGCGGCGACTGCACACGCGACCGACTGATAGCCAACCTCAACGCGAGATCCTTCCGGCTGGCGGGAGATCGTCACAACCTCCCAGCGCGCCAGGCTTTAGCCGAAGCATCCCGCAATACACTCGGCGATATAGGCGATCGTGTAGGCGGTGTGATGCTGACACGGCATGAGCGCGTGAGCGCCGTTCACAGCGCGCTCGACAGCGGCCGTTACGTCGAAATCAGGGGCAATGCCGGTGTTGGCAAATCGGCTGTGCTGAAGCACTTTGCGCGGCAAATATCAGCGGAGAGTGCGGTCATTGTGCTGAGTCCCGTCCGCACCGTGCCCAAAGGATGGCTGCCTCTGCGAGCCGTCCTCGGCTTGGACGGCACCGCGCACGGCCTCCTCTCAGACCTGGCCGGGAGCGGCAGCGGCGTTCTGTTCGTCGATAGTCTAGATTTCTTCCGTGCGGAGGAGCGATTGACGGTGATCGATCTTGTCCGGGAGGCGGCGACGGTTCCAGGCATGTCCGTGATCGTCACGGCTCGGCGCGATTTCGGGACAGCGAAACGGACGAACTCCGGAATGCAGCACCTGAATTAGCTGCGCTCTTGTCGGAAAGTCATCCGGCGCGGGAGGTCGCGCGAAACCTGTTTCGCCTGTCCCGGCTCGCCAATCGGCCATCCGAGGCACCTACGTTGCGTACCGAAGCCGAGATGGCGGAGGAATGGTGGCAATCGGCGGACGGTGCGAAGGATGGCGGCCACCGCGACCGTGCCCGGGTGCTGAAGGCGCTGGCGGAGCAGGCTCTCGCGCAAGCCGATCACCTTAGCGTCACCGGAATGCCGGCCTCGGCGGTAGACGCGCTCGTCGCAAGCGAAAGCCTGAGTGACCTCGGCAACGACCGCGTTGCGTTCCGCCACGATGTCCTTCGCGAATGGGCAATCGGTAATCTTTTGTATTTCGATCTCTCGCTGATCGAGCGATTGCCTCTGGACCGCCCCGCGCCCCCCGACCTAGGCCGTGGCGTGGAGTTGGCGGCGCGCCTTTCGATTGAGCGTACCGCTGACATCGAACGGTGGCGCTCCCTCCATGCCGCGGTGAGCAAGACGGGCGTCAATGAGTCATGGCGCCGGGCCGTCTTGCTGGCGCTGGTGCGCTCGGAGATCGCGGTCGAGATGCTCGACAAGGCCTCTGCTGCCCTGTTTGCGGTTCGCGCAAGGCTGCTGCGCGAACTGATACGCATCGTTATGGCCGTGGAAAGTGACCCAGTCGATAAGTACTTTGCGGCGGCAGGCATCGATCCCCGCAAGATCCCGGCTGGCATCAACGTTCCGGTCGGACCATCCTGGGCGAGGCTGATCCTCTGGCTTATCAAGACGGGCGTTGGCGTGCCTGCGCCAGCGATTCCGGACGTTGTTTCGCTCTATTCGAACTGGTCGATCATTTGGGGCGGCAAAGATCCCTGGACGCCCCGCATCGTGGAGTGGTTTTATTACTGGCTTTCCCAGATTGACACGTCGCGCATTATGGCCAGATCCAAAAACCGTCCACGGGCCTTTAACGACGAGCTGGATTCCGAACAGGTCGGGAGACTGGCGGAGGATCTCAGAACGGGGTTCCTTTTGTTCTGCAATCACAGGCCGAATCTCGCGGCAGAATATCTGAAATCCTTCAGCAAACATCCGTACCGCCATCACGCATTGCGGGCGCTTCTCAAGTTCCGCGGCGCGCTGGCGCAGGCGGCGCCCAAGGAGCTTGCGGAACTCACCGCCGATTACCTTCTGCCGAAAGAAGATAAGGAAGACGAGGAATACAGCGGCCCGTTTCCGGAAGCGTTCAAATATGTGGGCTTGGATTTTGTGCCCGCTTCCCCTGCGCAAGGTCCTTTCTATGAACTCCTCCTACATGCGCCTGAGTATGGGCTGCCCCTGATACGGCGGATAGTCGACCATGCGGTTGCGTTCAAGACCGGCGGCAGGGACTTTTTCAGGAATGCGATGACGGTGGTCTTTCCGGATGGATGTGAGAAGGTGTTTCCCTGGTATCAATCCTATGGTTGGTCCAGAGACTTGGGTGCTGGGCCATCTGTCGTGGCATCCGCTCTGTTGGCTCTCGAAGCCTGGGCGCACGGGCGGATCGAAAAGGGCGAACCTGTCGACAAGGTGGTGGCGGAGATCATCGGTCAAGGGCCGGTTCCAGCGGCTTACCTGCTGGTTGCCGTCGATCTGCTGTTGTCCCATTGGCCGGATTCGCACACGCCGGCGGTGCCGTTTGTCGCCTGCCCGGAACTTCTCTGCCTCGATCGTCAGAGGGTCGTGAGCGACAACATCCAGATGCCTGATATTTTCGGGCTTAAAGAAGTTGAACGGGAGCCCGCCGGGCTTGTCAGCCTGGAGAGTTTGAAAACACGACCTTCCCGGCATTTAACGCTCGACCAGTTGCTCGATTTTTATGCGATGGAGGAGTTTAGCGCGGACCGTCCTGTCTTGACGGGCCTTTTACAGGGTGCGGCCGCCCGCCTGGGGCCGCCGCAAAAACAATCCAACCTGGGAGACCCGGAGTTGATGGTGTTGCATGCACTGAACCGCATTGACCCGAATAACTGGCGAAAAACGAGCGTGCAAACGGCAGACGGGCCTAAGGAAGGCTGGGAGTATACTCCTCCGGCAGCGGAACGCGACCACCTCAAGCCTCTGCAAGACGAGATGCAGGAACGCAATACACATGCCCAGGCGGAAGGTTCTATCCGGATCGTCCTGAATAACCCAGGGCGGTCTTCGACAGTGTTCGCTGCCGCTGCCGTCAAGTGGGCGCGAGAAGTGGCGAACAAGCCCGCCGGGAACGGATCCGAGCAATGGTTGCGCGAGGAGGCAATCGTTAGTGTCGCCATGATCGCCGCACGTGACGGCGGCACGGGCCTGATTGCCACGCACGGCGATTGGGTACGAGAAACATTCAGGCGCGCGTTCAAGGGGAAACATGATCCCGCGTGCAGAATGCGCGATGGCCTGCAATACAACCCGATTGCAATTGCATTCATGGGAACGGCCCTGCTGCTGAAGAACCGCTTTGAGATGGCTGATGTCCGCACGCTCCTCGAAGCGGCCGGAGACGATGACCCCGCCGCAGCGCAAGGATTTTTTTATGTGGCAGGAATTCTGGCGGCAGTCGACGAACGCCTGCCGCGTGCCGTGTTGCGTTGTGCCTTCTTGGCATGCATTCAACCTGTCCGGCAATGGGGTATGCCGGAGGAGGATCATAAGGCGCGCCTTGAGGCGCGTCACCGCGCGGTCACAGCCGCCATCGAAGCAGACCTCGCCTGGTTGGACGGAAAGCTAGACGAGCCCGCATGGCCCGCGTTCGAACCATCGCGTGCGCATTCCCGGCACAGCTATTCCTTGAACGAACGACGCCGTGAACGCGATGATCGGGAAAAAAGGCCCGAGCAGTACACGGATCAGCAGGCCGCGGCATTGTGGCTTGGCAAGGCTGCAAGCATCTTCGACGTCGTGAAGCGGCCCTGGCTGCGCGATGTCGCTAGGGCTTATTCGAACTGGACCGTGGTCGCGAACGGCTCGGATCTCGGCGAGGAGGACGATCCCGACAGAATCCCGGATGAATGGAACCGTGCGTATTTCAACCTGCTGGCGCGTTGCCTTGCTGGGCTGACGATTCCTCAAATTGATGAGTTCGCGCTCGGGCCAATCTTGAGACTGCCAGGTGAAGCCTCCCTTGACGTCACGGCGATATTTGTGCGGAGCGTAGATGACGTTTATTTCAATGGTACCGGCCTCGGAGACGGAGAGGCCGTGCACATCCGAACGACGCTGGCACGCCGCCTGATGACGTCACGGCAATGGGAATGGCAGCGTCGCGATCTGTCAGACTCAATCGGTACGCACCTTGCTCGGGCGCTCGCAGTGCTCCTCTTCAACGATTACAGCTACGTCTTCTCGCCGTCGAAGTGTTACTTGCTCGAAAGGGGTGTTGATCGTTTGCCCCCTTTCCTTCCGCCACTGCAGGAATTGGCGGAAAGTGGACCATTTCTCTTCATGGCGACGACGCTGCTCAACCTGTTGGAAGTCTCGCCGCGCCCCGCTCACTTGCCGCTTACTTGCGCTGCGTCGAAGAGTTGGCTCGCCGCACACGCCGACGACAGTGAATTTTGGATTGGGCGAGCAATCGGCCGGCGCGTTTGTTCAGTTATTGAGGCGACCTTGACGTTGGCCCCGAATTCTTTCGCACCGGACCAGCCCGGTAGACGAGAAATCGACGACGTCTTGGGCAAATGGATTCGGCTCGGCGTTGCCGAAGCTCATCGTCTCGAAAAAGCTCTTCGCGAGATTCAGTAACCATTGGTTCAAATGTTCTTGTGTAGACATGCGTTCCAATGTGCTTGTAGCGGAGCTTATGCCTTTTGAAATAGGTCAAGAGCTTTCCTTTGATCAGCCCATGCTCATTTGTTCCAGTACGTGGCCTCGAAATGTCTCCGCGTCGCTTGAGAAGTCATTATCACACTCTGATTTCCCAAGCACATCCGCGACATACGTACGTTCCAGCAATGATCGGGTTTG
The DNA here is from genome assembly GCA_020072925.1 of Terriglobia bacterium. Taxonomy (GTDB): domain Bacteria; phylum Acidobacteriota; class Terriglobia; order UBA7540; family UBA7540; genus JAIQGA01. The sequence goes on along the minus strand of JAIQGA010000242.1, from coordinate 1,960 downwards.
ATCCCAGCCAGGATCCCGCCGACCCGTATCGTTCCCACAATTTCGAGACATCGATGAGATTGCCGTTCGCCGGAACCGTCCGTCGAACGATTTTGTCGGAAATAGGAAAGTCGGGCGGCGGCTCGGACGAGAAGCGCTGGCAATTGTCACGACCCAAGCATGCGCATCGCGCCGGACGACCTGACTAACCTTTCGGACCGTGAAGACAACTCCACGGGTCGCGGCACAGCAAATGGCACGCGCCGCCCATCCCTTCAGCTGGTTTGTTCAGGTTTATAGAAACGAAAACTGATCGGGGTCCAGTCTAAAACGGATGCCACTCGGGCTCCGATGCGCCGAGGTCACAACCTTCGGCCCACCTTGTGGGCGGAGAAATCGAAGCAATGACGCTGCACAACCTTCCTGAGTTTCCTAAGACATCCAGTTAAATTTAATGACTCAGAAATGCCGAAAATTTCCTCAGAATTTCTCTCGGTCAGAAAAGGCACCGAATGTCTTAGGAAGCGGCATTACGGCCAATGAAAACGATTGACAGAACTTAGTCGTAGTTTCAGCATCCAAATCGGGAAATTTACGAGTGCCTTGGGACGATTGAGAATGGTGTTCGTAAGTTAATTTTGGCTGGTTGAAAATCCCACCCTCTCCGCCATCCTATCAGCCATCGCCATAATACCCTTAACAAGCTTTTCCTCGGTCCGTGCGCGGTATGCTGCTCGTGCGCCGCTCCGGGCTCTCCCGGACGCGTTCCAGTATTCGCACAGCCACTTGCGGGCCGAGAGCGCGCTCTGATACTGTCCCCAATCCAAATCATGTCGATCTCGAAGAGCCAATTGGTTCGCGCCAAAGGTGCGCCGGATCTAAAGAGCCAGACAAGCAGAGCCTACGTCTACCTCATCTCGCTGGTGGCGGCGGTGGGCGGACTGCTGTTCGGCTACGATCTCTCCATCATTTCGGGCGCCGTCATTTTCCTGGAAAAGGAATTTTCGCTGAGCGCGATGGAACTTGGGCTTGCCATTGGAAGCGCAACCCTGGGTTGTATTCCCGGCCCTCTTGTCGCGGGGTGGATTGGCGATCGGATTGGACGAAAGAAGAGCCTGCTGGTGGCCGCCCTGCTGTTTGGCGGCTGCGCGGTGGGAACGGCTTTTTCGCGCAACATCGCGCAATTCAGCGTTTACCGCATTCTGGGCGGAGTGGGCGTAGGCGTCGCGTCGGTCGTGTCGCCCATGTATATTGCCGAGGTCGCTCCGGCCCGCCTGCGCGGCCGATTAGTCTCCCTCTACCAGCTCGCCATTGTGATTGGTTCAACAGCTTCGATTGTGGTTTCATATTTCTTTTCGTTTAGTGGTAACTGGCGAGGAATGTTCCTTTCCATGCTGGTTCCAGCCACCGTCCTGCTGCTCGGATTGCTCTTTGTCCCTGAGAGCCCCCGGTGGCTGGTTCAACGGAACCGCAGCGATGAAGCCCTCGGAATACTGGCGAAAGTGGACGGCCCAGCGAACGCTGAGTCGGAATTGAAGGAGATCCATACGGCGATCACGGCGGAGAGTGCAAATATCTCCGAGCTCTTCCGGCCCGGGCTGCGTGTGGCGTTGCTCGTTGCGGTTGCGCTGGGGATATTTCAGCAATGGACCGGCGTAAGTCCGCTGACTTTCTACGCCCCCATCATCTTTCAAAAGGCCGGCTTCAGGCTGGCGAGCGACGCCCTGCTGCAGACGATCATTTTCAACATCTGCAATCTCGCTTGTACCGTGACCGCCTTTTTGGTCGTGGACCGGCTGGGGAGGAGGCCATTGTTGCTTCTGGGCACGGCGGGGATGGCATTGGCTCAAGCTTTGCTCGGCACGTTTTTCTGGTTCAACCTCGCGGGTGTGTACGTGGTCTTTGCCATGTTTCTTTGCGTCGGGACTTACGCCTTGAGCTTGGCGCCGATGACCTGGCTCATCATTTCGGAAATTTTCCC
>JAIQGA010000241.1 GCA_020072925.1 Terriglobia bacterium | reverse complement strand
GTCCCCGCGCTCTTTCGGAATGCGGATGAGAATTAGCTTCCCGTCCATCCACGGGACAACTCTGTGCGCCAGATCCAAGACCCGCTTCAGTTCCAACACTGATGAAGGCGGTACGTCGGCTTGCGATGCAGGGAGAGCTATTGCATCAAGTGGAGGGAGCAGTGTCGCAATCAGGATCAGGAGGAACCAAGCTGAGTTCGCTAGGTTTTGCATAGACAACTCTTAGCCTTTCATCGTTCATACCGAATGCGGCGCATTTCAGTGCGCAACCACTCCAAGTTGGGCGAGTGCGTGTTCGGCAGGACCCGCATTCCTCGGATGCTTACGCATCGAGCCTCAGTTGGAAAAATCAACCGCTGGAATCATCAAACAGACGATGATTCCTTTTTAGCGAACGGTTAGTTCACCAAAAACTCTCATTTCGTAGCTGCAGTACCACCCGGCGGACGCACGGTGAACAAGATACGCTCCATAGAGGAGGTAGCCTGGTCGGGCTCGGAACTCTGTGTGGCGATGCGCCTCATCTGATTCAATTCTTCACCAGCTTTGTCAATCTCTCCCATCTTGAGGTAGGCCGTGCGCAAGAGATCATGCGCGCGATAGAGTGTCGGCTGAAGCCGCACAGCGGCGAGGAGCTGTTGAACGGCGGCCTCGTAGTTTCCCTCATCCAGGAGAATCTGTCCGTACAGTGCCCTACTTGCGGCATGTTCGGGGTTTAGTGTCACTGCCTGAGAGACGGCCTTCTGCGCCTCCGGCAGGTCGACCGGGGTCGTGTTTGTGATGGCTAAAGCTTCGTAATAATAAGCGTCCGCTTCCCGGCACCCGAGGGCAATCGCTAAATCGAGCATCTGCTTCGCTTCCCTCGATTTCAGTTCGTTCTGCAAGATCATGCCGTTCACGAGGTATGGGAGATCCCACGCCGGCCAGCGGGACTCAATTTGTGCCAGCACTTTCATTGCTTCTTCGCTCCGCACCTCGTCGGCGTGGGATCTCCCATGCGCCACCGGCAACTCAAGAGCAATCGCCCGCGCCAGCCACAAGTTAGGCGCATCCGGGATCAGGCGGGTTGCATCTTCCAGCAATGCCGCCGCCTGCTTGAATTGGCCGTGTTGAATCAGAAACTTAGCGGCCTCAAAATACATATCGGCACGCCGGGGGGCCGCGCCAATACCTCGATTCAGCGAGTCCGCCGCTTCTGCGGTTTTGCCCATAGAATCCAGGATCTGGGCGCGAAGTATAAAGTAGTCGCCGGCGCGTTGGTCGGCGGGAATTTCATCGAGTTCAGCCAGTCCGGCTTCGGGGCTGACGGAATGGAACACGGCGATTGCCAGGTCGAGGTTCGCATTCGGCGCCTTTTGAAGAAATTCCGCCGCCAAACTATACTGTTCATGCTCCAGTAGGGCTTTCCCGCAATCGGCCAGAGTGGTGGTATCGGCTCCCGCCGCAAGCACCTCCCGAAATACCGCGGCAGCGCGCTTTCTTTCGCCTTGGTCCAGTAGCGTCTCGGCAAGGCGAGCCTTGAGGGCGACATCGTTGGGGTTTGCATTAACCGCTGCTTGTAATGATTCGAGATAATTGGCGTCCTGCTGCTCCGGGGAGAGAGCGAGAAAATTGATTAGACCGCTGCGCGGGCGAGGCTGGGCTCCGTTGGCGGAGGCCGTCTTGAATGCCGCAAGCACCGCCTTGCGCTCCTTCGTGCGACCCAGTTTTTGCAGTGCCTCGCTGTAATGAATCAAAATGGCCCGATCGCGGGGAGCTAATTTGAATGCCTGCTGCAAGAGCATCGCTGCCTCTTGCGGCTGATCGCGCCTCAAATAGATTTGGGCTTGCCAGTCCAGAATCCGTGGATTGTTAGGATCGATTTTCCGAAGCGCCTCGAAATCTGCCAGTGACTGGTCAAGCCTGTTATTCCGGAAATTGAGTGCCGCACGCGTGAAGCGAGCCTCTGCCATTGTCGGATTGAGCTTGAGCGCCTCATCCAGGTGGGCCAGAGCCTTCCCCGGACTGTCCGTTGCTTCACCTACGCCAAGTTCATACTGGCCTCTCGCGTCCTGCGGGTGCCTGAGTACGAATTGCCGAAGTTTGGGAAGACCTTCTTCGAACCGGCCTTCAAGGATCAACGAGAAGCCCAGCTCACGCCGGGCAACCTCGTCGGCAGGACGCAATTTCAGGTACTTTTCCAAGGTGCTGGCGGTGTCCTCATAATACCCGAGCTCTTCAGTTGCATGAGCTAAAAGTAAAAGCACATCGGCGCGATCCGGGGCCAATCGCGCCGCTCGGTACAGGACAGCACTTGCCGTCAGAAAATCCTTAGTCGCAATCAACAGGTCACCAGAGGCGTAGAGAGCATCTACGTCTTCCGGCCTCGACCGCAGAGCAGCCTCGAACACCTGTTGTGCTCGCTCGAGGTGCCCGGCACGGCGCGCGGCGACCCCGAGGTTATACAGAACGTCGAAGTTCGAGGGGTCGGCTCTCAGGGCCTCGCTGAATGATTTCTCCGCTCGATCGTATTGTTGACATTGGGCATAGCCCAGGCCAATGGAAAAACTAAAGTCTGGGTCTTGAGCTGTTTTCTCTTCGAGCGCGCTAAGCACCGGCATCGCTGACTTGCATTTGCCCATGAGGACGAGGGCTTGAGCCTTCAGCAATTGCGCAACAGGTTGGCCCTGAGCAGTTGCCGCGAGACGGCTCAAGCACGCCAGAGCTTCCGCGCCGTCCTTCCGCTGCACACTCATGTCGGCGAGTTGCAGGTTCGCGTTCACCTGATGCGGATCAATGGCCACGACGCGTCGAAAACTCTCTTCAGCTTTCTTGAGATTGCCCGTGGCAAGATAGTGGTTCCCGAGATTGTTCAATAATGCAGTAGACCCGGGTGCGATCTGGAGAGCGCGGCGGTAGAACTCCTCGGCCTCGGAATATTTCCTCTGGGAGTCAAGAATAACGGCCATGAGGCTCAATGCCGAAAGGTCGTCAGGATGAGCGCGCAACACGGATTCGAGAGCGCTCTCGGCATCAATCCTTCGCCGCTTTTCGATCAATGGAACTCGACGCTTGAGGGAGAGCAAGACTCGTCCCGGCAAAAAGAAAGAGGACGGCAGACAACACCGTCCTCGCAAAGGCCTGACAGCAACTTAAGCGAGGCCGAATCACAGGGCTCAATTTTACACACCTACATCCCAACCCTCAATGGCCTCGCAGACCTAAAAATACAACTTCAGGGCCATCTGTATCTCGCGCGGCAAGTTTGCCTGGTTAAGAATCGCCCCGAAGCCGGTCGCGCCGGTCTGCCCGACGCTTGTATTGGGCGCGGCGAATTGCGGGTGATTGAAGGCGTTGAACCATTCCGTACGGAGTTCGAGGTGCGCGCCTTCGCGAACCCTGTTCAGCGAAAACTCCTTGAAGAGCGACAGGTTCGCGTTCGCCGTGCCGGGAACGTTGACCCACGGCAGGGTTCGCGGCGCATTTCCTATAGTGTATGCGGCAGGCTCCTGGAACACGTCCGGATTGGCAAAGTACCCGCCACCCTGATCCAGCGGGAGGAGCCACTTGGATTTCGGGTTGCGCTGTGGCGTTCCCGTCAATTGGGGCACCTGACCATAGCCAGGCAGGGGTTGATTAGTTCCCGCAAGCGAGACCTGGAGGGGCTGGCCATCGTCAAACCGCCAGATGCCGCTCGTCCGCCAGCCTCCGACAATGGCGTCGAGTACCGGATTCATTCCTGCGCCAAAGCGCTTCCCGCGGCCAAAGGGCAGTTGGTAGACGTAACTGAACTGGAACACCTGCGGGATGTTGTATTGAGAGACCGCCCGGTCCAGCTTCCGGTTATTGGGATCGATGGTGCCGATGGAAGGGAACCCGTTACCGGAACCCGAAGCCTCGTCAATCGTTTTCGACCACACGTACGTAGCCAGGAACTGGAGGCCATTCGAGAAGCGTTTCTCAAGCTTCAATTGCAATGCCTGATAGCTCGAATTGGACCACGGCGGACCCTGGAAATCTACGCCGCCGAATTGAGGATAGGGGAGAGCAAGCTGGTATTGAGATACCGTCGGAGCGAGGAGGATACCCTGCTGTATGACGCCTTGACTGGCGCCCGCCTGGTAAAAGGGATTGGGGACTTGTGTAGCCATCATCTGGTTCCACGCCGCGTCTCCGATATGCTGCTCCTCTTCCGGACCTAAATGATTCACATTGAAATCGCCGCTGATGCCATAGTACAAATGCGTTCCCTTTTTGCCGACATACGTCGTGTCGAGGAGCATATTTCCCGGTAGCTCGCGCTGAATTCCGAAACTCCAGGACTGCTCATAGGGCGTTTGGTTCATTGTTCGGAAATAATCTACGGTTTGACCGGCGGCAATATTGGTCAGCATTCCTAACGAGCTCCCGGTGATGGGGACCAGCCCAAACGGGAAGGGGTCGCTGAGCGGGGACGCAGGCGTAGCGGGATAGCCCGGATACGACGTTTGCCAGTTGGTAGGCGCATAAAATCCCGGTGCGTTAGGACTTATCGCATTTGCGCCCGCGACTGAGTTCGAAATCGCATAATAAATCCCGTATCCGGTCCGGATCACGGTTTTATCGTTCAGACGGTACGCCAAGCCAATGCGCGGCTGAAAAGTCCGGTAATAAGTGTCCATGCCGGTGCGCTGATTTGGGCTGGCAAACTTTAGGCCGCCATGGAGGTTGTACCCGGGGATCTCTTGCCCATTAGACCCGCGCAAAGGAGAAGGCGCATTGGGATCGAACCAGCTCAACCTGTTCCACCTTTCCGTCTGTGGCTGGGTCAAATCGTAGCGAAGCCCGACGTTGACCGTGAGCTTCCGGCTGGCATGAAAGGCATCCTGCGCATAGCCGGCCCAGGCAAAGTTTTGGGTGGCAAGAAAATCGGGAATTTCGTACTGCCCCCAATTGCCCCCGCTTCCGATCAGCATGTCCGCCAGGGTGTCACCGCCGCTCCCATCCCAATTACCGCTTTGCGATGTGCCGCTTGGACCGAAGGCAAAGAGTCCGTTGGGAGTGCCGGGTTGCCCGGCGTTGAAACGGTGCATGCGAAATTCGCCACCGAACTTCAACTCGTGGCGCCCTCGTATATGGGTGAGCGAAGCGAGCAAATCGTGCGTTTCCTGGCCTTGACGCAGGTAAGCCCACGGGGCTGATCCAATGGCGGTGCTGTTGTTGCCGGCATTCGCGGCTAGTTCATTACCATAGGAAATAACTGTCGGGAAGGTCTTAAGGCCACCCGTGTTAATGTAGGAGGGCATCCCCAGCACGCTCACCGGATCCGTCGCACTTGTCGGGAAGAAGGCCGATATGCCCTGATCGTTGTCCGCGGTGCGCGTAAGGCCGTAGGAAAAACTAAGCACCGTTGTCGGGCTGATAGTGTGCACGAATTGCAGGCTGAACAGATGGCCCGTGTGAACTCCGGCAAAGAACGTGCAGGGATCGGCTACGTTGTTAAAGCAGTTCGCCGGTACCGCAGTCGTCTTTTGGCGAGAAAATCTCGCGCTCAGCGTGTTGCGGTCATTAAAATTCTGGTCGATTTTCAAGTCCCACTGGTCGTTGTTGTATGCATTGGTGCCGGAGCCGACCCAGTTGAAGTACGGGTTATAGTCGGGCTGTCCGACGTTCCGGTTAGGAGCCGGGAAAAACTGAAACAGTTTCATCATGGAGGGATCAAGCAGGTTCCCAGCCGTGTTCACAGGCCCCCCGGGCAGCGTCTGTCCCGGGGCCAGGTTTGTGCCGGGGCTCGCGTACGTAGACAAGTTGTTGAAAGGAATGAAGGCTGACCGCGGGGTTCCAACACCCGGTACGTAGACGCCGGTGTAGGGGTCCCACAGTTGGCCGGAGGCCGCGGAGCATTGGCCGGCCGCGTTGTATGTGCCGCCGTTTTGCGCGCAGAATTCACCGAAGTCCCCCGTCTTCTCCGCCGCGCTGGGCACGCCGGCGTTCGCGGGTGGCGCCAGCGTAGTCTGGCGCGTGCCCTCATAGTCGAAAAAGAAGAAGGTTTTGTCCTTGCGGATGGGGCCGCCAATAGTGCCGCCAAAAACGTTCCGTGCTAAGTGCGGAAGGTCGTGAACGGTAGGCACCGTGCTCTGGTTGTTGAAGAAATTCTGGGAATCCAGCTTATTGTTGCGCAGGAAATCGTAGGCGCTGCCATGGAAGCCGTTCGTGCCGGAACGCGTGATCAGGTTGACGATGGTCGAGCCCGTGAATCCGTATTCGGCGCTGAAATTCGTTTGCTGTACCTTGAACTCCTGGACCGCATCCACCGAGGGGGTATAGGCGGACTGGACCCACAGACCCGACGCCTGCACTTGCCCCGCTGTAACGCCATCAATTAGCGTATCGGAAGTCTGATTGCGGCTTCCATTAGAAACAAAGTTGTTGGCCCCCTGGTAAGAGGTTGTACTGGTTTGCGTCGTTGTGCCATAAGTACTATTAGGCGCCTGAGCGACTCCGGGCGCAAGGAATGCCAGGTCAAGCGCCGTGCGGTTCAAAAGCGGCATATCGTTGATGACCGTCCGGGTGATGGTCTGGCCCGTCGTCGCATCGGCGGTATGGAGCAATGGCGCCGCGCCCGTGACTGTGACGCTCTGGCTGATACTGCCAACCTGCAAATCGAAGCCTACCTGCACGCGCTCCGTCACATTCACGGTAATTCCCGGTTTCTTCACCGTCTGGAATCCGGTAGCGCTGGCGGAGACATCGTAAACGCCTGGTTGAACGTAGGGAAAAACGTACAGGCCTTCACTGTTCGTCTGGGTCGGCGTGGTCACGCCCGTCGCCGTGTTGGTTATGGTCACCGACGCGCCTGGTACCACCGCGCCGCTCGTGTCGCGCACCACGCCCGTGAGGGCGCCCCCCTGGGCGAATACAGGCGGGGATAGCAGAACACAGAAAGCGCAGAAAGCGCCCAGGGCAACCAGAACGCTCCTGAGCCTTCCGTGCGAGAAAAGGCCAGAAATTTCGCGATTTCGATGTGAATTCATCTCAACTCCTCTCACTCCGCGCATGTAAACTCGTCCCACTTTGCGAATGCTGCGGATGGTTTTTACCCAATGCTTCCCGACGCTTCCAGTGAAACTTCCATTATTAGTTGCTGCAAATCTACGTTGATCTTCACCGTTTCTAAGAACCCGTCGCTGGCAAGATTGACCTGTTCTTGCGGACCGAATGTATGATGGCGCTGTAGCGATCACCCCGGTAGACGGAACGCGTGAGTTCAAGAGGGCGCCCGTCTTCCATATAGGCCTTTCGATTGATGACAAGAACGGCCGTACGTGCCGGCAAGCTCAGTAGTTTTCGCTGTCGTGAATTCGGGATCTCTGCCGAGATTTCTTCCTCACAAGTTTCCGTCCTAATTCCGTACGACTGATCCAGAATCTCGTACAGCGAACTTCTTGCCAAGTCGAAACGTTCAAGTCCTGGACACAACCGTTCAGGAAGGCGGGCAAATTCCAACGCCAACGGCTCGCCATCTTTCAAGCGCACACGCTGAATTTCGTATACCTTTTGCAGTTCATGCAGTTCGAAGAAGTCCCGCACGGGTGGCGTCGGAATAGCCAGCTCGAACGAGATCAAACGAGATTCCGGGCGCCCGCCGCGCGCCCGAATTTCTTCGCTGAAGCTGAGCGCCTCCTGTTCTTGCTTTCTCAGGCGGCTGTGGGTGACCACGGTTCCCACACCCCGGCGCGAATTAATTAAGCCCTCGCGATCGAGCAAACTCATGGCTTGCCGCAACGTCATACGGCTGATGCCAAACTGCGCACAGAGTACTCGTTCGGGCGGTAGAACGTACCCCGGAGGCAAGACTCCGCTGGCAAGCAAGGAACCGATGGCCTCGGCAATCTGCAGATAAATGGGCGTTGACGCATCTTTGTCGATTCGAATGGAGGACAATGGTGTGATGGTTTGAGTTGACCTAGTCACCGCCGAATCCACTTGTGTAGGCGTTATTTGTCTAGACATTAGGTCTAGATATTCGGCCTAGACATATAGCAACGCGCGTGGTACTTTGTCAAGTGCTTTTTTTGAAGCTATCTTGGAGCCGCGGATGGTAACGACGGGAGTCGCCCTGGCTATGCGGTTGGGCCTGTTTAATGGCTTGTCCACTGCGCCCGTGAAGTTTGAGTCGCGATGGAGGTGGGAAAATATTTGGCCCGTAGAGGCCGTTGTTTCTTGCCTCGTAATGCCGACCGCTCACCGTTGTCTCCTTTAGCGCATCGGGGTGGTTCGGGGTCTTGGGGCAGGCTCCCAGTTACGCCGTCGTTGCTGACCTTCTTTTTGGGTTTGCCTGGGTTTTGGCGCGATCTGTTTTGGCAGGAGATCCACATCATCGGGACCTATATGGCTAACACTCTGGTGATCGGTCTGAGCTCCGCCTTGGGTCGCTGGTTCCTCTGCTCATATTACAGATACAGGTGATTGTGTGTCGTCGCTTCCCCCACGCGCCTTCAAACGAGGTTCTGAACAATGCCGAACGGGATTTTCGAGTTAGAGAAAGATCGGAGGACGCGCTCATGCGGCCGTCAAGGACCGTCGTTGGAGATTCAAAGTGGAGTTCTGATCCTGATTCTTTTGCTGACAGCCATTCTGATGACGACTCCAGCGTGTGCGCAATCTTCTTCTGCCAGTAGCGGACCTGCCACCTTGACGGTCAATACCTCACGGGTCATCGGTTCCATTGATCTGACACGATACGCGCTCGGCCAGGGAGGACTGTCAGACCAGCCGATGTTTGACAGTGAGGTCAACCAGGTGCGGGCACTTCATCCGCAGACCATACGGCTGTTTGTGCAGGAGTATTTCAATTTGTACCCTGCGCACGGCAAATATCATTGGACCTCTTTGGATAAGTCCATTGAGACCATCCTGGCCACGGGTGCCAAGCCGCTGATGTGCCTTTGCTTTAAGCCCAAAGTGCTTTTTCCGAAAATCGACGACAAGATCGTTCGTCCTAACAGCTACCCCGAGTGGGAACAACTGATCGAGCATCTCGTCAGGCACTGCAACGTTGAGAAGAATTACGGAATCGAGTACTGGGAAGTGGGCAACGAAGTCGATATCGGCGAAAGCGGAGGATCGCCGTACAAATTCACACCCGACGAATACACAGAATTTTACAAACACACAACCGACGCTATCCTCCGCGCTGATCCAGAGGCAAAAGTGGGCGGGCCGGCGCTGGCCAACTACCAGAGCCCGATCGGTACTGCGCTCATCAAATATTGCGGCGAAGGCAAAGCACCGCTGTCTTTCTTTTCCTGGCACATATACAACAGCCATCCTGATGTCTATATAAGTTCAATCCGCACGTTCAAGAATGAATTGGCCAAGTATCCCCACCTGGCTCACGTGGAAACAATTATTGACGAATGGAACATGTCGCTTTCGAATCCCGATCTGAATCCTTATTTCCAACCTGCTTTTGCACTCCAAACCACAGACGATTTTTTGAAGGAAGGACTGTCCCGATCGGCGTACTACCATATTCGCGGCTACTATGTCGATCCGAAACTCTTTACCCCGTTCATGTCCCCCCACGGCACGATGTTCATGACACATTGGTGGAATACCATGCCTCAATATGACGGGTTGTTTGACCAGGAGGGGCGGGTGCGCCCTGCTTGTTGCGCGTTCAAATTGCTCAAATTGATGCGCGGCGAGCAGCTCGAAGTTACAGGAACAGAACCCGGCCTGGGAGCTCTTGCAGCAACGAATGGTTCGTGGATTAACCTCATCTTTTGGAGTTTTCCGGTGAAGGGTGAATCGGGGGACACAAGGGTGACCGTAGACTTTAGCCCTGTCCCGAAGGGCCAAGTCCGGCTAGTTCGGCTGAATGCGACAACGCCGCTAAACAATCTGGAACAGATTTCAAATGAGCCGGTAAATCCCCAGGCCTCTCACCTGCTGACGGTCAATCTGCATCCTTACCATATGTATTGGGTCGAAGTTGACGTTGAGAAGTAACAGTGGTGTTGTCCTACGATGAGAAGCCGGGGATTCAGACGATTGAAAATACCGCTCCTGACCTGTCGCAGGTACCCGGTCAGCTGCGCTTTTCAGGTGATGCGACTGACCTCTACGTGCTTTCAACAAAAAATGACCGAAATCCACTAGAGCCATCGGGGGGCATCGTGTAAAAATCATCTGCTTGCAGCATGCGTGAGGGGAAGCACGAATACGTAGCGGGAGTTTTCTTGTCGCTGCAAGCGAGATTTGCGATATTGCTTTCCGCGATTGTTCTCTGCGGCGTTTCAGCGAGGTTTCCAATATGACGGCAAACGAGGTAACTCAAGCTATTCGGGGAAGATTGATAGTGTCATGTCAGGCGACTGCAGGCGAAGTCTTCCATGACCCACATCTCATGGCGCGCTTCGCGGCGGCGGCGGTAGCGGGGGGAGCGGCTGGGATTCGGGCGAATGGGACTGCTGACATCCGAGCCATTCGCGGGATCACATCTGTGCCCATCATTGGCATCCATAAGGTTCAGCATCATGATGGAAGACTTCTCATTACGCCCTCCTTCGAGTCAGCAAAGGCGCTCGTGGACGCTGGGGCTGATATGGTTGCGCTTGATTGCACGGCCCGCGGACAACGATTAGGAGCGTTAGACCGTATTCGCCAAATTCGAGAGGGGTTGAAAGTTCCCGTGCTCGCCGACGTGGCGGAGGTTGCGGAGGCGATAGCTGCAGCGCAGGCAGGCGCCGATTTTGTTCTATCTACCCTTCGCGGGTATACGGAAGAAACCAACCATGTTCAGGACTTTGACCCTAATTTTATACGGGATCTGGTCCGTGCCAGCAGTGTCCCTGTAATTGCAGAGGGTCGCATATCGTCACCCGACCAAGCGCGACGGGCGGTGGCCGCAGGGGCTCTGGCCGTCATAGTGGGCACAGCCATTACGCGACCCTCCGACATCACGCGTAGCTTTTCGGCGGCGATTGAAAGCGAGTATCTGCGTCGCAATGACGTAAGCCATGCGATTGGGATTGATCTTGGAGGAACTCAAACTAAGTACGGCGTTGTGCGCTCAGACGGCACTCTCCTGTTCAAGTCCACGCTCGAGACGCCCGCCCAATCCGGGGCTCGCGCGGTGCTCGAGAATCTGAAACGCGTGGGAGAGAGTGCAACGAGGCGCGCTAAGGATGCCGGCTACGATCCTATCGCCATTGGAGTCGCCACTGCTGGTTGGGTTGATGCACGGACTGGTCGCGTGGTGTATGCAACGGGCAATTTGCCGGGCTGGACTGGCGCTAGGATCGGAGAGGAACTCTCAGCGATCTCCGGACTCCCCGTGGCTGTCGAGAACGATGCGAATGCGTTAGCGGTTGGCGAAAAGCAATTTGGAGCCGCGAAATCCTTTGAGCATTTTGTATGTGTCACTCTCGGGACTGGCTTGGGGGGTGGCTGCTACGTTGCCGGAGCTCTGAATCGAGGTGCCCACTCCATCGCTAATCAAGTCGGGCATATTCCTATTGTGTCCGATGGCCTGCTCTGCTCCTGCGGTGCGCAAGGATGTCTCGAACCGTACGTGAACGCCTCGGCGCTGATCCGCTATGCCGGCAGCTCGTACACATCCACAGCGCAAGTGATCGAGGCGGCAAATTCTGGTGAGGAGATAGCCCGCGAGGCAGTTCAAACCCTCGCCCGGCACCTCGCTAGAGGCTGCGCAGCCGTGGTAGCGCTTCTTGATCCCCAAGCGCTGATTTTGGGAGGTGGCCTGACTGAGAACAATCCACTGCTGATTTCTGTTCTCAATGACGAAATGGCCAAGCTCGTCCGCCCGTGGACCAATCGGGAGCTTCGGGTGATGGCGTCGGAGCTTGGATATTACGGTGGCGTACTCGGCGCTGCCGCGCTCGCCTTCGAACGGGCGTTTGACCCCAAACGCGGCAGGCAAAACTCTTCCCAAACAACCGTGCGTGTCGGCTAGTTGTGTCTACCAAAAATCTGGTCCGACCTGAAATCATTGATCTTAGCGAGCGCCCTTGTTAACCTCGCCGCCCTATGTTTACCTCGCTCCTTCTTACCCTGTTTGCCAGCCTCCGATCTTGGTTCCGGACTCGGGCAGCGCTGCA
>JAIQGA010000240.1 GCA_020072925.1 Terriglobia bacterium | reverse complement strand
GTGCAATGGCAGGGAAATTCTGGCCAGCCCCATCAATTTTGTGGTGGAGTCTGCCGAAGGGAAGACAATCTGGACCGGTGGAAGAGCCGCGATTCGGGAATCCACACCAGGTGCTGTGGCGTGGGAATCTTCGAGCAGTGAGGGAAAATTCTCGCTACGATGCCAGGCTAAGATGGAGTTCGATGGGTACACGTATTTCTCCCTTTATGTGCAGGCCCACCAGGCAGCGGACTTGAAAGATATAAGGCTGGAAATCCCATTCCGCAAAGACGTCGCAGTCTACATGATGGGACTTGGTCGGAAAGGGGGGCATCGGCCGAAGGAGTGGAGATGGACCTGGGACATCAACCGCGCCATCAATAATGTGTGGATTGGAGATTACAACGGGGGTCTGCAGTTGAAACTCAAAGATGCTGAGGATACCTGGGACATTTACAACCTAAAGGCCTCGGGAATCCCAAGGTCATGGGGAAATGAAGGGAAGGGAGGATGTACTGTCCGCGAAGAAGGCGATCGGGTGGTCGTACGGGCCTATAGTGGTGAACGTAGTCTCCAGACAGGCGAGAAGTTGCTTTTCCGGTTCGGATTGCTAGCGACACCGGTCAAGCCGCTTGATCCAGCTCACTGGAGTCAGCGCTATTACCACATTTACGGGCCGCCGGAAGATGCGGCACGCTCTGGGGCAACCATTATCAATGTACATCAGGGCAATGAGTTGAATCCCTATATCAATTACCCATTTCTTACGACGGATAAGCTTTCGGCGTACGTGAACGAAGCTCACAGTCTGGGTTTGAAAGTGAAGATCTATTACACGGTCCGTGAACTCAGCAATCACGTGGTGGAGTTTTGGGCGTTAAGGAGCCTGGGAAACGAGGTCTTCGTGGATGGCCCAGGCGGGGGGGCTGCATGGCTTCGTGAGCACGTCGTCTCTGATTACACGCCCGCATGGCACGAGACGCTTCCAACCGGGGAGGTCGACGCCGCCATCGAAACGACTGGGCTTTCCCGCTGGCATAACTACTACCTCGAAGGGTTGGCCTGGCTTCTCAGAAACGTGGAAATTGACGGCTTATATCTTGATGGCATTGGCTACGACCGGCAAATCATGAAGCGCGTGCGCAAGGTTTTGGACAGAAATCGTTCCGGCTCGCTTATCGACTTCCACTCCGGCAACGAGTTTCCATTTCACGATCTCCGAATCAGCCCCGCCAATAAATACATGGAGCACTTCCCGTACCTCAACAGCCTCTGGTTCGGCGAAATGTACGATTACAACGAGTCGCCCGATTACTGGCTTGTCGAGATCTCCGGAATCCCGTTTGGCCTTTTCGGTGAGATGCTACAGGACAACGGGAATCCCTGGCGTGGGATGGTCTATGGGATGACGGCTCGCTACTATCAGGGGGCCGATCCCAAGCACATTTGGAAAGTATGGGATGAATTCGGAATCCAGGATGCGGAAATGATTGGCTACTGGGCTCCCGCCTGCCCGGTGACAATCGATCATGAGGGAATTCTCGCGACGGTTTACCGCAAGAAAAAAAAGGCTTTGATTTCTATCGCCAGTTGGGCCAAGGAGCCGGCCGCATGCAAATTGAGGATCGACTGGAATGCCCTGGGGATGAATCCACAAACCTCAAGCCTTTCCGCTCAGGATATACCCGGCTTCCAAAGTAAGACGGAATTTTCTCCTTCGCGAAATATCCCCGTGGAGCCTGGACGAGGATGGCTGCTTTGGCTCGAAGACAAGACCGAGTGATTGCCACATGCCTTGGTTGTTCAACCCCTGACCAAACTGTCCTTAGTTATGAGTCGAACCGAGTCTGACTGCGAAGGATACGTGGGTTGGTAGCTACTCCGAGAACGAAGCCAGCCTTCACCGCCTCATTTCTGTAAGCGGCTACTTGGCGCGGGCATTCCCCTCCAGGATCTCCTTCACTTTCAGGTAGGCGCTATTCTGAGGATCAAGTGTTACAGCCCTATTGATTGCAGGCAAGGCCTTCTGATAGTTCTCCAAGTGCCCATATGCCAAGGCCATTCCGTAATAGGCCTCCGCGTCCTTGGGGTCGAGTTTGATCATTTTTTCGAAAAACTCCGCCGCAGCCGCGAAATCCCGGCCCTCAAGGGCCCTCTCTCCACGTTCTCGCAGTATAAACAGTTCGGTAATTCTCTTCGCGTCGCTGTACTGCGAATCCAGTCGCGCTGCTTTCTCCGCCTCGGCCAGGGCTTTGTCCTCCTGGAGTTGCCCGGCGTATGCGCGGCCCAAACCATGGTGCAACACAGCGTCTTCAGGATAGGCGGCGACTAACTTCTGGAGGACTCCTTGTGCCTTGTTGAAATCTCGGTTGTTGATAGCCTGACCCGCCTCTTGATCGAGAGTCTCAAATCCCTTCCCGGTCATCAAGGTCAACGCGAGGTTCTTGTCCTCCGAAATAGTCACCTCCCATCTCAGCGGTACGTGGTCTTTGAGCTGAGCGCGAAGCTCATATACTCCAGCCTTAAGACTCTTGAAAATTGCTTGTCCGTGTTTGTCCGACCTTTGGTACCTAGGCTCCCCACCTTCGGCGCTAACGACCTGGATCGCGACATTCCGCAGAGCTTTTCCCTGCTCGTCTGCAAAGCTGCAAACGAGAGATGCGGCAAGACCATCTGTTGCCAACAAGAGTGCGCACACTGATAAGAAGAAGCTTCCAGCCAATCTACGGATTGTGTTGGTTCTAACTCTCACCTCTGACTACCATGCAGAGATTCGAACAACTCTAAACCCGGGTCATTGTACCATTAGAGAGGGCCAAAGCCTCCTGTGAAAACAACTTCACAATTGCCGCTTGATGCTGCGATTGCACTCGACAGTTTTCCCTCTATCACACACTCCACCAAAGCCGCAGACCTGACCACATGGCACCAGCACCCCGAACATCTCCCTAATATCCACCTTGTCTCTCGCCCAGAAACGTGGCCCCTATTGTCTTGTCTCGCGCGTGTTGGATGGCCTTGTCATTAAAGGCGCCAGAGATTGCGTATGGTCCACCGAGCGTTGCGCTGATCCCGACGAAAGCGGATTGTAGCTTCAAATGCCGTTAATCGGAATGTGGATCACTGACTGCCGCTCAGTCCGCGAATGATCAGCAGTCGTTCAAATTGTGCTTGGCTTCCGGCAGGTGTGCCAACTGTGGGACAACTCAAGTGGCTGGTTCGATTGTCGTATGCCCGCGATTGACGCACAACTCAAACCGCCAACAATCGAAGCGTAGGCCCCCGGCGTCGTCAACTGTCCTTGCTACCCGGTGAGGGTGTTCCACCCGCGGTCTCCCGGGGATTTGCCAGGCTGACTGGCTTTCACGTACCAAAGGGCGAAAGCGCATACGACGCGAACATTTGTCACGGGGCACACAGCCGGCACACAAATCCTCTTTTACCTCGCTGCAACATAAACAAAACACGACGCTGACCGCGCTTCTAACACTGATCGCGCGAATCAGTGGCGGAGGCCGAATCCTGTCGGGCCCTTTGCGCCAGCATCAGCGTTCCCCCAGCGCAGGTGGTTCGTACACTTCTCGTGCCGTGAGATTTCTTCGAACCAACCCCTCTGGCGTCCGGTGGTTTGCGAGTGGGGTGGCTTTGGTGTAAATTATTGGGAGCATTGCCGGGAAAGAAGAAGGACCATATGGCGATCACTTTATCGCTGGAGCCGCAGAAAGAAGCCAAACTCATTGCCGTCGCGGAGTCAAAGGGTATGACGGCCAATGACCTGGTAAACCAAGCGATCGATAAAATCATATCCGACGCACCCGAGGCAACTACCCAGAAGGAGCCGACGATCTCCTTACGTGGGCTGCTCGCCAAGTACGGCACTGCGTCATCGGCCGAAGAGATTGATCAAAACCGCGCGGACATGTTTCGGAATTTCCCGCGCTCCGACTTCTGATGATCGTCGCCATCGCCGACACTCACACGACAATTTGGTATCTTTTCTCCGATTCACGCTTGAGGAAGGCTGCCTCCGATTTTATAGACAGTGCGATTGCCAAGGGTGATCACATCGGCGTCTCGGCCATTAGCATTGCTGAAATCATCTACCTTGTCGAGAAGGGCCGAATTCCAGCCAACGCGGTAGGAGACCTTCATGACGCAACGGCTAATCCAAAGGCCGTCCTCCATTACGTTCCCCTCGATGAGCACATCGCGATGAAAATGGCGGAAATTCCTCGCCAAGACCTCCCGGATCTTCCCGACCGGGTAGCCGCCGCTACAGCACTTTTCTATAAAGTACCGGTAATGAGCCGCGACGGACGAATTCGCTCGTCAGAAATAGAAACCATCTGGTAATCAGAGGTAACCTCAGGCAAGAGTCCCTTCAAGGTCCCATCACCCGATGTCACCGAACTATGTCTGCTGACCCCATTGCGTGACACCATCGTAAATGAAAGTTTGCTGGGCCGGCTGGGTCGTTCGAGCGATCCAGCCCGGGTCCAGTCATGGATGCGATTCGGCCTGTGTGTTCAGCCCTCCTCCCAGCCTTAGGACAGACTCGCTATCCCGTCGTTGTGGCAACTTTATCACACCGGCGCAGTTGAATGAGTCAGTAGGCGTTCTTGGTACAACCTGTAATCCGTTATAAAACGGGCGACAGGCTCTGATTGGTCCTTCACTTGCCGGACCTCCAAAACCTCTACACCTGACGATCAGTACTGTGCGCGCGTTCAGTGTGTTCGCCTCCGGGCAGGAGGTGTCCTATGGCCCGGAAAGCAGGTCAACTTATTTCTCGCGGACCCCACACATGGTTGGTTCGCGTGTCGCTTGGTCGAGAAGCGGAATCCGGAACGCGAAAATATCACAATAAAACGATTCGCGGCACGTTCCGCGAGGCGCAAACGTGCTCGCATGAGTGGTGATAAGGGCTGTTATCGCCAACTATCGTTTTCCGGTCTGGGGCATGCGCCGGCGCTAGCGCTGATTGGTGTAACTTCCGAGTGCTCCGTGATCCGCTCGGAATGTTTGGCTGCAAGCTGCTTCGTCGATAAATACTGGCGACGAGGCAGGAGCTATTTCCTCGAACGCCGTATATGGACAACTGTCTCATCCTTGAGGCTGCTGCTGGTTGGCGGCATATACCAGCGATTTTCCGTGCGGTGATATTGAGTGATCTTCAGCAGAAAAGACTTCAGGGCAGGAGAAGGCAAATGGATCGTCTACATGCCGGAATCCCGCTCCTTTGCGGTCTGGCCGGCTTCGGCGAGCAAGGCGGCCAGACCGCTCCACTCCGGAGCGGGAGGGCCGGCACCCAAAACGGCCGCCGCCCGCTGCCAGTCGCCTGTCAGGAATGCCTCCGCCCAGAAGGGAATCCTGGCTTCCGACGGGTTCACAGCCAGGGAGTATGCCATGTTTTGCACCTCTGCGATCTCCCACTCGCCGTCGGAATCCCAGCGCGCGACTGCCCCAGCACGGTCCCAAGTTACCCGGTACAGATCGAAAAAATAGAGGCTCCAGGAATAGGCGCGGCAGGCGGCTTCCGGACACGCGACGGCAAGCGCCATCCCGGCATCGCGCCACTTCCGCCCCAGATCGTAATGGCACCAGTGGTCTTTGTCCCGGAAGAGCCGGGCGTAAGCGTTTCGCTCGTTGTCGAAAGACGGGACAGCGGCATGCTGCCGGCAGGGAAGCTCTTCCATCCGAGCGGGTCCCGGCGGCGAATGGCGGTCCCCCGCGGCCGTATGAGGCTGCCAACCAATCCGGGTCCGGGATCTGCCGAAAGGATCAATTGCAGAAAGCTTGCCCATGACACGCGAGTAGATGCTGACCAGCAGCCTGCTTTCCTCGACGGAGTTGACAAGCAGATTGGGGCTGACGAGCAGCTTGCCTGCCGCGCTGTAATGTTCCGCTGCACCGGGCAGACCCGAGCGCGCCAGCCAATCGCCCCACCGCTCCTCCACCTCGGCCAGCGCTTGGGCCGCCGCAAAGGTATTGGCACGCCCCTCGAATTGCCGAAGGCAGGCCGCCAGGGCCGCGGGAAAATCGCCGTCGTCGAGCAGGGTTTTCCAATCCGCCATGTGGTTACTTTACTCTCATCGATTCTGCCACACGTAGAACTTCCCGCGGAATAGTTTGGGCTGACCTCACGAATGGTGGTCAGGCAGTTCGCCTGTTCATGGGTCACGGTAAGAGGAGCCGGCACTGTAAGCCCTTGAAATGAAGTGGTATGCCCAGCGATGCGATCCTCTGCCGGAGGTTCTCACGACATCGTTGATTTAATCATCATTTCTGTCCTGCGGTTTTGTATTAGGATACCAATGCTGAGGCTTCGCGGACTATTTTAGCCTTGGAGAGACTGGTCGGCCATTGACATAAAGCCCCTAACCAGACGTGGAAGTCGCGGGAGATTGAGGGGAATTAGGTCTATTCGACCTATCTGCCAAGGTGACGCTGATGATGGCCGGCGAGGTCGTCACTATTCATGGCGAGTGGGAGGGGCTGGAGGGCAACGAGATTGTGCTCATGCGCAACCGGCGGCCCGTAAGGCGGCGCGGCCGACGCGCGAGAACCCGGTCTCAGACCAAGGACCGCCATGAGAAAGTTCCTGAGAAGAATGCTTGGGATTGCGATCGCGTTGGGAGTCCTCCTCGGCATCGGGCTCTCCGTCGAATGGTTCCGCCGGCAGGGGCTGCAGAGCCTGGCGAAGGAGGTCGGCGGCACCTTTGAGGCCGGCGGATGGCTTGAGGGCGCCCCGCTACCGGAGGCGGAGCGCTTCGATGTGCGGCCAAGACCAGACACGATCACCTACGACAACGTCGTGCGGATGGAAAGGGCGGGCGCTCGCTTCGCCGCGGCGCGGTACCATCGCAGCGCGAACAGCGGCAAGTCGACAGATGCAACCTATCTCTCGAAAGCTGCAACCTACATCGAGGTATTCGTGACGCTTCCGGAAGCCGACTTCCCCGAACTGGACTTGTGGCCGCGTATGCCCATGAGCGCCCTCTCTCAGACAATGGGCACCATGATCGGCTTCCCCGACCGGCCGTCGCCCCTCGTAGTGCCTCAGGCGGTTGAGTGCTTCAATGCGACTTTCGAGGTGAGGGCGGCATCTCCGACACAGAAGCCGGAGACGGCCGCCGTGGCGCGGTTTCTATCGCCCGCCGTGCAGGAGCAATTGGTAAGAAGCCGGGAGTTCCTGTTCGGCGTGCGGACGCGGGGCAACATGGTTTGCCTCCAGGCGAATCAGAAACCCGCGCATCAGCCCTACCGCGAGATGCTGACCCTGGCCGAACGGCTGGTTGTAATTTGGCGTCGCTGATTCCGCCGACTCCGCCGGGCTCCGATGGGATGCAGGTTGTCCATCCCGAAAAGTCGATCTGATCGGATGGATTGCACGTTTACAGAACCGCGAATTGCGCTGCCAGTTTCCTGGATCAAGAGGATCTCCAATATCTGAAAGGCCGATTGTCAGGGGCGCAGAGCGCCAGGGAATCAGGGGGCGCTGATGATTTTGTTGCAGCGGAACTGTTCCTGAAGGATCAACCGCTTTCCGAAGGTGCTCCCCCAGAGCTTTCGCTAGGCAATTATTGGGAAGGGATCATCCGTCAGCCGGCGATCCCCTTTGACCATACGGAGCGCATGACAAGGTTCGAACACGCGTACACTGCCCTCCAAGAGTATCTTGCTGATTTTTCGGACCCAACGAAGGAAGTTTAACGGCGATCCCGCACGTCCCGGTCGGACCTTGCGCACTTCCACGGTCCCAGCTTTGTTCCGGACGGATGGCCGGCCACACGGAAGGTGGCCACTCTATGAGGTAAGTAAAGTTACCTGGCGATAAATCCCCTTATCACCACTCATCTGCCCAAGCTCTCAAGAGTATTGGGAAAATACGTCCTCCCTACTTAGGACTTGCAGATAGTACGTGCTGGCGGTCAACCGCCCAGCCCGGAGCATTCTGGGCGAGCGACGGTCCACGCGGACTCCATGCGGGAGGATTCTGATTTCATTAACGGTCGGCGGTCGTGGAGGGCCGCTGGCCATGAACAAAAACCATTTCATAAAGAGGGGACGGAGGGCTCCAAAAACGATCCTTCGATTGCCCGACCTGGATCACGCCAAAGCTGGCGTTCTTAATAGCCTCACATGCCCGGATGCCCAACGCGGATACGGGCACGCCATAGATGAATTTGTGGACTGGTATTGCTCGGAGCCGCGCCTCGCCTTTAACAGGACCGTGTGCTCCGGTATCGTGCTCACTTGGAATCCCGGAACCCAGCGCCCGGAACCATCAACCTGCGGCTCGGGGCCGTACGTCGGCTGGCCTATGAGGCGTCGGACTGCGGTCTCCTGAGTCCGGATTTGGCGGCCGGCATCCGCCGGGTCAAAGGCGTGAAGAAGCTGGGGGTCCGCCTCGGCAACTGGTTGACAGCAGAACAAAGCCAAGCCCTCTGGCAAGCGCCCGATTCCGCTGCCCGGCTGGGTCCGAGAACTGTTGGATGATTGGTTCACTGCCGCCGGTGTCAGCAATGGGAGACTGTTCAGGCGAGTTAACAGGGCGGGTAGGATTTGGGGAGAAGGACTGACTGAGAAGGCCGTCTGGCATGTGGTGAAGGAATTCGCGGCGAAAACAGGAATTGCTAAACTGGCGCCACATGACCTCCGGAGAACGTGTGCGAGGCTCTGCCGTGCGGCTGGAGGTGAGTTGGAGCAAATCCAATTTTTGCTGGGCCATGTTTCCGTACAGACGACGGAACGTTACCTGGGCTGCAAGCAGCGAATCCGGGGTGCGGTAAACGACCATATTGGCATCGAGCCGACCAACTGATGGTTGTCGCGACCGGTCGCCATTGTGGAAGGGTAGCCGACTAATGAGGAGCGGCAGCAACGAGGGACCGAAGGTAGACGTCGCCGGACTGGTGGAGAAGAAGTCACGCTGCCAGTGTTATCATCTGCATATGAGAATCGGCGAACTTGCGAAGCGTGCCGGCGTGAGCGTGCAAGCTATTCGCTTCTACGAACGGCGTCGCCTGATTCGCACGCCCCGCCGGACGCCCGCGGGATATCGCATTTACAGCGAGCAAGACCTCGAGAGCGTCACGCTGATCAAGAAGATGCAGCGATT
>JAIQGA010000239.1 GCA_020072925.1 Terriglobia bacterium | reverse complement strand
AAAAACTTCTGGTGCGACGTGGGAACAGATTCTCCGCTGGATCCAGCCCTGGCTAACGAGAGCGACCGGCTGTTGCAGCTACTGCGGAACGAGATTTCAACGAATAGCATTTGACTCGACTTAACAGAGTAATACTAGGCGGATGGGAAATCGGCGGCATTCAACGCTACCAGAGCGGCCAGCCGCTGGTTTTCGGCTGCGCCACGGGCGTTCCGGGCTTCTCCTCGTATTTAGGTGGATGCATTCGCTACAATCAGGTTCCCGGGCAGTCGTTGCTCAGCCCGACGGCCTCCGCCTTCAACGTCGGCAACGTCGCGCTGCAGGGCGGGACTGGTTGCACAGAAAACCCCAACGGAACCTTCTCCGCGCCCACAGGCGTTACGACGTATTTCAATTGCGCGGCCTTTGTTGACCCCAATGCCCCCGCGCTCGTGGCTTCACGGGGCTATGCATTCGGGAGCATGCCACGGGTTATTGGGAACGTCCGAAGCCAGCCCTTTTTCAATGAGGATTTCTCGCTCATCAAGAGTACGGCGATCTCCGAGCGACGCTCCCTGATCTTCAAGGCGGAGTTCGTGAACGCGTTCAATCGGCATGTATTCACCCGGCCGGATACCGGCCTAACCGACGGAGGGTTCGGCACCAGTTATGGGACCGTTGATGGCCCAAGATCTATCCAGTTTAGTTTGCGTTTCCAATTCTGACGAGAGTCCTATCTCCGGCGGCGAGAGTGTGGGTAAGTGTCTCCTCCAGTCCTGCAAGCGTGCCGCAGCGGCAGGTCTGATGACTCTCTGCGCCTTCTTCGGCGCTGCGCACATCACCCGCGCTCAAGGCACAGCGGTTGACGAGGAATTTCGTCAAGCTACCGAAGCCATGCGGGAACAGCACCTGGACGAAGCCGCGCGAGGATTTGCTTCGGTTGTCGCTGCCTCTCCAAATTTCGCAGAGGCCTACTTCAACTTGGGGCTGGTATTGGAAGAGCAGGGAAAGTTTGAGGAGGCCACTGCCAAATTCCAAAAAGCGCTGGCACTGAAGCCGCGGTTGCGCGGCGCCAATCTCTTCCTGGGCGTGGCCGAATACCACCTGAACCAATTCGACAAGGCAGTGGCAGCGTGCCGCAAGGAAACGGCCAACTATCCCACCGACGCGAACGCCTGGATGTGGCTGGGAGTCGTCGACCTCGCTAAGGAGCGGCCGGATGAAGCCGCCCAGGCGCTCGACAAAGCTGCCATCCTTGCTCCCGATAACGTCGATATTCTCTATCATCGCGGACGCGCCCACCTGCTGATATCCAAAGAAAGCTATGCCAGGATGTTCAAGGAGGACCCCAACTCCTGGCGCGTCCACCAGGTGCTGGCGCAAGCCGATGCGGAAGCCGACCGCCATGAAGAGGCGATTGCCGAGTATGAGGCTGCCATCCGGCTTGCTCCGAATCAACCAGGCCTGCACGAAGAACTGGGCACGGAATGCCGCCGGGCCGGGAAAATCGAGGAGGCTGAAGCAGCCTTCCAGCGAGAAATCGAAATCGATCCGCATAACATCTTGGCCCGATATAAGCTGGGAACGCTGGAGGTGGAGCGAGGCGACGGTGCCAAAGGGAAAGCCTTGATCGAATTGGCGAAGCAACAAGATCCGGGCCTGAAAGAGGCGGACTACTACCTGGGTCGCGCCGAGTTGGAACTGGGAAATGATGCGGCCGCCATCCAGGCTCTGCAACGCGCGGTGGCCAAGGCTTCCGACCCGGAGGTCATCGAGCAGGCTTGGTACCAACTGGGCATGGCCTACCGGCGCGCCCATCGCTTGCAAGACGCACAACAGGCGCTGGCGACTTTTCAGAAGTTGAAAGAGCAAGAGGCGGAGCGTCACCTACAAAAGGTCGAGAAGCGGCGAAGTGAACAAGCCGCTGAAACTGCTCCGACCTTGGGCGCACCACAAAAACCATAGCCTGGGCAGCCGAGTTTTGAATGCCTCTACCTGGCGGAAGGGGCAATGGGATGTTTTCATTCGGCAGGATTTGCTATTGCGCAGTCCTGGTTATTGCCACGCTGCCGAGCCTAGGAGCCGCTCAGGGCCCTGTTGGCACAAAACACGCCACCCTTATTACCGTCTTTGAGTCCTCGGAAGAGTTGCATGAATCGCTGGCGCCAAAGCCTGAACTCCGGTTTAATGCCGTGCGCCTCCCTGACCTGACCATCCACGTCAAGGACTCGGTGAAATATCAGCAGATTGATGGGTTCGGGGCATCGCTCACGGACTCGTCTGCTTGGCTGCTCGCCCACCGGCTGACCGATGACCAAAGGAAGGAATTGCTGGTGGAACTTTTCCACCCAACGCGGGGGATCGGCCTGAGCATCCTGCGGCAGCCGATGGGGGCGAGCGATTTTGCGCTGTCAGAGTACAGCTATGACGATCTGGCCCCGGGCGCAAAGGATCCCGAACTACGGAAATTCTCCATTGCTCATGACCGCGCGTACCTGATCCCCATCCTGCGCGAGGCGCTGGCCATCAATCCAAACTTAAAGATCATTGCGACCCCTTGGAGCCCTCCCGGCTGGATGAAGACTTCGGACTCTCTGGTTCAAGGGGCGCTGCTGACCTCCGCATACGCGCCGCTCGCGCGCTACTTCGTTAAATACGTGGAGTCTTATGAAGAAGCAGGCATTCCCATCTACGCGGTGACGATCCAGAACGAGCCGCTCAATGTCCCTAACGATTACCCGGGCATGGGGATGACGGCGGTGGAACAGACAAGCTTCTTACGCGACTATCTTGGACCGGCCTTCCGCGAGGCAGCGGTTAAGGCGAAAATCCTGGTGTTTGATCACAATTGGGACTTGATTGATTACCCGACTGAAGTGCTAAGCGACCCTGTGGCCGCAGGCTTCGCCGCGGGTACTGCCGTCCACTGCTACGGGGGAAGCGTCACGGCACAGAGCGAGCTTCACAGCCGATTTCCGGAAAAGGGCATTTGGCTCACGGAATGTTCCGGTGGTGAGTGGCAGAAAGGCAACGTACTTGAGCAGGAAGTTCGCCTGATAATCGACGCCACGCGGAATCGGGCAAGGAGCGTGGTCTTCTGGAACTTGGCGCTCGACCAGAACCATCAGCCGCATTTGGGAGGGTGCACCACTTGTCGTGGCGTGGTTACAATCATCTCCGCTATTTCGCCGGCACAATTCACTCCGACGGTGGATTTTACGGCTTTGGCCCATGCCAGCAAGTTTGTGGTTCCAGGCGCCTACCGAATCGAGTCGAATACGTTTGGGCAGGGAAGCCTGGAGGATGTCGCCTTCCAAAATCCCGATGGCTCTATCGTTATGGTCGTCCTGAACAGTAGTGACGCTGCGTTGGCTTTCAATATCGGCTGGGGAGACAAGTACGCTTCCTATACACTGGAGGGAGGCGCGGTGGCTACCTTTCGTTGGTCCCCTTTTAGTCGGGAAGAACTGGAACGGCGCTAGGCCCGATTTCCCCCCAAAAAGGGGGCCCTTCATGGCTCTGGCGGTGGTGGCGTAGGGCGGTTGGCGTGGCTTTGGATCGCCGCCGTGCGGTTGAACTCGGCCTGAGCGCGGTCCACGTCATGAATCTCCAAGTAGAGCCTCCCGAGCATGTAATGAGCTTGGGCATTGTGCGGGTCCAGTTGCGTGGCTTGCTCGAGTTCCCCCTTCGCCTTGTCGAGTTGGTGCAACCGCAGGTAGGCCACACCAAGCTTGAAATGACAATACGCATTGCGCGGCGCAAGTTGGACCGCTTTTTGCAGAAATGGAATAGCTTCCTCAGCCCGACCTTTTTCCAGGAGAAGACTGCCAAGGTTGACGTACGGCTGCTCGCTGGGACGAGGGCTTTGGGCTTGCCACTCTATGGCCTTGCGATAGGCGTCGAGGGCCTCGTTCACCTTTGCTTCGGATTCGAAGGTTAGGCCCAGATTGTCTTCCGCCTTGGCATCATGCGGGTCCAAGGCCAGCACATGCAGGAATGCCCTTCGGGCGTCCGGCACAGATTTCTCTGTGTAGTAGGTGCGGCCGAGATAATACCAAGCCTCTTTATTCTTTGGGTCCAGTTGCACGGCTTTTTGTAACCACTTCAGCGCATCAGCGTAGTCGTTCAGAATGACGTAATCGAGCCCGACGATCTTCAGATCGTCCCCTGTGGGAGGTTTGAGCGTCGCCGCCTGGGTGTATACCTGAAGAGATTCGCTTGCTCTGTTTTGGCGGTATAAAACGAAGCCCAAGAGATACATCGCATCATCAGAATTGGGATGACGCGCCATGTAGCGCCGCAAGGATTCTTCAGCGTCCGGATACTTGTCCAAATGGACAAGACACTTGCTGTAAAAGAGCAAAGCCTCTGTAGCGCCAGGAGCAGCTAGCTCAGCCTTGGAGAACATCTCCGCCGCCGAGGCATAGTCCCCAGCCCGAAAATCGGCCAAGGCGCGGTCATAATCGCCACGCGACTGGGACCGCCCTGCCGCAGGGAAAATGAGCAACGCGGAGAGGATGCAGCCGACAACGCAGCAAAGTTGGTTTTTTCGCCCGCTTGTCATTCTACCTTCTTCTTAACTTACCCTACTATAATTGAGGGATGGGAACTGGGGCAGAGGAGTTGTAAGGGCCTTTCCTTTATTAGCGAGTTTTCCGGGAGAGTGCGTGGAGATTAGTCGCTCTGAGTATTCCCAGCCAGAGCAAGAGTTTGTAAACGTGGTGCTAACATTGGATGCCTTCTCTTGGTGAGTGATCGGCAAGCGTCGAGGCTGCTCGACAATTCTACCAGTGTGCGTGTGCAGCAAAAGTGGGGATACATCCTCGTTTGCATCGAGTCGTGAGTATTCGGCTGGCCTGGACGGCCTCCACTGATGCAGTCGGGGGCGAGGGCTTATCGTCAATGAATGCACTCACTTGCCGACTCGTGAGCTCGCAGTCGCTCGTGCCGCGACCCATGTATTAACCTGCCGTTGGTGCAACGCTGGTGGCCCCAGTGTCCTTTGGTGGGGTCCCGAGAAACGGCCGTCTCATCTGGAGCGGGGTCAGACGACCTAATGATCGAACATGGCTTTGGTCGTCTGAGGACTCAGGGCCAAACCGTAATCACTCAAAACCTGGTCAGTTGACTGAAGCTGATCGTTCGGCGGGTAAGAGACTTCGAGAAACGTGCCGTGATTGATCAGCTTGCCGTGCCTACCAGCCAGGTTCTGGTCTGCCAGCACGACCATAATATCGAAATCAGTTGGATTTGCTTCTGTTGAGAGGCGTCGCGCGGTCCAACCGTGTAGGCATGCGGGTGCGTGCCGAAGACGACGTTTAATCAACTTGGCGTTTCCGCCTGCGCCGCCACAAAATAAACCAAGCGTTGGCCACGACAATGACAGCCGCAAAATATGCAAGGTGGGCGAACGTCCAGAGCGTGGTTTCGATTGTGGTTCCGAGCAGAGTAACGCTTCTCACTGCCTTCGCACGAATCGTGACCGATTGGCTCCAGTCAAATCCTTTCAGACGTTCGAGAAATCCCTGCTCGAAGCAGCCTTCCAGACCGTACACGCCTATGGTGCGCGTGAAGTGGCTGGCCACAATCAGATCTCGCGAGAATGCTCTCTAGTCGAGGGAATGGGAATTCGCGCTACTGGTCGCAGCGATGATGCCAACGACGATGGCCTGCGCGTCCGAGCCGAGCTTCCAGATCATGGCAGAGTCAGTCGAGGGAGAATAACTCGTATAGAGCATCAGTACTTCAAGATTGCCCCGAACATCCACGGTGCCGAGAAGGCGGTCGAGCAAAGTCGAGCCTGCTTCACGTTCATCAGCTCTGTATGGCATCTGGTAGGTTTGGACCGGGAATCCGGCGGACTGGATTCGCTGAATAAGAGAGGAGTACGCCGAGCGAGCGTGGCGGAGGCGAGCGCCGTCCAGGCTACGGTCGAGGAGATACCCAGCCAAACGCCAAGGATGCCCCTTCAGGCTCGCTAGCTCCTGGAAATTGGGCTCGATATCGAGTCCAACGCTTGTCCAGTGCAAGGCGTAACGTGCCGTCCAATTCTCGAACTTCTCGATGCGTGCGAATGCCGCGGGGGCGTTGTCGGCGTTGATGTAATAGCCTTGTTCCTTCGGGAGTACAATCCAGGCGGTCAGTGGGATGCCGGCCTGATTCAACCGGTGCACAACTTCCGCGCGACCCGGACTGAGATCAACAATGGCAACGGCCACATTCGCGTGGATGTCCTTTACCGCGGGGATGACTGCGGGATTCGAGAAAAAGGCTTCAACGGCGGGTGTTGGCTGTTCGCAACACGCAAACGTCAAGGGCAGTGGACCAGGAGGGCCTTGGATTACGACATTTTTGGTGGGAAGTAATAGGAGGACGGCCAGGAGCACTTTGGCCGCGATGACAATAATCGCGCTTCCGATGACCTCGGCGAGGAATATCAAACACCACGCCAAGGACTTCCCGAGGCCTCGGACCCACGAAGTGGCATTGACGTCTGCGAGGTTCAAGGCCATGCGTCTGCTGGCGTTCCCGGCTAGTTTGTCCAAGCGAATTTATCCGCCCCCCCAATCATACACCCCTGAATATGGATCAGTGACAGATTCGCCTTGGAACTGTCTTCGGGTCCCCTGGAGCGTAATCAGACCGGCGCGATACAAAAGTCTCAGCGGTACGGTCCTGGCCAAAAATCCTTGGTGATTCCTTATTGAGAGAGGTGTCCCTGCCAAAAACCAAATCAGCCGGAATCACCGGATTCTTCAGGAGAGCGTCGAAGGATCTGGAGAGCTGCTGAATGGACGCATGCTCTATGTTTGTTGAAACCCTGGAGTCGGGGACACTCCAGACGCCATTGCCCTCGGTCTTCAAGAGTTCTGCAAACATCCACGCCTCCCAAAATCAATACTTCGACCCGCCGTTCGGTGCCGCACGGCACGAACGCCCCCTCCCAATAACTAAGAAGAAAGCCGGGAAGGGCTCCCGACAACAGATTCTTCGGGTTATCCCTGCCTACTCCTTCCTTATGTTTCGCGATCCCTGTTCGGTACCCACTGCGGGCTTCAGTGTTTTCCTCACAACCAGTGGGATTCATAATTCCCGTCTTCCCCGCCACACTCATAGAATGCAGATCGGTTTCCAAGCCACTTCGATTCCGCAGAATTAGAGGAAGGCGCTTTGTCGTAAGTCACTTGGCCGGAGATGACACTGCGACTGGCTGGTAATCAGACTCATACGAAGAGTGGTCCGCGTGAAGATTTCGACAGGGGAGGTTGCTGTGTAGTTGAGCTCGCAGGCCTGATGAGACTCTGACATTCTCGCCGTACATCGGCCGCGAATTGACGCTGGCGCGCTGGGCCCGGACGCCGCGCATCTTGTTTGTCGATGACCAGGTGCTGAATCTCCACCGGGCATCGTTTCCCGAGTCTGCCATTCCGTTCTTTCACAAAGCGCCGGAAACGGAACGCAATCGCCATGTCGAGATGATCAGCCAGTTTGGCAAGAATCTGGCGGGTGGAGGCGCGAGACCTGCACGTCAATACCAAGCGGAACAATTTACCGTGCTCACGGGCCACGATCCCCTGCTGCGCGATGCAGGCAGCCTTGTGGCGGCCATTCTGCGAAACGAAGGCTACGACCCAATGCAAGTGCCTGCCGCGGCGAGCTTGGACGACACATTTGAGAATGTCAGCGTCTTCGAAAGGATCGCGAGCTCGGAGCTGTGCGTCTTCATCCTGGACAAAGAGCTGTCCTATATCGATCCCTTGCTGGCGATGGCGCACGCCCACTGCATACCCTCAGTCCGCCTCCGCTACGATCCGGAAGCGAAGGACAGCACACCCGAGCTGTCGGGAGCAGTTCGCTGGAAAAGGTCCGAAGAGCTGGTCTCCTCGTTTCAGTACTTGTTCCAAAATTATCAGAGCGCATTCGTAACGGCATCGGGAGAGGCGATTCAAGGAGTGGCCACACAAAAGCCGATCTCGATCCCTCCGAACGAGTGGAACCCCAGTGACGGGCCGGGACTCCTCAACTCTGTGGTGCCGGATGATGGCTATGTGCACGACCGCGTGGAGGGCGTGACGCGGATGCTGGCAAACATGGGGACGAGCCGGCTAGATAGCGACACGGTATGCCGCGCCCTCTACAACCGAATTAAGCAGGAAGACTTTTACTACGCCTTTGAAGACGTTCTGGGAGATCCCAACTTGCAGAAGATCAAGACACCGCAAGGCATCGCTAGCGCGAATGACGGGACATGCATTGACCTGGCCTGTTTCTTTGCTTCCCTGCTGGAGGCGGCGCGACCAACCTTAACATGCTCCTAGCCATGCCCAACGCGATCTATATGGAGACTGGCGGCCAACTCAAAATGATTGACGGCGAAGTGCCGGCGCCCGAAGAACCCGGCATGAGCAGCGAGGTGAGCGCCGAGGAGATTCGGAAGTACAAGGTGGGATGACGGGACCTGAACAACACCCGAGACCCGCCCAAAAACCCCCTCGCGCTGACCCCTGCAACCTGTTGATCTTTCGAGGGCGGCACGTGGCTGGTCAGGCTGCCCACAAACACATGATTCTGCCAGCAGACAACTGCGCGGAGGCTGGCGCCTTGAGCACACTGATTCGCCCCCCATCAGTTCCAGAGGTGACCCAGGCTTCACGTTTTCTTGCGCTCGCGCCGAGTCATCGTGCCGCATATGTGCTCGTCGCGATTTCGATTCTGAGCGCTATCTTGACACGGCAAGCAGCCCCTTTTTCGTAGTCCCACCGTCTGCAACGGATTTGCCCGTATTTTCAATAAGTTAGGTCCGCTCGGTTCTTCGCCAGCCTTCGCTCATTTTCGACGGTTTTTGGCCCTGACCGGACACTAATCGGACACCACAGGCAAGTTCTCCTGTCGAGAGTGTCGACTTCCAACTAGCATTTGCACCTGAAAAGCACTATTATTCGCCAAGGAACATTTCGCTTTGTGCTACCTGGCCGCTAGCCCTTGAAAGTTAGAGCCCGGTGCGCCGCAGCACGGCATGACCTGCCCCCGTTCTTAGGTCCGATCATAATGTAAGTTCCGGGGTCGAAATCAACTCCTTGGTCAGGAAGGCGAGGGGCGTGGGGGGAGACGCCCCTCGCGCGGCGGCCTGGGCCGCGAACTCCTCGGGCGTCTG
>JAIQGA010000238.1:3667-12915 GCA_020072925.1 Terriglobia bacterium | reverse complement strand
CGCTACCCCAGCGACCGCGAGTCGTATCACTGGCCCGCCGCCCTGCGGGAGCAATTTGAGAAGGAAACGCCGCGGCGTTACTGAGCGATTCCACCCGCCCTGGCGTCGCGTTCCGCAAGCCTGGGACTCGACAAGCCTGCCTCAAGTAGTGCACACTGTGCTTCCTAACGATGAGCACCCGCGTCATCACCACAGTAGCCGAAATGAAAGCGTTTGCGCTGGAAGTCCGCGCGCGCGGCAAGTCTCTGGCGCTGGTGCCGACGATGGGTGCGTTACACGAAGGGCACCTGGGCCTCGTGCACCAGGCCAAACGGCAAACCGATGTCGTCGTGGTTTCGATTTACGTCAATCCCAAGCAGTTCGGCCCTCAGGAGGATTTCGACCGCTATCCGCGCGATCTGAACAAGGATATCGAAGCCCTGACGCCATTGAAGGTCGACGCTGCCTTCGCCCCCTGCGACGCGGAAATGTATCCGGATGGTTTCGGCACGCGGATCGAGCCCGGTGAGATCGCCAAACCTCTGGAAGGCGCGACGCGCCCCGGCCACTTTCATGGCGTCACCACCGTGGTACTGAAGCTCTTCAATATCGTGCATCCGGATGTGGCCTACTTCGGCCAAAAGGATATCCAGCAGGTCCAGGTGATTCGCCGCATGGTGGAAGACCTGAACCTGGACGTGCGGCTGGTGATTTGCCCCACAGCGCGCGAGCCCGATGGGCTGGCGCGGAGCTCGCGGAACACTTATCTGGGCCCCGAAGACCGCCGGGCCGCCCTCGCGCTTCTCCACGCGCTGCGCCGCGCCGAACAGATGGTGCACGGCGGCGAGACCGACGCCGAGAAGCTTTTGGACGAGATGCACCGTGTGGTCGCCGCCGAGCCGCGGGCCCAGCTCGATTATGCGGCGGTGGTGGATCCGACGCGGCTCGAGCCCGTGCGGCGTGTTACCGCAGGCTCGGTGGCGGTGGTCGCGGCGCGGGTCGGCGGCGTTCACCTCATTGACAACGTCATTCTCGGCCCGAGTGGCTCCTCCGCTGAGCTTCTCCTACAACTGGCGCTGACTGCGCGGCCCGTGATGGACACCGGAGCGCGCCTCCCGGGACTGGAGGCCGACGCCCTGCGCATGCGCATTGAAGTCTGTCGCGACTGCGCCGCGGTGTCGGCGGTCCTGCTTCCGCCGCACGAATTCCTGGTCAAATACCTAAAACGTGATTATGCGGATTTGAATGCCATCAAGATCGTGGTGATTGCCCGCGACTCGCCTTTGAATGCGGACCACTTTATTTATCGCCGCCCCGCGGACATGCACCGGTTTGCCGCTGGCCTGTACGAGCTGATCGGCGTCCGGGACTTCGCGGAGTTCAAGTCGCGCTTTGCCCTGACCGATGCGATCCGCTGCCATTCCAATGCGACGCGCGCGCCCGAAAAGGCGCTGGCCAACTGCGTGCGGCACTTGCGCGACGAATTGAAACTGTTTCCCGGGCTGGAGACCCTGATTGTCCTCGGAGAAGACGCTTACCTGCAATTCCAGAGGCATATTCTGGGGCGTGACGCCCCCGCGATTCCAGGCTTCGACGAATTGCTCAAGGAACAAGGCTGGGCGAAAGAATCCGTCTGCTTGCCCGACTTCGACGGGCGCGCAGTGACGGCTTTCTACTGTCATCATCCCACTTACGGTTACAAGCGCACCCCCTCGATCGCGAAGCTGCTCGGCTGACGGCCGCACCTCGCGCGTCACGGCGAGGCTTCAGGAACGGAGGGCGGCGAGGACTTCCTGAATGTGGCCGTCGACTTTGACTTTGGGGAAAACGTGCTGGACTTTTCCCTCCTTGTCGACGATGAAGGTTGTGCGAACGATCCCCATGGAGACTTTCCCGTACAACTTCTTCTCCTGCCACACGCCGTAGGCCTCGAGGGTCTTATGCGAAGAATCGCCCGCCAGGGGGAAATTCAGCCTGTACTTGTCACGGAATTTCTGGAGCTGCTCGACGCTGTCGCCGCTCATCCCCAGGACTTTCGCGTCTAACTTGGCCAGTTCTTTTTGGGCATCACGGAACTGGTTCGCCTCGCTCGTTCAACCCGGCGTGTCGGCCTTCGGAAAGAAAAAGAGAACCAGTTTGGACCCTTTGAAATCTTCCAGGCTCACCTTGGAGCCGGAGTCGGAAGGAACCGAAAACTTCGGCGCGCGATCGCCGACTTTAGGCATAGGTCACTCCTTTGGGAACAATTCCACTTTGAACGGATTGATAAACTCCACGCCTTCAATCCTGAGTCCGTGCTGAAAGTCTTCGCTAAGGACGCAGGGAATCTGATTCAGCTTGGCCGTCGCCCAGATCTGGGCGTCCCAAAACGGCAGTTGGTGGCGCACGCATCCGCCAGCCGCCTCAAAAACAACGTACTTTGTAATCTCCAGAGTCCGCCAGGCCCGCAGGAAGTGGTCGAGTTCGCGGAGCGCATCCGTGGGCGCCAGTGGTGCGACAATCTTCCGGGTCACGACCCAATAAAACTCCCCGAGGATCTGCGTGCTGAGCACCCCCGCCTCACGGGACTCTAACGCATCGAGGATGTCCCTGGCCTTGCCTTGCTTCTCATGCTCCGACCGATCATAGGCATACACCAAAAGGTTCGAGTCCACCAGGAAGCTACCGCCGTTCATAAACGTCCTCGCGCTTCCAAGTCCGCTTGCCCTTGATCGCGCCTTTACGGATCAAGTTGTCGATGAACCTTAAGGACTCGAGCCAGGCCTCATGATCCAAGGTGTCCGGCAAGGGTGTGTTCAGAAGGCGGTCTATTCCTTCACGGATGAGCTGGCTTTCCGTCTTCCCCTGCCGCCGCGAGAGCTCCCGCAGGCGTCGATCTTGGTCGGCACCAATGTAAACTTGCTTTCGCTTCATAGGGCGCACGGTTCAGACTCCTCGATATACATCATAACATACATCGTCACGGCGCAAGGCTGGGTGGTGCCGGAACTACCCCAGTTCCCTTTTCAGAACGTCTTGGACCAACTGCGGGTTCGCCTGGCCGCGCGTGGCCTTCATCACCTGGCCCACGAACCAGCCCAACGTCGCGGTCTTGCCCTTCCGGTACTGCTCGACCTGTTTGGGATTTCCCGCCATGATCTCGCGAACCATAGCAGCGATCTTTTCCGCATCGTTGATTTGTTCGAGGCCCTGCGCGGACATCACTTCGGCCGCGCGCTTCCCTGCGCGAAACATCTCCGCCAGGATCTCCTTGGCCATCTTGCCGGAGACCGTCCCTTTGGAGAGAAGCGCGAGCAACTCCGCCAGGCTCGCGGCCGAGACCGGCGAATCCGTGATTTCCTTGTTCGCCTCCTTCAGGAGATAGAGAAGCTCGCTCAGCACCCAGTTGGCCGCCAGCTTCGGCTCCCCGCTGGCCTTGGCAACCTCCTCGAAGTAATTGGCCAGAATTTTCGAGGCGGTCAACTGCGCGGCGTCATACTCGGGGAGCGCGTACTCGCTGATGAAGCGCTGCCGGCGCGCCTCCGGCAGCTCCGGCAGCGAGCGCCGCACCTCGTCCTTCCAGTCTTCGGTGATGATCAGCGGCAGCAGATCGGGTTCGGGGAAATACCGGTAGTCGTGCGCGAATTCCTTGGAGCGCATCCCGTAAGTGCGCTGCTCGCGGCTGTCCCAGAGGCGGGTCTCCTGTTCGATGGTCCCGCCGCTTTCCACGATTTCGATTTGCCGCTCGATCTCGTACTCGAGCGCCTTCTGGAGAAAGCGGAAGGAGTTCAGGTTCTTCACTTCCGTCTTCGTGCCGAACTCGCTGGCCCCGGCGTGCCGCACGCTGACGTTGGCGTCGCAGCGCAGGCTGCCTTCCTCCATGTTGCAGTTCGACACTTCGAGGTAGAGCATCAGGGTTTTCAGGCGCGTGAGGTAGTCGTACGACTCTTCCGACGTCCGCAGGTCCGGTTCGCTCACTATCTCGATCAGGGGCACGCCGGAGCGATTCAGATCGATGTAGGATTTCCGCTCGGAATCCGGGAAACCTTCATGCAGCGATTTCCCGGCGTCTTCCTCTAGGTGGACGCGCGTGATCCCGATGCGCCTGCGCGCGCCGTTCGCCTCGATCTCGATCCAGCCATCCTGCGAGAGCGGCTCGTCGTATTGCGAGATCTGATAACCCTTGGGCAGGTCGGGATAGAAGTAGTTCTTGCGCGCGAAGCGCGAGCGCGTGTTGATGGCGCAATTTAGCGCCATCGCCGCCTTCATCGCCATCGTCACGGCGTCCCGGTTCAGCACCGGGAGGGCGCCCGGCAGGCCCAGGCAGACCGGGCAGACGTTGGAGTTGGGCGGATCCCCGAAGCGCGTCGAGCAGGAACAGAACAGTTTCGATTGGGTCAGCAATTGCACGTGCACTTCCAGCCCAATCACTGCTTCGTACTTGGTCCGAACTTCCGTTGCGACAGACATGGCGCAGCTTTCCTTTCCTCGAACTTTCAGGCCATTGGCCATTATACAGAATTTCCGAGGCTTCTCCCTCAGGCCTTCGTCCCGAATAATGGATAATTTCCTCAGTGGGCGGAGAAGTATTTAACACGGAGAACACTGAGAAGACCTCAGCACAGAGGACACAGAGAGGCGGCAGGCTGTTGTTCGCCGTTCTTCTCTGCGACCTCCGTGTTTTCTGGATTCTCTGCGTTCTCCGTGTTGAGTCTTTTGTATCAGATTCTCCGACTGCGCCCCGCCTATCTCCAGATGCCGCTGCTTCATGATTGGGGCGACTTAGGACTCTCGCCCGCCGCCACCCAATGGACGCGCGGGCGTCCGGTGTGAGGATTGCGGTCAACCGTTACAGGAGTTCGAAAGACCCGGCTGAGCAAGTCCGCCTGCAGGACGTCGGTGGGGGCGCCCTGCTTGATGGAGCGGCGGCCGTCGAGCAGCAGGAGGTAATCCGTCATCTCCGACGCCAGATTCAGTTCGTGCGTGATGATCACGGCGATGAAGTTCTCCGAAGCCGCGAGCCGGCGAAGCAGCCGGAACATTTCCACCTGGTACCCGATATCAAGGTTGGCGGTGGGTTCGTCCAGGAGCACCAGCCGGGGGCGCTGCGCGAGCGTTCGCGCCAGCACGGCCCGCTGGAACTCGCCGCTGCTGATTTCCATCACGCGGCGTTCCGCCAGTTCCTGCAAATGGGTTTTCTCCAGCGCCCAATCCACCCAGCTCTCGTCGTCCGCGGATTCGAACATGCTCCGGCCCAGATGCGGATGCCGACCGTGGCGGACGAATTCCCGCACGCGCAACGAGAACAGCAAAATCGTTTCCTGCCGCGCCAAGCCCACGCGCTGGGCGCGCAGGCGCGGAGAAAGGCGGTGTAACACTTCCCCGTCCAGCAGCGCCCTGCCGGTAAGCGGGGCCAGATGCCCGCTCACCAATTCGAGCAGCGTGGACTTTCCCGATCCGTTCGGCCCCAGGATTCCCACCACCTGGCCCGCACCGGCTTCGAAGCTGGTCGAAGCTAATTCGAAATGCGGATAGCGAAACGCCACCCCTTCGACACGCAAGTGCGGGCGAACGGTTTCCAAAGTCGAGTTTCGATTTTCGAGTTTCGAATTTCCAGTTTCCAATTTCAGTCTTCTATTGTAAAAGTCGAAAGAAAAGTTGCAGTGTGCATGTGTTACGGACCAGAGACCCCTCACCCGGCCCTTGCGGGCCACCCTCTCCCCAAGGGAGAGGGCTACAAACCAAAACCTCAACCCTCTCCCCTGGGGAGAGGGGCAGGGGTGAGGGGTCGTTTGTGACTTTCTTAAGCTCGTTTACGTTATCTTCTAATAACAGAACCCAGTTTCTGATTTCGCTTTCTGTTCATCCTGTCGTCTTCCGCAGCAGGTAGATAAACACCGGCGCGCCGGCGACGGCGGTGACGGCGCCCACGGGCAATTCCGCCGGAGCGATGACGGTGCGGGCCAGCGTATCGGAGAGGACCAGCACAATCGCTCCGCCCAGCGCGGCGGCGGGCAGCAACGTGCGATGATCGTTCCCGACAATCATGCGGCCGAGGTGCGGCACCAGCAATCCCAGATAACCGATCGCGCCGCTCACCGAAACGGCCAGACCCGTCAACAGGGACGCCAGCAGGTAAACCGCGGTCTCGACCCGAGTTACGTTCACCCCGAGGTGCGCGGCTTCCTCTTCGCCCAGCAAGAGTACATTCAAGTCTTTCGCGAACAGGTAGATTCCGAAAATCGCCAGAACGATCGCGGGCGAGAGCAAGCGCAATTGGACGCCGGTCACCACGCTGAGGTCGCCCATCAGCCAGAAGGCGATGCCCCGGACATCGCGCGTGGAAAGCAACGTCAGCACGAAGAGAATCACCGCGGAAAGGAACGAGGCGGTGATGACACCGGCGAGGATCAAGGTGTAGCTGGCCAGTCGGCCCGCGCGCCGGCCGAGCAGGTAAACCCAAACCATGGTCAGCGCCGCGCCCAGGAAAGCCACGAGGGGCGAAGCGCTGGCGACGCGGCCTCCCAGCCAAAGCGACACGATCGCGCCCAGCGCCGCGCCACTCGAGACGCCCAACACGTACGGGTCGGCGAGAGGGTTGCGCAGCAGAGCCTGCAACCCCGTCCCGGAAACCGCCAGCGCGGCCCCTACCAGGATGGCCAGCATGATCCGCGGCAGACGAATCTCCCGCACAATGATCGCCGCCTGCGGATTCGCGGCGGCGCCGCTCAACCCCGCCCAGACTTCCGCGAGGGACAAGTGCGCACCACCGACCGCCAGCGCCACAAGGACCACGCCGGCGAGCGATGCGGTGAGGACAAGAACGATGAGCAACACGTTTCGGCGCGTCGGCGCAATGGTCATCGCGAAGTCCTTGGGGGCGCGCCAGGCGCGGGATGCAGGATGGCCGCCACTTCCTCCAGCGCGTCCACCAAGCGCGGGCTGGGGCGCAGAATCGTTTCCGGAACAAAATAGAGACGACGGTCCTTGACCGCGCGAAGCTCCTTCCATCCCGGGAGCTTTTCGAATTCTTCGAGACTGGGCGAGAACGCCGCGGTCTTGGGAATCAAGATGACATCGGGATCGCGCTGGAGCGCCACCTCGAGGCTCAGGCGCGGCCACTCGCCCTTGAGGTCGTCGCTGATGGAGATGCCGCCCGCGCGGTGAATAACGTCGGAAATGAAGGTCTGCGGCCCGGCCGTGATCAGCGGGCGATACCACACCAC
The DNA here is from genome assembly GCA_020072925.1 of Terriglobia bacterium. Classification (GTDB taxonomy): domain Bacteria; phylum Acidobacteriota; class Terriglobia; order UBA7540; family UBA7540; genus JAIQGA01. The sequence continues at coordinate 5,731 of JAIQGA010000238.1, read as the reverse complement.
GAACAGAACCTTCGGGCGAGGCTGCCCGCTGACGCGCTTCTCCACCGCGGCGACTCGCGAGCGCAGAGTCCGCAGCAATTCCTGGGCTTCCGTTTCGCGACCGAGCACTTCGCCCACATCCTGAATTGAGACCAGCGTCTGTGCCAGGTTGTGTGCGGCCAGGCCGTAAAGAGGAATGCCCAGGCGCGCGAGTTGGTCGGCAGTTTCACGGCGATTCGCATCCGCCGTGCCGAAGACCAGGTCCGGTTTCAGCGCCACAATGCGCTCCAGGCTGGGATTCACCACCTCGCCCACGTGCGGCTTGAGTTTGGCCTCGGGAGGATAATCGCAGTAGTCCGTATCGCCCACAAGCTCGGCGCTCGCCCCGAGCGCATAGATGATTTCCGTGATGTTCGGCGCCAGCGAGACGATCCGGCGCGGACGATCCGGGACATCCACCTGGCGGCCGGTTTGGTCTGTCACATGGCGCGCAGACGCGCCCGATGAAAGGGTCGACAGGCACAAAACGAGAAGACATACCGCCACTAAGGCCCAACGCCGGCGCGGCGCTTTGACGCTTGCAGCCCGAGAATCCTGACGGGAGAGATAGTTGCTCATGCGCACGGGTTTATCCGGCAACGGAAAAACGATTTCGGCAGGGGCGAAGCCTGGTGTTCCCGCTCACCCGCGGCCAATCCACCGCGACCTCGGAATTCGCTGGAACCATCCGGACGTTCGGGGAGCGATTGTTCAGTCTAGGGCGCGAGATTTTGTTTGTCAAACCGGCGTCCGGTGTGAACAATAGCGAGTGCCATGCCACAGGTCCGAGTTCTCTTCACGGTAGTTTGCGTCGCGATGGGTCTGGTTCACAACCTGACCGCCAAAGAAAAAACCGTCCCGGCATTCACAAACTGGGGATACGTCCGCAACGCGCCGCTCAATGTGCATCCGAAACCAAGCGCGGGAAAACGGGCGTCCTTGCAGCTCGACCGGGGCGCCCTGGTCGAAATCTGGAAAACCGTGGACCGGGGCGGCGTGCATTGGGCGCAGGTGCGGGTATTGAACCTGGCGAAGCTCGATATCGTGACCGGCTGGGTCGACGCCGACCAACTCGATTTGCTCCCCGCCGCGCAATTTCCCCGCGATGCGGAAATCCTTCGTCTACTCGGTGGCACTTATCTGGACGACATTACCGCCGAGCACGCGCAAATGGCGCGCTGGCTGGTCCAACAAGGCAAGGCCGATCGGGTTCTGCTTTGTTTCGTGACTTCGTCCGGCCTGCCTTCGGCGCGCCTGGTCGCGCTGTTGCCCTCGGAGGGAAAGTTCGTTCCCGGGCCCACACTGGATTTCCCTTCCGCGGATTTGGAGGCAGGTGTAACGTCGCTGGAAGTTCGCGACCTTTTGGGGGACGGGCGGGAGTGCCTGATCACGCATGAGCCATTCCACCATGGTCCCGCCACCCGCGGCGTCAACGAGGTAATTCGTCAGATCGGACGCGAGAAATTTCTAACCCTTTGGAGCGCGCCCCTCGAGTACCGTTTTCTGGATGCCTATCCCGCGAAAATTCAGACGCTCCAACCTCCCGAGCGGAACATCGGCAAGCCGGGAACGGTGGCCAAGGGCGACGTGATCTTTCGCGCGCGCGGCAAGATATTCGAGCCGGAATGGAAGGGCAAGGTGGAGTTCTACGTGGTGGGCCGCGACGCGCCGGTTAACACCCTGACGATCAACAAGGTCTGCCCGTGGGACGGGGCGGAATTCACTCCCTTGCATTGAGAAGACCCGCACTCTCGCTCCCAACTTATGAAGATCATAAATCAACCTGCGTCAGGAACGCCCACACAGGAATCCATGCGTCGAACTTCCGGTCCCACGCATGTGCGCCTGCACATGGTGGCCATGCTCACGCTCATCACCGCGCTGACGTATGTGGACCGGCTCAACCTGGGCATCGCGGGAAAATACATTCAAGACGAGTACGCCTTCAGCACCCAGACGATGGGCTGGATCCTGAGCGCTTTCGTCCTCGGCTACGCGCTGTTTCAGGTTCCCGGCGGCTGGGCGGGCGACCGCTACGGCCCGCGC
>JAIQGA010000238.1:0-3661 GCA_020072925.1 Terriglobia bacterium | reverse complement strand
GACGCTGGCGATTCTCTGGTGGTCGGTCTTCACCGCGGCGACGGCCCTGGCGCCGCGCCTGCCGCTGCGCAACTGGATCGGGCTGGTCGGCTCATTCTTGGTAGTACGATTCCTAACGGGCGTTGGCGAGGCCGCGGCCTTTCCAAATTCCAACAAGATCATTGCCTTCTGGCTGGGCCGCGGGCGGCGCGGTGTGGGCAACGCACTGTTCCTGATGGGCATTGGCGTGGGGGGAACGCTGACCCCCATGGGCATCGCCTGGATCATGCAGCGCTGGGGATGGCGCATGTCGTTCTACGTGTGCGGCGCCATCGGCCTGGTAGTGGCAGCGGGATGGCACCTCTACGCCACCAGTCGGCCGGAACAGCACCCGCGCGTCAACGCCGAAGAACTGGCGCTGATTCGCGCCAGCCGCGAGGCGGAGCAGGCCGCCGCCCCGGCCGAAAAGGCGCGTGACGTGAAGGTCCCCTGGAGGAAGCTGCTTTCCAGCCTTTCGACCTGGGGCTTGATGCTGAGTTATTCCTGCGAAGCTTACCCCAACTATATTTTCTATACGTGGTTCTTTCTTTATCTCGTGCGCGCGCGTGGCATGACGATCCACCAGGGAGGGATTTGGGGCGCGGCGCCGTTTCTCGGGGTGCTGCTGCTCGCGCCGATGGGCGGCTGGTTCTCAGACTGGGCGGTGCGGCGATTCGGCCGGCGCCGCGGACGTCAAGCTACCGTGTGGCTGGGCATGACCGGCTCGGCCCTGCTGCTGACCTTGGGCGCGCATACGCGCGGTAATATCCTGGCCATCCTGCTCCTGGCCGGAGCCATGGGCCTGAACCTGTTCGCCACGCCGACCTGGTGGGCCGCTTGCATCGACTTGACGCAGAACTTCTCCGGCTCGCTCTCCGCCATGATGAACATGTCGGGCAACCTGGGCGGATGGATCTCGCCCATCCTCACCGCATACATCGCCACCCGGTTTGGCTGGACATACGCGCTTGATTTCGCCGCCGTTATCACCTTTCTGGCCGCGCTGCTTTGGATTGGAGTCAACGCCGAAGCGAATCTGGAGCGACGGAGTTGAGACGGGAGTCGGGAGTCGGGCATCGGCGGGCGGGGCAGAAATCCGCGTTGGATGTCGGCGGATCTGGCCGCGGGTTAAACCGCAGGAAGCAACGCGACGTGCAGGTTGCCCTATATTCTTACTCGCCTCTGAATGCGCCCCTCGCAATCACCTCTCGGAAGCTCGATGTTTCGCTTCCGAGGAACTCCGTGGTTTCGGGCCTGTTATTTCCAGGTTCAGACCGGACGCAACGGGCCGCATTTTGCCTGCCAACCCGCGTTGTGTAAATATCCCCCGGCAGAGCCGGGGGGTCTCCCAACGGACTAGCAATATTAAGGAAACGTCCAGACAGGTATTATCGCACTTGGCAAGGTCGGCTCAGAGCCCCCGGCCTCGCAGACCTGAAGGTCTGCGCCAGCCGGCGTTGACAACCGTGTGCCCTATCCGCGAAGCCTACCAGTTCGGTGCCCATGTCCGGACCGGATGGAAGAGCCCATGGGAAAGGCTAGCTGGCTACGGCAAAAGGGCCTCCTGAGGATGGAGGCCCCTTCGCCGTTCAGCTGCACCAGTGCGGCTCATCGTGGCGGCCTCGACTGGAGCGCCCGTGTCCTCACCGGCGTTCCTCCGTGCCGAAGACAGCCCGCTTCCGGAGGCAATGTCATTCCGATTCGCATTTGACAGCAGCACCTATTTTCCTGTAGTCCCCTGGTCGCTGCCTGCGCCGGTAGCAAAGTCCCAGCCCGTCAAGGCGCGGAACTTCCCCGCCTTGCCCGTGGTGATATCGCGGAAGTCAGAGGCATTCCCCAGGTGGCTGTAAATCGTGCTGAGTTCGAGGTCGGTGCTGCCGAGAAAGCTCCCGGCAAGATTCACGATTCCCGCCAGCGACGGCGAGGAGACGCTAGTCCCGCCGAAAACCAGCCAACCGCTCAGTCCCTGGCAGGGGGTGGTGTCGTACACTGAGACGCCGGTACTCGGGTCGGCATCGAAGGAGAAATCGGGGGTGCCTCGCGTGGAGCCGATGATGCTAGCGATAGCGGCCTGGTAGGAGGGGAGAGGCTCGTATTTGCTCGGGCCGCCTCCACCGCTCTTCCAAGCGGATTCGCTCGTGAACATGCCGTTGCTGTCACGGTTAACCGTCGTGCCACCCGCCGCCACAACGTTAGGGGAAGCAGCAGGGTAGATGGGTTTGCCGGGCGAATCACCGCTCGCGCCAAAGTAAACGACGTTGCGCGTGGCAAAGAGGGAATCTAGTGTCGTCTCGCCGCGGAACTCACTTCCACCCCAGCTCATGGAGACTTCGCCGGAATCCCTTCCCTTCGACCCCGCAACCAGGCTGCTGGCCACAGCCACACCTTGCAGCAGATCGGAGAAACTACTCGACGCCGCTTCTACCAGCACGATCTTGGCGCCCGGCGCCATGGCGTGCGCCCACTCGATGTCGATCGCGGATTCCTGGGCCCAGCCGCAGTTCGGCTCCGGCTTTGTGCCGCTGGCGTAAACAACCTGGAAGCAACCGCTGGCCGACGTGCAGGGCGGCAGACCGAACTGGCTGGAGAAGGCATTCAGGTCGTCTTCCGCAGTGGGGTAGTCATAGGCGTCCACGATGGCAATGGTCCCCGACCCGCCCGTGGGCAATGCCGTTGTGCCATTGATTGGACACCCCGTAACCAGCGGGGAGGCAGTGGCGTAAACACAGGCCAGGGAGGCAGGGGTCTCGCCATGGGGCGCGGTCCCGGTCGCTCCCGGACGCACAAAAATCAGATGGTTCGTGTGCGCGCGCTTGCCGATGTCGCCAAGTTGCTCAACGCTGGTCGGGGGAACAATGACGCGGCCCTGGCCGGGCGCAGCCTCTTGTCCAAAGCCCTCCTTCAGGCTTAAGGGCAGACTTATCAGTGTTATTAATACAATAATCCGGTACCTCATTTCAGGTCTCCTTTTACCTCCTTAGAAGTGTCCCCTTTTTCTTTTGGTTCTTGTTCTGGTTTTTGTTCTTGTCTTGGCCGTTGGCCTTGCCCGGAGCACGTCGCGCCGACCCTGCAAAACGGGTCTGCGCTACGTGCTTTATTGACCATTTCGGGCGGACAATGGCTGACACACGAGTCCGCGCTGACCCGCACACTTAACGTGGGGCCTGCTTATTCCTTTGTTAGCGCGGCCGTCGTCTTGAGGATGCCGTGATTGCTCGCCACAGACAGGCCGTTGAGTGCTCCCTTGGCCTTCACGTTGTCCCGATCGTAAGAAAGGCGCAGATCGTAGGAGCCCGCGGCGATGGCTTGCTTCTGGGTACTCCAGAAACTCGACACCGGTTGGAACTCCTGCTGGTCGGTGCCCGCCTTGAAGAGATCGATGTGCATGTTGTCGGCGACGTCCTTGCCGTTGAGCGTGCCGAAGACGCGAACGTACTGCATCGGCGCCGCCAGGACGATTTCCGCCTTCCAGAGTTTGCCGACCGTGAAGGCTACGTTTCTCACCCAGCCTTCCGCCTTGCACACCGCACCCTCATCGTAGAGGAATCGGATGTCCCATGTCCCCGCAGGAACCGCGGCCTCGCTGCTGGCCCAGCCGCTCGCTTCGGCCTTCTGCTCCTCCGGGTCGGAGCCGGGCTTCCAC
>JAIQGA010000237.1 GCA_020072925.1 Terriglobia bacterium | reverse complement strand
TCTGTCTCGGGTACGCTCCGCGTCTACCATGCCCGGAGTATACGACAGAATGGTTCAACTTGTTACACTTATTATTTGACAGACCCTAAAGGCAAGCCTTTGCCTGCAGCCCAAGGTTCATTGATGAGGTTGGAAGCCCCCAACCTGGAATTTGTCGCTTTCAAGCAGGCCGAGGATGGCGACGGCTATATCCTGCGACTTAAGGAGGTGGCCGGGCGGTCTGGTGAAACAGAAGTTGGATTCCCTTGGCTGAGTATTGAGGAAGCGTATTTATGCAACGGAGTAGAGGCTGTGCTTCACAAGTTGCCATCAGCCCGGACTTCCGTCCGGGTTCCCTACAGCGCGAATCGCTACATTACGGTCCGCTTGAAAGCGGCGGGAGCACTTCAAAGGGAGGCGATCTCCGACTGACTATGCGGGACTTGCCTCGCTCATCGTGACGAGTATCGTACCCGCGAGGGTCATGAGGCCCCCAATTAGCATAGTCAGCGTGATCCGTTCTCCCAACGTGAGGCTGGCAATCAGCACTCCCAGAAATGGAAGCAGATAAACAGAGACGGATGCCTGGCTCACGTCCAGCCGTTTCAGAAGGAACATCCAGAGAACCATCGCAATTCCCCAACTGAAGACGCTCAGAATCATGACGGAAAACCAGGTCGCCGCGGTATACCCCCGAATCTGAGCCATCGTCAATGGCTCCACCCAGATCAGCAACGGCAGGCTGATTACGACGGCGATGGAGTAACCGAAAACCAGGACCTCCAGAGGGGTGAAACGCCGAAGAAGTCTCTTCGAATAAACGTTGTAGAACGAACTGCTGAGGCAGGCAAGCAAGATCAACACATTCGCGAACAAGTATCGGCCACTTGCCAGGTTCAGGCGGCGCCAGTCAATGTCGGACAGAATCAGGACGCCGCAAAGCGCGACGACAATGCTAAGCCAACGGGCGCCGGTCATCTTCTCGCCGAGAATCATTGCCGCCAGCAGGGCGGTAAGAATGGGAATCGTAAGGTAGATAAGGGCAGCATTAGAAGCGGTCGATCGCATCGTACCCCACGCAAGGAATGCGGACGCGGGCATCAGACCTAACACCCCCACAACGATAAAACCCGTGATGTCCTGTCTTGACCAACCTTCCCGCCTCGGGAAGGATAATGACGCCTTGGATTGGCTGGCGAGATGGTCTTGCGCTGAAGATCGTCTCCTCTCATGAAGCAAAAAGGGTATAAGGGCGATGGTCGCAAACAGGAACGTTATTACGCTTACGGTGATTGGGCCCATCGCGTCAGTCGCTGTCTTGTAGGCCGCGTACTGCCCAGCCCACATCGCGTTGACAAGGACGAGCAGTCCCACATCAACAAGTTTCCGTCGCCAAGTCAGCATGGAGGTTAACTTCTACCGGGGCGAGAGAATCGGTGCCTCTTCAGATTGGCCTAAAGGGCTTCACGACCGAACCATTGGGGCGGTAATCGGGTTCATGTGCAACCCGTAGTGAGCTTGAACCAACCCATCGGCAGTTCGGTGTTCTGCGCGAGGGACCTGGGCGGTGGACCACAATGATGGGCATCCAAATTAGTGCGCAGTGGTTCCGTATCTAAACCAGTTGAGGCACCATCCCGATCGGGATTCTGGCTCGGGCCTCTTCGTCGGAAGGCATGCGACTGGCACTGACCCCGCCTGTTTTCTCAATAACACAAAGAGCTACTGCCGAGGCGAATATCGACGATTGCCAAGGGTTGATAGTCCTAAGATACTCCGCCAGGAATCCCGCGATGTAAGAATCCCCTCCCCCCGTGACGTCGATCACGTGGCCGGCGATTGGGGGCACACAATATCGCTCTTCCCTGGTAAACACTAAACTGCCGCGCGATCCCATCGTAACAATTCCAATCCGGGCCCCCCAATCTACAAACCGTTGCGCAACTTCCTCTTCCCTGAGCCTGTCGTCGGCGAAAACCAATCGCGCGTCTTCGTCGCTTGCCTTCACGATGTCGAAGCAGCTAATGAGAGTACGCAGATCATTCAGCGAGAACTTTTTCTGTGCGGCGGTAGCCCTGCACACGTGCGCCCCACCATAACCTCCCAGGTCGACACTCGTGATTCGATCCAACTTCCGAATCCACAGAACCGTATCCAGGGGGACCTCGTAATCCAGCGGGCAAATGTGGAACGCGGGGGCTTGGCGGAATTCATGAGGAATATCTCCAGGAGTGATAGCTCCCGCCTGCTTCAGGTACTTGAGTTCCTTCGTGCCATCGGGAGAATAGATCAACTGGTTGGTTGTGGTAACCGCACTCCCAAAATCGATTCCCCGGAGGTCGACATCCGCGTCTTTGAGGGGTTGCAGCAATCCGGACGGGGCATCCTCCCCTACCTTGGTGACAATGCCCGTTCGAACGCCCAGCCGCGCTGCCACCGTGGCGGAATAAGCGGCGGGGCTGCCGAGAACCGGCCCATCGCGGCGACCGTCTGCAAAGACGATGGTCTCGCACAAGACATGTCCCACCGTCACCAAGTCCAGGCCCATCGGCACCACCTGCTTATGATTTGCTTCCAACCCCAGCTCCGAACGCTCGATTCGCTATCGCTATAGGCTCCTCGCCGAGCCCGCCGGCGTCAATCCAATCCTTGATGCTCTGAATACTCTGCTCCAGGGTGTAGAGGGGCTCGATTCCCAGGAGCTTCTTCGCCTTGGACATGTCAAAGGCGATCTCACCTCCTTGTGCCATGCTCCACGGGAAGCCTACTTCCACCTCAATGTGCGGGGAGATTTTCCGGAGGATCTGCATGAACTCAGTGCCGCGGGTCGGCGAGGGACCGCAACAGTTGAAGACCTCCCCGACGGCACGAGGATGCTCTGAGGCCGCAAGAAACATCCTGGCGACATCTCGGACATCGACGTAGTGACACAGTTCCTGGGCCGTGAGGTGAGGTATCCGGACCCGCTCGCCACCGGCAAGTTCCTCCGCGAACGTTCGCCACCCCCGGCCACCACCCCTCCCATGAGGAGCGATGACCGCGGTCAGGCGGATCACGACCGTCGGCAAACCGTACTGATGGTAATAAGTCAGGGCAAGATGCTCCTGGATTCGTTTGGTAGTTGAATACATGTCCTTGGGGCGACACGAGTGTTTCTCATCGACAGGCAAGTAATCCGGAGGGTTGAACCTGGTAGCCGGGTACCACTCGTACGCGGAGATGCTGCTGGCCAACACAAACCGGCTGACCTTTCTCATCTTCCGGGCAACCTCGAGGACGTTCAGGCATCCGTTGACGTTGACGCGAACCATCTGCAGAGGATCACCCGTATCGCCCGGCAAGGAGGCGAAATGAAAGATGCGGTCAAACGACTTCCCAACTAACGCAGCCTCCAGCATCGTGTAGTTCGTAATGTCGGCGCGAATGAGAGGAATCCTCGCGGGAGGCTCCACCAGATCAAGCGCGGTAACGTGCTTTCCTTGCGAGAGAAGGTAGTTCACGACCTGCGAACCCACGAAACCGGACGCGCCCACGATGAGTATGTCACCCATGAGTTCAGGCCTCCTTTGGAAGCGGCTTGTAAAAAGGAGGAATCACTTCTTCCTTGAGCGGCAGATCAACCCAGGCTCCGGTCTGCATGCTCTTGATTGCCGCACACATGACCTCAATCGCCCGCGCCCCGTCATCGCCGCTCACCAGGGGCGGCTTATCGTTGATAATGCAGTCCAGGTAGTGAGCGGTCATCCGATCGTAGTTGTTGGGGCTGCGCGGCGGGCAAATGGGGATCCACCGGTTCCGCACGTTCTTGTTGATAATGTCCTCGACCCAGAACAGTTCCGGCCAGCGGTAGTCTTTCATGATCTTCGGAAGCGTCTCGACCGAGTAGGCTTTGCTGGTATAAACGGCCATGGGCCAACTCTGGAACGGATTCGTGGCGTCGGTCGCGGTGAAAATTGTGCCCTCTGTCCCGCACAATTCCGTCACCTGGTTCACGGCGGGAGAAAAGCGGTTGCAACTGATCGTCCCGAATGCTCCATTCTCAAATTCCACCATTACCAGCGCTGTGTCGTCGCATTGCGTGTAGCTTTCGGGCATCGCCAGCCTTTTGGCAACCCCCACAGCTCTTTTCACTTTGCTGCCATTCAGCCAGGTCAAGAGGTCAATCGCGTGGGCGCCGGTGTCGTTAATCGCTGCGCCGCCGGCCACATCACAATGAAGTCGAAAGTCCGTCCGCGCGACGTGGTTTTGGTAGTTGTACCAGTGTTCGTGCAGGCAGGAGCGGCTCATCAGCAGATTGCCGATGACACCCTCCTCGATGAGTTCCTTGGCCCACTGATTGTGGGTCCAGAAGCGGCGGTCGCAGCCCACCATCAGCTTCACGCCCGCCGCCTTGCAAGCGTCGACAATCTCCCATGCTTCAACGTTTGTGACGGCCAAGGGTTTCTCAACCACAATGTGAATACCCGCCTTGGCAGCGGCGACCGCCTGGTTGCGATGCACGTTGTTCGGCGAGGCAATCACCACCGCGTCGAGTTTGGCCTTCTCGTACATCTTTCGATGGTCGGTGAACCATTGCTCGGCGCCCCACTTCGCGGCCGCAGCCTCGGCGGTAGCGGGGTTGATGTCGCAAACCGCCGCGAGTTTGGCTTCGGCGCAGCGAGCAATTGAAGGGAAGTGAGCAATTTCCGCAATGCTGCCGCAACCCACAACACCCATTCTGATCTCTTTCATGGCAACCCTCCCTTGAGGTTTTTCGAAGAGTGTCCAGATGAAGTACCCGTCTCGCGCTGTGCCTCCCCCCTCTTCACCGTTCACGCTTTCCGGCGACGAATTCTTTGAGCTGTTCCCAAGCCTGCATGTCCGGGATCTGGGTAGGCGGGTGCTTTGCCAGGAAAGCGCTGGCTGAATCCAGGACTCCTGAGACGCCTCTGTCGTGAGCCAGGCGCAAATACCGGATCATTTCCACCATGACGCCGGCAAAGTTCGCGCTGTCCTCAACTTCGAGTTTGGCCTCCAAGTGAAGGGGGGCGTTTCCGAAATTCGCGCCGTCGATCCAGAAAATCGATGTCTTCCTATCCTTCATCAAGGGCACATGGGTGAAGCCAGTGGACATGATTACTGGATAGGGCATCAGACTGGTGACAGCTTCTTGCTTCGTCTTGTGCTTGCTTTTGCCCCGCGCCACCAGGTTCGCAAAATCGGTGTTGCCTGCGTAGTTGATCTGATAAGTCTGAAGGAGGCGTACCCCGCGCGTGCAAAACAAGGTGGCGAGGGCGCGGTGAATCGCCGTGCCTCCCAGTTGGCTTTTCACGTCGTCGCCGATCAGCGCGACTCGGTGTTCAATCGCTGCCCTCTGGTACTCGGGGTCCGAGGCAATTAACGTGGGCATGCCATTGATGAAGCCGATGCTGGCGCCCTTAATGGCCGCGTCCGCATAGGCACGGGCGGCTTGATGGGACTCGGTGGGAATGAAGTTGAGCAACATTTCCGCGCCGCTCTGCTTAAGCACATCGACGATGTCGCAAGGCTTCTGTTGCGAACTCGGCACAAACTCCGCGAGGTGCGGCGGATTGCCATCCAAGACGGGTCCCATCTGGACGGTCACGCCGTAAGGTGCGACCTTCACACCCGGGTACCGGTATGCCATGTTCGGGGCCACATATATAGCCTCACTCAGGTCATGGCCCACTTTGCCGGCGTTGATGTCAAACGCCGCGACCGGGCGAATGTCGGTGACTCTGTAACCCGCGATTTCCACGTTCATCAAGCCGCGCATGTCCTGGGGATTCTGACGGTAGTACTCAATCCCTTCGAGCAGGGCTTGGCAGCAATTGCCGACCCCGGCTATTGCTACTCGTATTTCCTTTGGATTAGCCATCCTTAGCCCCCAGCTATCGTTGTGCGTTGCGCAACGGCGGTGGAAATAGTCGCTGCCCAAAAGGGGTGCGGAGAACTAAACGTGCTGCAACCGAACCGTCGCACCTACATAGTTTTCAAGCTACATAGGCGTTCAAGGTCGATCTAGAAGAACCGGATGCAAGCGAGATTATATGCGGGTCGCTTGGGAGTGCAAGCGAAATGTGCCGGTATTCGTTACAGTGTTGATAACTGTACAACACATTTCAAGCGTCATTTTCACTGCTGAGAGAATCCGTCATCCGGGATGGTAAAAGACTGCAAGCCGATGTGGGGAAATCACTTGCGAGGATTCTACTACACCAACTGAGACGTATTTCAGATCATCCCTCATTGCTAATGAAGACAGGTTATCTGGCCGATTCCTGTCAGGCACCCAAACAACGCTCTTGCGCCCGACGCCCAGCGCCTCTGGCGCACACCCCTCGCACTATCAGCGGAGAGGCACTGGGCCCCTATCTCCGATTTCCGACCTGAGCGGTAGATTGGGAGCTTCCAGAATTGGCTGTGAATCCTCGCGTGCAATCTCACCGCTGATGTATCCGAGTCGGGTTTCAAGTCTGTCCGTACATTCGCGATCCTAACTGTGCTAAGAATGTGATACTCCAGACCGCCAAAGAATTTCTGGTTTCCCTCGTCGATTGCCTCGCGAACCTCTTCGACCATCATTGAAAAAGACAAACATGCTATCTTGGAGGCGCTGCGTGAGGGGAAGTGGAAGGGATTTTCCTGAGGTGTTGCACGGGAGGCGAAGGTTTGCTGCCAGAACCATGGCAAGCGGGCTCGAAGATGGCTGGAAGTGAGGGGCTTTTAGAAATCATGTCTCGGGTAAATGGCAGTCCCGCTCGACGCAGAGCAGCGAAGCAGTCCGGCGTTTGGAACATTGGTCTAGGAGGATCCTGTGAGCACGGCAAAAACACAAACCCCAAAGACAGAATCCTGTGGTGATTTTTCATTCGAGCTGGCCAAGTTTATCCCTTTCCGCGATCGCGAAGCGTGCGAACGCGTGAGGCGCATCAAGAAGGCGGATATCACGAAGCACCCAAATCCAGAATTTCGTATCCGGGTCATCGAGGCCGCAGAGCCCTTCTATTTCGAATTTGCCCTCGATATCGTGACCCGAATCCGTCGTGCCCTGGATGCAGGCCAGAGGTTCGTGGCCATCCTGCCCGTGGGGCCCACACCTCAATACGAGCTCGCTGCTCGTATGATCAACGAGTTGGGCATCCCTTGTCACCACGTTCACACGTTCAATATGGATGAATACGCCGATGAGCAGGGTAATACCCCGCCATCCACCTGGCCGGGTTCCTTTCACACTTCGATGATGGAGAACTTCTTCCTCAAGATAGATCCGAAACTTCGTCCGCCCCTCAAGCAGATTCATTTCCCGGACAAGAAGAATATTCAGCGTTACAGCCAGATGATCAAGGACGCTGGAGAAGCCGATGTCTGCTATGGCGGCATCGGGTGGTGCGGGCACATTGCCTTTTGGGAAGCGCATCTAGGCCTGGAGTTCGGTAAACACTTCCAAGCATACAAAGAGGCGGGCGCGCGCCTGGTCGAACTCCATCCGATGACCATCATGCAAAACGCGCTACATTCCTTCGGCGGGGACTGGTCGTGGGTCCCCCCGAAGGCTTACACGATTGGGCCGCGCGATATTCTTGGGGCCCGCGACCGAAGCTTTTGGCTCGACGGCTATATTGGGGGCGGAGTCAGTTGGCAGAGGTTTATCGCCCGTCTCGTTGCGCACGGGCCTGTGAATGCCCTCGTTCCGGGGTCGATACTCCAAGAGGCCCCCGGAACCTACACCATCCTCGGCGGAGTAGCCGATGACGTAGCAATCTCCATGAGGTAAATATACTCTGAGAGGTCAGGCGCGAGGAGGAGCAGGTCATTGATCCGGCGGCGAATCAAGGCTGCGAGGCTGGTTTCAGGAGCCCCGGCAAAGCCGGATGGCTCCCTGAGGCTCCAGTGCGGCCAAGTGGTCAGCTTGGAGCCAGCAGAGGGTAGCTCAACAATGAATTCCTACCAATGCGGATCGTGGGAGGCGGAATGGCATGCCGAGGATGGAGGGCGCTTGAGCGCTTTGCGGTACGCTCACCAGGATTTGCTGACTGCTCCTCCTGCCACCTTCCATTCCCCGGCGGGGGATTATGGCCAATATGAAACGCGACCCGTCTATGGTTATGACGATTGCTTCCCGACCGTCGACCCGTGCGACTTCCCGACCCAAGGATGGCCGGTTCCTGACCACGGCGAACTGTGCTGGTTGCCGTGGGAAGTCACCCCAGCCCGCGACCAGCTTGCCTTCCACGTGAAAAGCGAATTACTGCCTGTTATCTTCACGAGGCGCATGAGCTTCCAACGCTCCTCCCTGAACTGGCTATTTGAAGTTATCAATACAGGGAATATGAATGTCCCTTTTCTTCATGTGATGCACTGCTTGATGCCTTTGCGAGAAGTCGCTGAGGTACGAGTGCCGGAGTTTTCCAGGGTTGTAGACGAAGCGCACGACAAGGGGTTGCCGCTGACCACCCCACGGCACGTCGAGGACCTTCTATTGTCGCAGGGAACCAACAAGGCCTGGATGCTTCTATTACAGGGCGTGAAGTCTGGAAGCGTCGGGATTGCGTTTAAGAGCGGATTGAAGCTGGAAGTCCGATTTCCCCTCGAGCTTTTTCCAACCCTCGGCATCTGGTGGAACAACGGCAAGTATCCTGATGAGGAAGGGTGCCGACGTGTCGAGTGCGCATTCGAGCCTATCCCTGGCCCGTACAGTTCTCTAGCAAAGTCTTTTCAGGAAGGCGCCTATTTGTTGGCGCCCGCCCGCGCTTCCGTCCGGTGGACAATAACCTGGAACATCACCTGAAAACGATCCTTGCAAGATCGAAAGATGATGGCGTGGTGCGCGAGATCTCACCGCGTTACGTTCCCGATTCCGGGGATCCAGTGCAGCGAGTTGTCGTGGAAGAGCTTCTTCAGAACGGGCTTGGGCAACCTGAGACCCTGAATCTTGCGCCCTCTAAAATCTGTGGCCTCGGCATCGGCAAAGAACTTCCAGTAGCCCACTTACTTATCATCTCTCAATAGCATCTTGCGCATTTTCAGCGGGCGAGATCTCCAGGTCCGTTCCGGTGGAGTTCATCCGGGGGTTGCCGTTAATCAGGGCACTGCGTTCTGTTTGAACGAAGGTAGTGCGTGATAAATAATGCAACGTATATCCGACTGCTTGCACCGAAGATGTTATCTCCGGTGAGTCGTTTCCCTGGCTCCGCGGCTTTGTGGATTGGCAGACTTTTCGCCGATGGCAGCGCCACCCCAATGTTTTGGAGCGCGATTACCAGTTGAAGGTCGCGATGGGGTTTCCACCCGAAACGTTTACCCGCATTTGGAAACTGCTGCG
>JAIQGA010000236.1 GCA_020072925.1 Terriglobia bacterium | reverse complement strand
GGGGGTTCTCTACACTCTCGGGATTAACAGGGGATCCTGTCGCCCGCCGGGAAGGCGGGCAACGCAAGCGTGCCAGTATTCCGCAAGAGGGAGGAAAAAAGTGAGCCGAAGAGTCTTCAGTCTCGCTGCGGTAATTTTCCTGGCCGTAACGACGGCAGGACTGGCGCAGGATGCTGCGGTGCCCGCGGCTACCCGTGCGCAAACCGAGTGCTCAGGGTTCATTGCTCCTGGGCCTGTGTCGCAGGATATCTACGTTAAAGATGGCGCAGACGATGACTACCAGTCTTATACGCGCCAATTCGTGCAAGGTGAATTCGTTTATCTGGACAGCCTCACCAGCGCCGGTTTTTCGGTGGGCAGCGAATATCGCATCATCCGGCCCGCGAACGAAGGCGCGTACGCGGGTTTCGCCGGCACGCAGATGGCAATCCGCTCCTTCAGCCGCGTGGATATGTATCCCGGGCAGGCGCCCTCGATGCGTTCGCTGGGTACACCTTATGAAGACGCGGGGATCGTCAAGATCACGCAGGTGACGCCGGAGGGCGCGATCGCGGAAGTGACCTTCACGTGCGGGGCCATTTACCCTTCCGACATCGCGATTTCTTTCCAGGCCCGGCCCATCCCCACTTACACACCCACGAAGACTTTTGACCGCTTTGCGCCGCCGGACGGAAAACGGTCGGGAGCGATCACGGCCACACGTGCCAATGTGGCTTTCCTCGGCATCGGCGATGTGGCTTACGTCAATCTCGGATCCAAAGATGGCGCCAGCGCCGGGCAGCGCTATCGCGTCTTCAAGATCTTCCGGGAATATGAGAATGGCCTGCGGTACCTGCCACCGCGCCCGCGCGAGACGGTTGGCGAGATGATCATTCTTTCCACCCAGGAGAGGTCTTCGGTGGGAATCATCGTCAACAGCACACGCGAGATCGCGGCGGGCGACGGCATCGAACTCGAGTAGGCCGTAGCCACGCGGTCGCGGTCCGGCACAGGTTGCGCCTGAAGACGAGCGGGAGCGCTGCTCCCGCTTCTCTATCTGGGGGGCGAGTCAGGCGGCGGAACTCCTCGAAGAGGGCGCGCGGTTGAGGGGCTCTTCCAGAATCTGCGCGGTGAAGGCCTGGAGACGCGCGCCATGCTTCCAGTCGTCTGGGGGCAGGCCGGCCTTGACACAAGTCTCCTCGAGAAAACGCTCCCGATCCCAGTTCCATTCCACCGCCACTTGGGGCAGCAGCAGGCCCCGTTGCCGGCCGCGCGAGATAATGAGCCCGTGCCGACCCACATCGATCTGCTCGGGAGTGATGTCCTCAAGCGGCGAAAGCACCGAGATTTCCATATGCAGGGAGGGCAGCTCCCGAGGCGTGACGGGCTCGAAGCGCGGGTCCTGGAGCGCCGCGGCCATGGCGCATTCGCGCACGGTGAGGCAAAGGGGCTTCAGCGCTTCCACGTAGCCGATGCAGCCCCGCAGGCGGTCTCCTTTGCGGAGAGTCACGAACGCGCCCCGGGGTTCTGCCAGGGGGCCAGAGGGAACGGCGATTTCCGTCAGGCGGTGATGCCGGACACTCTCCTCCAGCGCCTCACGCGCCCACCCCAACAGCGTCCGTTGATCAGCTTCCATGAGCGGCGGCATTTTTCTCCTCGGGACCTTTCTCGTTTACGCGGAGGACTTTCAAACTTCCCGGCGCGCGCCGTTTGAAGCGGATATCGATCACCTTCCAGAAAACCCAGAGGTACTGCGCCGCGGACGCCAGCGCGAAGACCACGACCAGCCACAAAAGCAAATCGCCCAGCAGAATGATGGCGGGAAGACGTCGCTCCAGCACAATCACCGTGATCGCCGTCACCTGGAGCACCATCTTGGTTTTTCCCAGGTCGGAGGCTTCAAGCGCCCAGCCGCGCGCGGAGGCGATGGCTCGCAGACCCGTGACGGCGAGTTCGCGGCCTACGATGATGACCACCATCCACGCCGGAACAAGCTGGAGTTCCACCAGCGCAATGAAGGCGGCCGAGGTCAGCAACTTGTCCGCGAGGGGATCGAGGAGAATGCCGAGCGTCGTCACCTGCGAGTGCTTCCGCGCGAGATAGCCGTCGAGGAGGTCCGTGACCGCGGCGAGCAGAAACACGCCCACCGCCCACAGGTCCATGTTCGCTCCTTTGGTGAGCAGCAGGACCACCAGTAGGGGCACGAAAAAGATGCGCAGCAAGGTGAGCAGAATGGGGAGATTCATGCGCGTTCGATTTCCCGTCCCGGCGGAGAGCAGCCAGAAAGTTTCCACTGCGACGAACGTCAGAGTGCCAGGCGAGAAACTGCCTCGGAATCCTCGACTCACTATAACCAAGCCCTCGGGATGTGTCAACGCGCTCTGCCCATTCACCGGGAAACCGAAATCGCATGTCGCACGCGTCCCCACCTCAATGAGGGAACAGAGCGTGTGCAAACAGTTGCGTGAGGGATGGGGGGGGCAATATTTGGAGGCTAGAGCGAATGCATCCTGCATTCATGCGGCAAACCACAGGTCCGGGGGCTACGCAGGCACGGCGGAAGTTGCATCATCTTTGTGCAAAACTCGGGGGGGGGGGGTGCCGCCGTTTTCGCCCCGTTCGGGAAGCTCGAAAGGCCTGGAAAGGAGCCGTTCCTCTCTCGGTAAATCCCTGAAAACACGCCTCGTAATGAACCTCACATGCACCACGCCCGCATTTTTGGCGGGTTCTAGGGTCTATCCCCTATAGGCACCTAAGGGGAGCTTTTCCACACAGTTTTCCACAGGTTTCTTACCCTCCCATCGCAAGCTACTTACCGACCGGTCAGTATCTTCTCGGGCTTCAGGCGATCCCGCAAAGAGGCGCGCACTCGCGCCCGGACGTGAATGCAGTCATCCGCGATACGAGTTGACAGGACGGTCCCCGAGCGGTGGAGCAGGGCCCATCGCTCGCCATCGGCCGGAGACAATTCGAAGTCATCCTCGATGAGGGGATCGGTTGCCAGCACTTCGTCGACCCGGCGCAGGAGGTTGTTGAGACCTTCGCCGGTCCGCGCGGATACGTGCACATCATGCGGCTCATTCGCCAATCTCGCGCGTTCACCGGGGATGAGGAGATCGACCTTATTCCAGACATGAAGCCGGGGTGTGGAGGCAACGCCCAGGGTTTCAAGGAGCGCTTCCACGGCGGCGTCCTGCGACTCGTGCCGCGCGTCCGAGGAGTCCGTGACCTGGAGCAGGAGACTGGCGTCGGCCAATTCCTCGAGCGTGGCGCGAAAGGCCGCGACCAAATGCGGGGGCAGCTTGCGGATGAATCCCACCGTATCCGAGAGCAAGGCTGGCCGGTGGGATTCCAGCGGTAAGGCGCGCACGGTCGGGTCAAGCGTCGCGAAAAGCCGGGCGGACGTGGCGACGGCCGCGGAGGTGAGCGCGTTGAAGAGGGTGGATTTGCCGGCGTTCGTATATCCGACCAGCGCCACGGTGAGGAACTGGCGGTCACGCCGATGAGCGCGGTGCAAGGCGCGTTGCGCGCGCACGCGCTCGATCGCCGCGCGAAGGGTTCGGATGCGCGAGCGAATGCGCCGGCGGTCATACTCCAACTGTTGCTCGCCGGGTCCGCGCGTGCCGATGCCGCCGCCCAGGCGCGAGAGCACCGTGCCGCGGCCCCCCAGTCGCGGCAGCAGATAGTTCAATTGCGCCAGTTCCACTTGGAGCTGGCCTTCCCGGCTCCTCGCTCGCCGCGCGAAGATATCCAGGATCAATTGGGTGCGATCGACGACTTTCACATCGAGGGAATGCTCGAGGTTGCGGAGTTGCGTGGGCGTCAAGTCGTGGTCGAAGACCACCAGGTCCGCTCCGGAGGCGCGCGCGTGACTGCGGATTTCGTGCACTTTGCCGCGCCCCACCAGAGTGGCGGGGTCGGGTTCCGGTGAACGCTGCAGCAGGATGCCGACCACGCTTCCGCCGGCGCTGTTGGTCAACTCCCGTAATTCCGCCAGGGATTCCTCAGCGTCGGGCAGACCGGGAACGGGCGCGAAACGCCGCGTCGCGGCCCATCCGACCAGGTAGGCCTTCTCGAGAATCGCTCCGCGCAGAATACCTTATCCCTCCGAGGCGGCGGCCGCGGGCGGCGGGGGCGGGGCATTTGACGCGCGCGGCAGCACGACGGTGGCAATGGCGTGCTTGAAAACCATCTGTTCCTGGCTATTGCTCTCAAGGATAACAGAGTACTTGTCGAAGCTCCGGATGCGTCCGGTGAGCTTGACCCCGCTCAGCAGGTAAACCGTCACCAGGATCTTCTCCTTGCGGGCGGAATTTAAGAACCCATCTTGAATGTTCTGCGGTTGTTTTTCCATTTATTTTCTCACTTGCGCTGGAGATTGGTTATGTTCCTTCCTGGTTAAAAAGCCCAGGAAGAGGCCCGAGGTTCTAGGACCCCGTTGCAGCCTGCAATGAAGCTGCGCCGCTTTGTTCGAGAGACCCCAAAACGCGGCGTTGAATTTCTGGGTCGTCACCAAACCCGTAGTACCAGTGCATGTCCGGCTCGCGACGGAACCACGTCATCTGGCGCTTGGCGTATTGCCGCGTGGCAACCTGCGTGTCGCGGAGGGCCTCCGTCAAATCCGACTGCCCCCGCAGCACATTGCAAGCCTGGCGATAACCCAGTGCCCCGAGCACCTTGAGGTCGACGGCCTGGGGCCGGGCAAGCAGCGCCCGTGTTTCTTCAAGGATGCCTTGGGCGAACATGGCCTCCACACGTTGATTGATCCTTTGATAAAGCCGTGCTCGATCCGGGTCCAATCCGATCTTGTAAACGCGGAACCCCTCCAGTCCCGAACGTCCGCTCGCGTGCATCGCTGAAATCGGCTGGCGAGCGAGGAGGCAGACTTCCAAGGCGCGAATGGTCTTTTGAGTGTCACGCGGCTGGATCTTTGATGCAGCCGTGGCGTCCAGGCGGCGCAATACTTGGTGCAAACGCTCCCGCCCTCGTTGCTCGGCCAACAACCGCAGGCGCGCTCGCAGTTCTTCCGAGCGTGCCGGACCTTCGAATAATCCCTGGAGCAGCGCCCGGAGATAAAGCCCCGTCCCTCCTACGAGGATCGGCAATTTACCTCGTTCTCGGATCCCGGCGAGAACGGCCAATGCCTCTCGCCGGTAATCGCCCGCGGTGAAAACTTCCTCGGGCTCCCGGCAATCGAGAAGGTGATGGGGAATGCCGCGCCGGTCTGCCAGGGGTAATTTGCCGGCGCCCACGACGAGGCCGCGATAAATCTGCACGGAGTCGTAGTTCACAATCTCCCCGTGCAGTTGCTCCGCCAGCGCCAGCGCCAATGCGGATTTCCCCGAGGCCGTGGGCCCCGCGATAACGAGCAGCGGGAATTCGTGGCTCACGGACATCATCCTAGCAGATGCCAATAGCGCACGAGCAGGAGGGCCAGCACAATGGCGAGCAGCAGAAAGCTCCCCAGAATCTGCGCGCGTGAAAATCGAAGCATCGTCAAGGTCCGGCGTCGTGGGGAACAAGCAGGGGTCGAAGCAACCAGCCTGGGAAGTGTTTGAGTTCAATGACCCCGAGGGTTTACGCCTCACAGCTCGATTCTAAACCGCCCCGCATCCAGCTTCAATACCCCGCCCCCAGGTTGTACAGGAAAATGAACTGCAGAACCAGGTGCTTCCCGGTGAATTCCTGGGGGAGCGGCGGGAAAGGAATGGAGGCGCGAATCCCTGCGATCGCGGCGCGATCCAGCGGGTCGGAACCGGAGGACGCCACCAGGCGCATTTGCGGGACCTCGCCGTTCTTGAGGATTTCGAACACAATCCCCACGCGCCCCCTTTCGCCCAGGCGCGCGGATTCCGGAATCACCGCGTACCAGTTGCGCCGCACGATATAGACGACACGCGACAGGTAGGGCCCGAAGTCCACGCCTTGCGTGTCGGAAAGAATAAGCGGCGCTTCGGTGGAGAAATTCGGGTGCAGGTTCTCAAACTGCATGCTGGAATCCCCGGCACCGGCCCCACCTCCGCGATACCCTCCGCGTGCTGCGGCCTGTAGCGACTGTTGAATGGCCTGTCCCGGGGTCATCGCCGGTAACTTCACGCGCGAGCCGCTTCCGGCGGAATCCGGCTTGACGTCTTCGAGGCGCAAGCCATCTTCCTTCTTCTCTTGCGGGGCGGGAGCGGGGGGCTGCGGGCTGGGAGAAGCGGGCGAGCCTCCGGGCATCGGCGCAGGCGCTGCTGCTGGAGGCGGAGCAGGCGGCGCACCCCCCGCGATCTCCGGCAGCTTGGTATTTCCGCGCGAATACGGGTTGTGAACGCCGTACGGGTCAATCAGCGGCGAGTGACCCTGCGCCCGCCGGTTCTGGTCCGAAAGCGTGTTGGTCTTGGGCGGTGCTTCTTCCTGCCGCAGGCGCCGCAGGACTTCCGGGGGAATCCAGAGGTAACTGTATTGCTTTTGAGGCGCGGGCTCGACTGGGATGCCTACCAGGCTCTTCCCGCGCCGGAGCAGGTCAGGAGTAAACAAGATGATCAGGACGAGAATCCCGTGCAGCACCACGGAGACCAGGAACATCGTGCGCCGTCGCCAGCGCGCGACTTCGGTTTCCAGGTCCAGCAGAAGTTGGATGTTCTCGTCGGTACTCATGGGAAGAACGGAAACTCGAAATTCGAAATTGGAAAATCGAAACTAGAAACTCGAAATTGGGTCGAACAGATCAGCACTCATGGCCGCAATCTCGCACTCATTGCTACGAAACCTGTCTTCCCAATTTCCAGACCGTTCCGTTAGTTCAGCTCCGGACTTTCAACCGTTGACTGTCAACTGTTGACTCTCAACTCGCCGCGTCGTAGAGAGGCATATTCCAAATGCACTGGGTTAGGTCTCTCCGCTCTGGCCTGTCGCACGTTCCAGGCGGACGTGCACTTGGGCCGCATGTTGTTCGATGCAATTCATGACCCGCTCGGCTAGTGCCAAAGCCTGCTGCCCCTCCCGGCCTCCGACCAGGGGCTGGCGCCTTGTCCGGACAGACTCGACAAATGCCTCCAGTTCCGCGCGCAATGGCTCGGCAGGCTGCGTCTCGAGCTTTTGGAAGGCAATCCGAGGCGACGGTCCGTCGCGGTCCACCCTCAGCACGAGTGCGTCCCGCCGGGAAAAGTCAATGGAGAAGTATTCGTAAGGCTGGAAGTATCTGAACTTCCTGACCTTCTCGGTACTCACTCGGCTCGCCGTAAGGTTAGCCACAGTCCCGTTTTCGAACTCGACGCGCGCGTTGGCAATATCCACCTTGTCCGAGAGCACGGGCAACCCCACAGCGCGCACGTCGCGCACCGGGGCATCCACCATCCAGAGCAGCAGGTCAAGGTCGTGAATCATCAGGTCGAACACCACATCGACGTCAAGGCTGCGCGGGGTGAATACCCCCAGGCGGTGGATCTCGAAAAACAAGGGCTGGCGGGTTAGAGCCTTGGCGGCGACTACCCCCGGGTTGAAGCGCTCCAGGTGGCCTACCTGGAGGATTCGATGCTTCACCTCCGCCAACCGGATGAGGTCTTCCGCCTCCTGTAATGTGTGGGCGATGGGCTTCTCGAGCAACACATCCACGCCGCGATGGAAGGCCTGGCGTGCCACCGCGGCGTGGTCAGCGGTAGGAATCACCACGCTGACGGCCCGCGCAGCCTCGAGCGCCTCGTCAAGGCTGGCAAAGGCCCGGACACCTAGTTCGGCCGCGACTTCGCGGCAGCGTTCTTGCCGGAGGTCGTAGACTCCCAGTAGTTCGGCGCCCGCAACCTGTTTGAACTCGCGCGCGTGTTTGCGGCCGTGCTCGCCGACCCCGATGACCGCGACCGGTATCTTCTCGCCCAAGTTCCTCCTCGAATTCCGGCTTCGGCGGCCTTCGCCGCGTGGGGAGGCGCGCGCTCAATCCTGCATCGCCACGATGGCAATCCCCGCCTGGTTGGCGTCGTCCAACAGGCTCTGGCGTTCGAAAAGCAGGGTCTTGCCTGCGTCAACGGCCAGGGCGCTGGCGTTTGACTGGCGCATCACCTGGACGGTCTTCCGCCCCACCACCGGAACATCAAAACGCATATCCTGATGGGGCTTGCTTACTTTGACGATGACCAGGCGCCGGCCGTTACTGAGCGACGCCGCCCGCTCGACGGCCGCGTCGGTGCCTTCCATGGCTTCCACGGCGACGCAGGCGCGGTCGGCCACGACAATCGTCTGGCCAATGTCCAGTCCGGCGATTTTCTTGGCGATGTCCCGTCCGTAGGCGATGTCCGCGGCCTCTTCGCCGCTGGGCGCGCGCTGCGTTAGCACCCCGGCCTCGGGAAGCAGCGGCTTCAAAAACAGGGTCGAGTCCACCACCTGAATCCCGCGGCCCTCCAGCATCCCCACGAAGGCGCCGATGAGCGCATCGGTGTTCTTGCGATTCAAACCCGTAAGCGCGCTCTGCATCATTCCGTCTGCCGGAATAGAACTGAACAGTTGCACGTGCTTCACCTGGCCGGCCAGGACGACCTTGTCAACTCGCTCCGTGCTCAGCAGTTCCAGCAGCTTCACAATCTCGCCAAGGCTCAGCCAATGGACCGACTCGGCTTCGCGACCCAGCTCCGGCGAAGCCTCTTCCTTGATGGCCACCACCAGCGGCTTAATGCCCTGGTCGCGCGCCGCCTCCAGAACCAGGAACGGAAAGTGCCCGTTGCCGGCGATGATGGCATAGCGCTCATGGCTGTTGCTCGCTGGAGTCATGGAACCCTTGTGGGATCGGGCCATCGGGTCATTGAGCCATTGAGAGAACCTCTGGGCGAACTGTCGATTTTAGCGTAGAACGGCATCATGCTGGATAGTATACGCGCCTGAGAGTGTCGCGGCGACACGACCGCTTCGGGGGACCGCAATCTGCTGTGCTGCTCCTTCCGTTTCCGAGAGGTCTCATCTAATAGCTTCTTGAGCCTGATCTGCTGTTCCTTCACCTGACTGGTCAAGTTGTTATACCTGGGGAACTTCGTCACTTCGTTACACTCCCGAATTGCGTCGTCGTACTGCTTCAGGAGTTCAAAACACTGTGCTTTCCAGAAGTGCGCCGAGGCTACCTCGTATTCGTAACTCGGAAGTGCGGCGATGACCCGGTCAAACAGCATGATCGCGAAGCGGGGGTCTGAATGGATGTTGGCCCATCCGATTCCCTCAATAATGTCGGAAATATTGACCTCAGGATCCGACTTGTCCTTCGCCATCTTAAAGAGTTCATCAAGCGAGAGCGCTCTAAGCTTATACAAAGCCTCGTATGCATTCTTCCTGACCTCTGTATCCCCCTGCTTGGCCGCCTGTTTCAGTA
>JAIQGA010000235.1 GCA_020072925.1 Terriglobia bacterium | reverse complement strand
AAACAAACCGCCCTCTCCATCTGGGAAGAGCTTGAACCCATCATAGCTCGGGAACGGCCTGGCAGCGCGCGGTCAGGCACGCTTCCGCAGCGGAATCCGAATCAGCACGTACGCAATAATGGCAAATGCCACGAACGAAAGCCACCCTCCCCAGTGGGCGAGGAACGGCAACTCGGTAAGGCCGGTGAAAACGTGCGTGAGCGAGGAAACGCCGGTCAGGAACAGTGCCGCCAGCAGAATCCCCGTAATGGCCTCGCCGGCAATGAAACCGGAAGCGAGCAGCGTGCCGCGCTCCTCGAATTTCGCTTTCTCCTCTGGCGAGAAGTCCTTGCGGGCGGCCCAGCGGTCGGCAAGCCACTTGATGACTCCGCCTACAAAAATCGCCGAAGTGGTTTCGAGCGGCAAGTACATTCCAACAGCGATCAGCATGGGCGACGGGGCCTGAATCATCACCAGGGCGACGCCAAAGAGGCAGCCGATGACTAGCAATCCCCAGGGCATCTGCCCGCCGACGATTCCTTGGGCGAGTTGCGCCATCAGCCCGGCCTGAGGCGCGGGAAGTTCGCGGCCTCCAATCCCGCCGCTGGCGAGATTCGCCTCATGTAGCGCAATGATGGGCAGGAGAAGGAAAAACGACACGGCGGTGACGCTAAATACTTCCACCAACTCCATCTTCCAAGGCGTGCCACCCAGCAGGTATCCGGCCTTCAAATCCTGAATCAGGCTTCCCGAGACGCAGCAGGCGCAGCACACCACCGAAGCCACGCCCAGCACCGCGGCGACGCCCCCCAGACCTTTGACGCCAATGGCCACCATCATGAGCGCCGCGATAACCAGCGCGGCGAGCGTCAAGCCACTGACCGGCTGGTTCGATGAGCCGACCAGCCCCACGAGGTAGCCGCCCACCGCAGCCAGGAAGAATCCGCTCAGGGTCATCACGAATGCGGCCAGAATCGCCGCACCCCAGCTTTGCGCGAAGTGGTAGTAGATGATGGTGATCGGAATCACCAGGCCGGCGATGGCGAAGATGATCCACTTGATGGGGATATCGATGTCGAGGCGCGTGCGCGCTGCTGCGCCGTGCTCGCCTGCCGTGTGCGTCTGGAATGCGCCACGGATCGAGCGCAGGATGGACTCGCGCATGCTGTAGAGCGTGTAAGCCGCGCCGACCAGCATCGCGCCCACGGCAATGGGCCGGACCACGTTGTACCAAACCGTGTAGCTCACCAGGTCCCACGGCGCCGTCCCGCCCGTCGTTGCCCCGACGCGCTGCGGCAGGTCGGGATCAATAAACAGGACCAGTGGAATCAGCACCAGCCACGCGAACACCCCGCCGGAAAAATTGATGGCGGAAAGGCGTGGACCGATGATGTACCCGATGCCGATCAGCGCGGGTGAGGCGGAGGGCGTGGTGTAAGCAATCCCGCCGCTGTACGAAACCTGGCCCAGCAACTCCTTCTGGTATCCGAAGTAACGGACGAGGGACTTAGGAAAAGTCACGAAGAAGCTGACCGAATCCTTGAACACCTGAAAGCCTTTGTCGTCCTTGAGGAGTTGCAGGAACGCGCCAAGCGCCATCGCGCCAAAAATGTATTTGGGCGCGTCAGTCGAGCCTTGCTGCCCGGCCTTCACGATTTCGGCGCTGGCGGTGCTTTCCGGAAAGGGCAGGTCGGGTGACTCAACGCATAGCGGCCGGCGCAGCACGATGATGAAGAATACGCCCAGCAGGCCGCCGGCAAGCAGGATGAGCGTGCCCGCCCAGAAATGGCTGCGCAGGTCGGTCCAGAGATGCTGCCCGCCCACGTTGACCATCATGAAGGCAGGGATGGTGAAGATGGCGCCGGCAACCAGCGCTTCGCCTACCGAGGCCGCCGTGCGCGTGATGTTTTGCTCGAGTACGCCGCCGCGGAAAAATGGCAGCCGAAAAAGCGCGATGGCAATCACCGCAGCGGGAATCGTCGCGGCAACCGTCTGGCCAGCCTTCATCCCAAGATAGGCATTGGCGGCGCCAAAGATGGCAGCCATGATGATGCCCGCCAGAATCGCCTTGAGCGTGAATTCGGGTTCTTTTGAGTCATGGGGGACGTAGGGTTTGAATTCGGGCATGGGTGATTCGTCAGTCCTCAAGAGTCGTAATCAAAGTTCAAGAAGTTCAAGAGTCGAAGAGTTGAAAAAACACAAATATCCCAGGACTACTGGCACCTTGGATATTCGATCAAGCTGCACGCTTGAGAAGTGCCGAAGTTTCCCGCTCAACTTTGATCCGAAGGTAATGGAGCATTCGCGCGATCTCTTTTATCTCTCCAAGTAGCGGCGCCAAAGCGTCGGGCGTTAGATATTCGAGGTCGCGCGCAATCATAAGCAGGCACTCGGTTTCGACGAGCGAACCCTCGGCAATGTTGAGAAAGCGGGCGTAGTCCTGACGCCCCTCTCGCTTTGAACCCTCCGCGATATTCGTCGAAACGGAAACAGCAGCTCGCCGTAACTGCGAAACGAGTCCATATTTCTCGTCCGCAGGAAAATTCCTTGCTAACCGATAGACCTTAAGAACCAAACCATGGCTGCGCTGCCAAACCTTCAAATCAGTGAATCTCTGCAAGGCGCACCTCCCTGCGCAGAGATACCACTTAAGCCTCGTATGACCGCCTTCGGTATTCGACTTTTCAACTCTTCAACTTTTTCGACTGTTGAACCCAGTCATTTCCCGAGCAACTCGAAATACCTCCCCACCGCCTCGATCCCGCGATAGAAATTCGGCAGGTGGAATTTCTCGTTAGGGGCGTGGAGGTTGTCGTCAGGCAAGCCGAAGCCCATCATGACGCTGGGAATCTTAAGGCTTCTCTGGAACACGCCCACGATGGGAATCGATCCTCCGGAGCGCATGTACACGGTCTTCTTCTTGAAGACCTGTTCCATGGCCTCGGCCGCCGCGGCGATCCATCGGCTTTCGGTACTCACGACCGACGCGGGCGCGGAACTCAGCAGGCGAACTGTCGATTTGATACCCTTGGGTGTGATCTTCTTCACATAAGCTGTGAATTGTTTGATGACCTCCTTGGGGTCCATGTCGGGGACGAGGCGCATGCTGACTTTGGCCGTTGCGACGGCAGGAATCACCGTTTTCGCGCCTTCGCCCGTGAAGCCGCCGCGAATGCCGTGCACCTCAAGCGTGGGGCGCGCCCACAAGCGTTCGAGCACCGAGTAACCTTTCTCTCCGATCAGCGCCGTCGCACCCATTTCCTTCTTCATGAAGTGGCCTTCCTTGAACGGCAGCCGCTTCCAAGCCGCGAGTTCCGCGGCGCTGGGCCGCTTCACGCGCTTGTAGAAACCGGGGATGCGAATCTTGCCGTCCGGCCCCTTGAGCTGCGTAACCATTTCTGCCAGCGCCTGGAAGGGGTTGGGCGCCGCGCCACCGTACATGCCCGAGTGCAGGTCGTGGGCCGCGCCGCGCGCCTCGACTTCTGTGTACACAAGTCCCCGCAGCCCCGTAGTGAGCGTGGGCAAGTCGGGCGCGAACATCTCGGTATCGCAAATCACCGCGGCATCGGCCTTCAGTTTGTCCGCATGCGCGGGCACGTACTCTTCGATATGTTCGCCACCGACTTCCTCTTCGCCCTCGATGAGGAATTTGATGTTGATGGGCAGCTTGCCCGCTGTCTTGAAAAACCCTTCGACGGCCTTGACCAGCAGATAGGTCTGGCCCTTGTCGTCCACGGCGCCGCGCGCGTAGATGTTCTCATCACGAATGGCCGGCTCGAAGGGCGGTGAATGCCATTCTTCGACCGGGTCGGGCGGCTGCACATCGTAGTGGCCATAGAGCAGCAGCGTGGGCTTGCCCGGCGCCTCCAGCCACTCCGCGTAAAGCAGCGGGTGGCGGCCCTCCTTCTCACTTTCGATTATCTCCACGTTTTTCATGCCCATGCCGCGCAGTTCGCCGGCCAGAAACTCCACGGCGCGCCGGATGTCCGGCCGATGCTCGGGCAACGTGCTGATGCTCGGAATCTTCAACAGGCTGATCAAGCCATCGAGAAATTGCTGGCGATTTGCCTGGTAATATTCAAAAGGTGAAATTCCCATAAAAATCCTCCTTGCTCCTGCGAGCCTGCCTCTCCGTCCCTCCGGCAGAGAATCGCCGTTCTGCCCGCGCCGTTTGTAGCGCGCTGGGCAGTCTACACCGGCCCCGGTGAAGCGTCAATTTTACGTGTAGGGAAGTGTAGGGAAGTCGAGATGGCCAAGGCGGGCAGCTCCCGCCCTGGCCATCCCTTTCGAGGCAAGTCTTCCGTGCGCACCGTGCAATCAATCGGGCAGCGCCGGCGGCTCGATCTGGGGTACCTCACCGGAAAGTGATTTCAGGAACGCGACGAGGTCGGCCTGCTCTTCAGCGGTCAATCCCAGCGGCTTCATCTTCTCATCCAAATAGGGGTTGGGGACGCCGCCCTTATTGTAGAGCTCCACCACTTCTTCCAACGTCTTCACGCTGCCGTCGTGCAAGTAAGGAGCCGTCTCGGTGACTTGGCGAAGTGTAGGCGTTTTGAAGGCGCCCTTGTCCTTTTCATTCTTGGTGACGTTGAACCGGCCGAGATCCGGATTGGGTTTGTCCATACCGATCCCGAGGTTGTGATACGCCTCGTCGGTGAAATTGGGGAGCGAGTGACACTCATGGCAGTTGCCCTTGCCCATAAAGACCACCATGCCGCGCCGGGCCGGTTCCGGGAGCGCCTCGGCCTCGCCCGCCTGGAAGTGGTCGTAGGGAGAATTGCCGGAGAGCAGCGTGCGCTCGAATGCCGCGATGGCCTTCGCCACGCGCTCCGAGGTGATTTCCTCCGAGCCAAACGCCGCCTTGAAAAGTGGCCGGTAACCCGCAATTTTGTTCACCGAAGCAATCATGCTTGAAACGGTATTTCCCATCTCGACGGGATTCTGGACTGGTCCCAGGGCTTGCTCCTCCAGAGACTTCGCCCGGCCATCCCAGAATTGCGCGGCGCTGTGAAGGCGGTTGAGCGTCGTGGGTGCGTTGCGCCCGCCCTTCTGTCCTTTAATGCCCTTGGAGAAAGGCTCGTCGTCCGCGAAACCTTTCTCGGGGTCATGGCAGCTTGCGCAGGATACGGTACCATCCGCGGAGAGCCTCGGATCGAAGTAGAGCTTCTTCCCGAGATCAATCTTGGCCGCCGTGAGCTGATTGTCCGCCGGAATCCACTTCCCGTAGTCCGCGTCGAGCCCTCGCGGAACGTTGAGCTTGTACAGCGCGGTTTCCTCCTTGCCCACGCCCGAGACCATCACGGTGGCAACCAGGGGAAGGATTGCGGCCATAATGATCAGCAAACGAATCAAGTTCGATCGCTTCATCGCGTTCACACCTCCTCAGGCCAGACGGGCTGGCCAGCGTTGTGCGAGGGGATGAAAGACCCGTCGAGTCACCAGGTGTCTCGAACTCTCCGTTGAATACGACAGACAACCTGCGGACGAAGCTTGCACAGGCGAGAAAAGTCAGACGAAATTCAGATTACTCCGAATACCCGTTAGGCACAAGACCCTCAAACGGTTGGAGACTTTATGTCGCGCGAATTAGGAATGGCGCGGTGAGGGGGCTTCGCGGGAAGACTCAACTTCCTCGGTCGGTTCGAGCGGACCGGGCGATTCGGCCACTCCCGGCTCGGAGGCGACCGCACTGGAAGTGTGGTGGGCGTACCGATGAACAATTGCCAGGTAGTGGATGCCCGAGATGAGTGTCAACGCGCCCGCCAGGTAGACGAAAATTTCCAGCACCTGTCCCGTTACCAGCGGCACGCGTGCTGCGTGGGCGACCGCCACGAACAGCGTTGCGACCTGCGTCACCGTGGAAACTTTGCCGGGAATACTTGGGGGAAAGGGTCGGTAGCCCGCTACCAAACAAATCAGCAAGGCCGTCATGATAATCGCCACATCCCGGCTGAGGACCAGGATCGTAAGCCACCACGGGAACACGCCGCGGAAAGCGAGGATCAGGTAACCCGTCGTCATCAGAATCTTGTCGGCAATGGGGTCGAGCGCCATGCCCAAGGGCGATTCCTGCTTGAGGAGCCGCGCCACCGTGCCATCCACCACGTCGGAAAGAGCCGCGGCCACCAGCACCGCGAGCGCCAGACGATAGTGGCCGCCCACTACCAGGATCGCAAAGACCGGAACGAAAACCAGCCGCAGGATGGTGATCTGATTGGCGGGCGTGAGCGCGCGCGGAGCCATACTCCTATTCAATATATCGAGGGATTTCGAAAGAAGTCAACTCAGGTTGAAGGTCTGCGGCGCTCAGGACTTCAGACGCCTTTGGACTGCCGAGCCTTTCAATTCGCGCAATGCGTCGGCCGCAATCCAACGCGCGCTGCTTGAATCCAGGCGGCGCATCCCTTCCGCGATTCGGACGGCCTCGCGGTTCAAACGGCGATTGCGTTTGCCAATCTGCCGCAGCGCCCAATTCACGGCCTTCTTGACGAAGTTGCGCTCATCCACGGCTTCTCGCTCGATGATTGGAAAGAATACACGGAAGGCCTCGTCCTTGGCGGCTTTGTCACTGACCGCCAGCCCCGCCAAGAGCGAGAAAGCGGCACGCTTCTCAAACTCCGCACGTCGCCTGCTCCACTCTCGGCATTTATCGTAAGCCCAGGGCGTCCAGCGAAAGAGGTTGAGGCAAGCGGCATCGCATACGGCCCAGGAGTCGAAATCCCTTACCCACAATTCCATCTGCCTTTTCGTGACGCACTTCGGGTCGTCCACCAGGGTGGCCAGGCCCCGCGCGTCGAGAATTTCCGTGGCCCAGAGCTTGCTCGCCAACTCATGGTTCTTTCCGATTTGACGGGCCAGCTTTCGCAAGACAGGGGTGGGTACGCCGTAGACCCTCTTCGCCTCGATCCCGAACCGCGCCATGCCCTCGACCGCTGCGGGGTTGGCGTGGGATTCCAGGATTTTCATGATTTCCGCGTAGTCCATTGAAGAATTTCCGTGGTCAACAGGCCGTCTGAGCTTTTTGTCTTCACGTGGAAAGGATGAAGCACCGCCGCGACGAACGACGCCGGTGATCGCTACACGCGCGGCGCTTCGATGCCGAGGTATTCCTGAATCGACATCCCGACTTTGTGGTGGAAGCGCTCAGCCAGGGAGGGAAGCGAGCCGCACGATTCGTCGGTGGCGATGCGTTCGACCCGGTGCATGGGATAAAACACCGTAGCCATACCGACCGTCGTTTCTTCCTGGCCCACAATTTGGCGGATGAAATCGTCGAAGGAGTCGAGCTCGATCCCGCGCACCGTGACGCCCTGACTCTCCAGCAAAAGCAGTTGCCCCCAGATTTTTTCCTTGGGTGAAGTCAGGCTGACGATGACGATGCTGTTGATCTCCATGCCCGCCTCCCGGTTACGCGACGCGCGGTCAGCGCTCCACCACCATGGCGATTCCCTGTCCTCCTCCGATGCAGAGGGCCGCCAGTCCCCGATGAAGATTACGCCGGCGCATTTCGTAAAGCAACGTCACCAGAATCCGCGCGCCACTGGCGCCAATCGGGTGTCCAAGCGCGATGGCGCCGCCGTTGACATTCGTCTTTGCCGGGTCCAACCCGAGTTCGCGGATCACCGCCAGCGACTGCGCAGCGAAGGCTTCGTTCAGCTCGATAAGCTCGATGTCGTCGAGATTCAGCGCCGCCTTCTGCAACACTTTCCGGATGGCGGGAATCGGGCCGAGGCCCATCACACGCGGCTCGACCGCCGCGATCGCATACGCCCGGATGCGCGCCAGGGGATCGAGATTCTTCGCGCGCGCCCGCGACTCCGACATCACCACCAGCGCCGCTGCGCCGTCGTTGATCCCGCTGGCGTTGCCCGCGGTCACCGTGCCGTCCTTCTTGAACGCCGAGCGCAGTTTCGCCAGCGCCTCGTAAGTACTCCCGAAGCGCGGGAACTCATCCTGCGCGAAGGCCAGGGGATCGCCCTTCTTCTGCGGGACCGGATAGGCGGTGATTTCCTCCTTGAACCTTCCCCCCTTGATGGCCGCTTCCGCGCGCTGCTGGCTCTCGAGGGCGAAGCGGTCCTGGTCCTCGCGGCTGATCTTATATTGCTCGACGATGTTTTCCGCCGTCAGGCCCATGTGGATACCGTCGCTTAGCGCGCAGCTCAGGCCGTCGGCGATCATCGCGTCAACGAGGTCCGCGTGTCCCAGCCGATATCCCCAGCGGGCGCCCTTGAGCACGAAGGGCGCCTGGCTCATGGCTTCCGTCCCGCCCGCTACAAGAATTTCCGCGTCGCCCGCGGCGATGGCCTGCGCCGCGAGCACCACTGATCTCAGTCCCGAACCGCAAACGTGATTGACCGTGAAGGCCGGCACGGACGTGGGAATCCCCGCACGCACCGACGCCTGGCGCGCCGGGTTCATCCCCTGCCCCGCCTGCAAGACGTTTCCGAAGATTACATCCTCCACTTCCGCCTTCTCGATCCTCGCTCGCTGCACGGCGCATTCAATCACGCGCGCCGCCAGATCCACGGCGGAAATATCCTTCAGCGTTCCACCAAAGCTCCCAATCGCGGTGCGCGTGCCGCTGACGATGACTGCCTTTTCCATAAGACCTCCTTCGGAGGGACCGGGCCGGCATGAATCAGACTTCAAAGACGCGGACTAGGGGATCGATCTTGAGGGCGGGCTCGGTCGCTTTCTGGATTGTTTCGACGCTCATCCCCGGAGCAGTTTCTTTCAGGACGAGGCCTTGCGGCGTCACCTCGATCACGGCCAGCTCGGTGACAATCATGTTCACAACCCCCTCGCCCGTCAGGGGCAGCGTGCACTGCTTGAGGATCTTGGGGCGCCCGTCTTTGGTGGCATGCTCCATGGCCACGATCACGCGCCGCGCACCCGCCACCAGGTCCATGCTGCCACCCATACCCTTCACCATTTTGCCGGGGATCATCCAACTGGCGAGATTGCCGCGCTCGTCCACTTCCATGGCACCCAGGACGGTCAGGTCAATGTGCCCGCCCCGAATCATGGCGAAGGAATCGGCGCTCGAAAAATACGAGGTGCCGGGAATCTCCGTGACCGTTTCTTTCCCCGCGTTGATCAGGTCAGGATCTTCGCTGCCCTCGAATGGAAACGGGCCGACCCCCAGCATGCCGTTTTCCGATTGAAGGACGACCTCGATTCCCGGCGGGATGAAATTCGAGACCAGCGTGGGAATGCCAATGCCCAGGTTGACGTAGTAGCCGTCCTGCAATTCCCGCGCGACGCGTCGCGCGATCAGTTCGCGTTTATCCATCGGCCTTCTGCCTCAGCGTACGTTTTTCAATACGCTTCTCGTAGT
>JAIQGA010000449.1 GCA_020072925.1 Terriglobia bacterium | reverse complement strand
AGGGAAAGGCAAAATAAACGCCTTCCTTCGTGTAGACCTTTGTTTTGTGAACATGGTTGATGAATTCGATCTTCTTCTGCTTGTCGAAGAGGATAATTTCGGTTTCAATCCGAGGGGTGTTGGTCGCGGAGCTTTCCAGGTGCGCCACAATGCCCTGCGGCGATTTGCTGACGGAAACCAGGCGCCCATTCTCCGCACCGTGCGAGACAAGTTTCGGAAGCGGCCATAGTGGATTGTAGTTCAGCAAGCGGTTCGGCGCCTCATCCCCGCCCGTCACGTAGAGGTACTGGTTGAAGCGGTAGGGGCTGGAATCATCCACCAGTTCCTTCTGAAGTTCCTTGTCGTAGATACCTTTCACTGCTCCGCTTGTGGGGTCCAATATGACCCGATAATAGGGGCTTTCGATGGTCGTCAACGGGCCAAGGGACGTGGCCGGGGGCTCCCCCTTCGCCGGGCGGAACGCATAGCACTTGTACCCGAGTGCCGGAACGTCGGAGGCCAAAAAGCGAATTCGCCGATGGATCTGACCTGCCGAGAGGACCTCGAATGGAACGTTCTGGTGTGTGGCGAGGTCCACCAAGTCCAATCCCTTGTCGAGATCTGTCACCACAAGGCTACTGCGGCTCCAGTTAAGGGGGTTGAACACTACCAGAGTGCCGCTGGGATTCGGAATATGGTCGGCGAGAGTCGCCAGGCTGCGCTCGAGCACGTGATCGAGCAACCGCTTCCCTTCCGTAACGGTCGCGTCCTTGACGATATCCTGCCGGATGCTCTCCAGGCTCTCCGGATCGCGCTCCGCGCGGTCGGCGGTCCATGTGTGCTCATCAAACTTCAGCAGATTTTCCCAAAGCTCATCCAAAGCTTTCCGGTCAGGCCGGACGAATCTCCCATCTGCCGGGCGATGTACGCCATGGGTTCGGAGAAACCTGAAAAGCGCATTTTCGGGTACGCGTAGAGCTTGTTCCACTCATTCACGAGGTCAGCCTGCTGGGGAAAGAGGTCGGTATTCTCCACTTGCGTTCCAAATACTAAAACAGCGTCAGACTTGTATTCTGGCCGGTTATAGATCTCGAGGAAAAGCGGCAAGGAGTCGCGTCCGGCGGTGACGCTCGGAGGCAAACCGAACAGCGTAGCCACCTGGTGGTAGTGGCGCGAGTACCACATCAGGACCTTTCCGCCGTCGGGCCCCTCCCACCAGAAAGGCGTATTCTCATGCTCACGACCGATCAGGAGGATGGGCGCGCGGTAATTATCGCTGGCGGCGATAAAGTATTTCAGGCCCGCCGCGGCCATCACCGAAGCATAGGACCAGGAGTACGACGGCACGTCGGTGATGTTGGCGTAATCGTTCGGTGCACCCACCTGCTTCTGAAATTCGTGGGTGGGATAGAAGGAACGGATCAAATCCTCCAGGGTCGCAAAGCCGGTCACATCGCTTGCGTATTGGGCAGGGACGAAGATCTTGCGGCCCGCCACGGCCTCCTTGAACTTCTCCACGTCTTCTTTGCCGCGACCCCGCATGAACTGCTCGGCGCACCAGTAGCCGTCCATACTGTAGCGGTATTCGGGGTTGCTGCGAATCATTCCCAGTGCTTCGTCAATCGCGCGGCTCTGGATTTCCGCTACCTTGGATTGATAGTCCGAGTAGCCGATGTCCAAATGTTCGTGCGGCACCACGAAGATCGTCCATTTCTTGGCTGGCCGCAATTCAACCGGGAAACGCGAAGTGCGCCCACTCAGCGTGACCGCCAGCTCGCCTTTCACGTTGGAGGTGAATTCCGGGACTTCAAAATCCACCTGCTGTTCGCCAAACTCGCGGTCGCACGCCAGGGGCTGCGTGAGCTTCGTTTTGCCCACCGTCAGCACTGCTTTGCCGTTCCGACAAGGTTGGCCAGACCGCACGCGCGCGTCCACGATTTCCGTGAGGCCGTCCGCGGAGGATTTGTAGAAAATGGTAGGAATGGCCTCGGCGGTTACTTTGCCGGCGGAGTAATGTCCGGCCGGATCGTGGACCAACTCCACGGCGTCATAGATGATTGCGGAATTCCCGACAATGATGGGGCTCTGGGCGTCATCACGCTCCGAGGGTTCATCGATCGCCGTTAACACCAGCTTATTCGGACCTTTCTGCAGAAAGTGAGTCGGGAGATCGGCTTTGATTGTATCCGCGGAATAGATCGGCAGGAATACGTCGGCAGTGTCTCCTGCGTCGTAGTTGAGTTTCGGCCGCTGGTAGAACCACCCACGATGCCCGTTAATCTCCACCTGGAGGATGGGCAGCCGTGGCGAGTAGTGCAGCAGCGCCACGACCAAAGAGTACGAACCTTGAGGAGCGTCCGGGAGATCAAACAGGATGGTAAAGGGATGAGGGCGGAAACCTGCTTTGGTATTGGCAGAGCCGGGCTGAAGCGCGACCCAATCTTTTGCCGGTTCACTCTTGCCGATGGTGTAAACGGGATCCAATTTGGGATCCGCGTAGTCGCTGAGCTGGATTCGAAACTCCCCTGAAGATTTGTCGAATTCCCCAATCTGCCAGACCTTTTGCTCGGCGGCTTTGACGGGAAGCAGGGCTTGCGAACAAAACATTCCCAGGAACAAGATGCAGGCGCGGGCGAGAAGACGGTTGAGCATGAGGTGTCCCTCCGGAGAATCAAATCCGCAAACGTAGGTCTCGACAAAGGACCTGCAATTCTTCCTTATCCGCGGGGGCAAAGCATACACCAGTTTGTCCCGCTTCGCGCCAGGGAATCTTCCTTTCGATTTGTGAAAACAGGCGTCTGCCATGGAACTATACGTTCCTCTGCAAT
>JAIQGA010000234.1 GCA_020072925.1 Terriglobia bacterium | reverse complement strand
TGCACCACCTGAACTCTCTGACTTTCCAGTTGAGGAAGAGTTTCTGGCATAGGTCTCCTTGCCCTAACGTATTAACACGTTAGGATCAATACCACAAAAAAAGAAACTCTTCAAATCTCCACTTCTACGTCGCGCACCCAGAGACAGCTATCCACTTTCCCGAGGTTCAGGATTGCGGTAAACTTGCGACTGTTGAATTCGGGGCATAAACCCAGGACCTTCGATACCGTGATCAGGGCCGACTTGCGTGGGAGGGGTGGCATCACACAGCAGGCCCCAATATGGGCTGAATCAGTCCCGATATCGCGTACTCGCACCTGCGACCAAATAGTGCACGAGCGAGAGATGGCTTCGGTGCGCAGAGTCCGGCCTTCCACGTGTCAATGTTCCCGCGCTGCCGATCGGTAATTAAGGGGGGAAGCTTGGACATCAACTCAATCACCAAGCCGCTCTTTGGGGAGGCGAAAGACGTCGTCATCACCTGGTTCTCTGTGCTGAGCCAAGGGCCGAAAGCTATCGAAAAGCTCGATCTTGGCGCGAGTTCCACAGTGCTCTTCGCCCTTCGTTTCCTTCTTTACGTCGCCCTGATCGATTTTGCCGTAGCCATCCCATTTTTGGTTTCCAGTGGTGTTAAGTATGACGACGAGGTGTTCATCGCGGCGTCTCTCGCTACCAACTATATCGAATCCCTTTCCGTGGCCCTAATTCTTTACGGTGCGCTGAAACTGTTCGGGGGAAAGGGTCGAGTCGAGGAATGTGTCGCCGCCTTCTGCCTTCTGTCGGCGTATTTGCCTCTGGCGGCCATCCTCCGGCTTCCGACTGTGCCCATCCAGGTCAGGGCCATCGACACCAGCGCCAACTTCCCTGAAGCCATCAGGCAGAGCGCAGTCAGCCTGCTGCAGTTATCTCACTGGGACTTGGCTGTTTTCCTGCTATCCGACTTACTCGCCACCGCGGTATTTGTGCTCTTCTTTATCAACGTGTTTCGCTGCTTTCGCAGGCTCCATGCACTACCCAAACTCAAGGCACTTCTCGCCTTTGCCTTAGGACTGTTGTGCGCATTCGGGTTCGTCATGGCCTTCCTGATGCCTTTCGAGGGCGCAATTGACCGGGCCTTTGGGAGTAAATGAAAGTTGCGGCTGCAGCAAAACGGTGGTGGCTATCTGTTCAAATCAGGTCAAAACCAGTACACATCCAAGAATCACCCAGTTAGGGAATCATCAAGTGTGTAACTCGTTGACGGATATAGTAGAGTATGAAGTTTTCAAAACAGCTCAACAGCGGAGCTGGTTTTCCTAAACCGTAGGTCGGCAGTTCGAATCTCCCCGGGCTTACCATTCCTTTACATCTTTGCCGCAGAGATAGAGAGGCTATCTCAAAACTAGGTATTGTTGATGTTTGTACAACATAATCGATTGATTATTCATTCCAATAATCGCGCTTTTGCCAGTTCTGAGACAGCTTCGAGAGGTATGCGCCAGATAAGCCAATGGCCATCAAACCGGCAACTGCGTGATGGGGCTCAACACGCGCCGGCGTAACAGGCGCGTACGTTAAGGTCAACTCGAAGACCACACTCCCGAGCTACGCGTGGCCATCCCAGCCCGGATCGCCGTCCGCCGTCCCAAGTGGCTCAAAGTGTACCCCACTGCCAACCCATTGATGCGGCGCAATCCGATAAATCGTCCACGATCTGCGAAGCCTGATCGTAACAGGCTTGGCCCCCGGCGGAAAACCGAAGGAGCATCTCGTTCAACTTGGCCGGCAGGTAAGGATAAACCTTGCGCAGGTTCATCACCCGATGGGGAAAGAACACGGAGGCGTCGTCCGCATGGAGTTTCCCGGAAAGTTCCGGGCGAATCCGCAGGGCCTCGGAAAAGGCCACGAATCCCTTTGCCACTACGCAATGCAGGATATTGCCAAGACTCCAGATGTCGAAGTCAGGGAACTCCTGGCTGAGGTCGAAATCGATCCACTTGTAGTCGCCCGTATCACGCTCGATAAGAAGATGGTCATTCCGGATGTCGCCGTGGCACAGCCCTGCCTCATGCAGGCGCTGGAGAGCCCTGCAGCATTCCCGGATTCGTGACAGAATTCCGGGGAGCAGCGTGAAGACGTACTCCTCGTGGCTCAACCTCACGGACTGCAGGTAATTGAGAAGATCCACGCCCGTGATGTAGTCAAGGATGCGAACGAGGTTGCCGCGGGAATCAGGCGCCGTGCGCCCTTGCATGAACCTCGCATCCCCTCGCACGAGTTCCAGGACGCGCCCCTCCTTTTCCGCACTCCGAACGCACTTCACTTGAAGGGTGCCAACCTCTACCCTGAACTCCTCCTGGAAGACGAGTTTGAGGATGTGCATCATGCCCGTATCCAGATCAATGGCGCGCTTGACCCAGAATTTTGGCTGGTCATCGACCATTCCAAATCGCCGCTCGCGCTCGTTGCATTGAACGAGAAAGGAGACCTCTTGAAGTCGGATAATATGGTCCCGATCAATAGACATGAATTGGGTCGTATCATCCCACACCACGGGCCGGGCCGGGAGCGCGCGGTTTGCGTAGCGCATTGCCTGGGAGCGGAGCCAGTCGGTTGTGGGTAGTGATGCCTTGGTCATAAGCCGAGAACCCCACCCCTTACGAACTCTCCTTCACCTTCGGCGTTTGCTGCAGTGCGGCGCTTCGGCGACGGGCCAAGAAGGTGCCGGCAAAAGCAGCATGTCTTCTCCGTCAGCGTTTTGGGGAGATCTTCTTGACCGATTGAACACGACCCTTCATTGCCTTGCTTCGCACAAATTCTGCGTACTCTTCCCGGCTCACCAGACGGTGCAGCGACTGCTGGCGACGCTTCGGGTCCTTTATTGTCGCGCGCAATCTCCTTCTCGCCCGGCCCAACTCCTCGATCCACGCCCCGAAGTCCGGGCCGAACTGGTCCCCGAGTTCGCGCTTCAGCCGTTGCGCCAAAGCCGGGCTACGACCGGAAGTGGAGATAGCAATCTGAAGGGGGCCACGTCGGACAATGGCGCCATAGTAGAAATCACAATGCGCGGGGTCATCGACGACATTGCAGAGGACCCGCCGACGCACGGCTTCCCGGTAAACGTGTTCATTCGTCTTTCGGGAGGAAGTGGCGACAACGACCAGGAACATGCTCGCGAGGTCAGAGGGCTTATAGGAACGGCGATGCCAGACGACCTTCCCCTTCTTTGCCCACTCTCTCACGGTTTCTGTTGCTCGCGGCCCCACGATGCACACGGTGGCTCCCCGCTCGAGAAGTCCGCGAGCCTTCCCTTCCCCAATCGGACCTGATCCGACAACGAGGCAGGGACGGCTCTTGACCTTCAAGAAAATTGGAAACAGTCTCACCTTGGGGACCCCTCCGCGCGGGTCCGAACGGGTTTCACTTCATTTTGCCACGGGGGATGGAGTGATGGTGTCGGCCGTTGGTATTACAAACGCGTCCTCTCTGACCGCCAGCGCAATCTTATAGAACCCCGTGATCATCAGGGCGCCAATAGCCCACACCGCGGCGGCTATGGAGAGCTCGGCCAGAGTGGGGACATACGAAGTCATGATGCCCAGCGGCGATGGCATAAACCCGCATACCACGAGACATACGCCTTTATCGATCCAAAGAGAGAGGAAGGTTATAGCACAAGCCACCGCGAGGGTCCGCGAATTTCCTCGGACGCGGGGGATCAGCAGCAGGAAGAGCGCCACTGCCATCAACACCAGAGAGCTTCTACCCCAAGAAAGCAGCGGCGACGAGCCACCATCCATCCCCGTGTACATGTTCTGAAAGTGCTCCACCAACGAAGGAATTTGGCTATAGAAAGACGTGAACATTTCCATCAACAGGAAAAACACATTGGCGATCATCGCGTAGGTAACAATCACCGCCAGCCCTTTGATGGCCTTGCTCCCCACATCATACCCCGTAAGTTTGCGCAACAACATGCAAAGCAGGATCAGAAGGGCCGGGCCCGAGGCAAATGCCGAGGCAAGGAAACGGGGCGCCAGGATAGCCGTCAGCCAGAACGGTCGGCCCGGCAAACCGGAGTAGAGGAAAGCCGTCACGGTGTGGATACTGATGGCCCACGGGATCGAAAGGACGATGATGGGCTTGATCCACCCTGGCGGCGCCACACCCTTTCGCTCGGCATTCAACGTGACAAGCGCGATCACGGCATTGAGTGCCAGATACCCACCCAACGACACCATATCCCAGAACATCATGGAGTGCAGTGTGGGGTAAAGCATCACGTTCAAGACTCGCGTGGGCTGCCCCATATCTACAAAGATAAACAGCATGCACATGGTCACGGAAGAAATGGCCAGGAACTCGCCAAGGATGGCCATCCTCGAGAATTCTTTATGATTATGCAGGTAATAAGGTAAGACGACCATCACCGCGGAGGCGGCGACTCCCACCAGAAAAGTAAACTGTCCAATGTAGACTCCCCAGGTAATATTCCGGCTGAGACCCGTAATACCTAAGCCGTAACTGAATTGGCGCAGGTAAAAGGAGAATCCCCAGCCAATGACGGCGAGCAACGAAAAAATCCAGATCCAGTAACGCCGGCCGCCGCCAATCGCCTTTTCCAGCATAAACATAGGCAGATCTCACACGAGGTAAAAAACCTCGGGATGCGTTCCGAGTTCGGGCTTACGCCGAATGCTAAATCGCGCGTCGAGGAGCCGGCGCACTTCCGACTTGGGGTCAGCCAGGTTTCCGAAAACCAAAGCTTTCTCCGGACAGGCTTCAACGCACAGCGGCGCCTGGCCCTTGGCAAGGCGCTCCTCGCAGAAGGTGCACTTTTCCACCACTCCCTTGGTGCGCGTCGGATAGTCAGGGTTCAGTTCCGAAATATAGGGGCGAGGGTCAAACCAGTTGAAACTCCGGGAACCATAAGGACACGCGGCCATGCAGTAACGGCAGCCGATACAGCGGTGCCAGTCCATCATCACGATTCCGTCCTCGCGTTTCCAGGTCGCCTGCGTCGGGCATACGCGCACGCAGGGCGGGTTATCGCAATGATTGCAGAAGACCATTACAGGCTTCCCCTGCAGCGCCGCTTCGGTGTAGGCACTCTCCTGCGACGCGAAGGCATTTTCGAAAGGTTCTTTCCAGATCCACTTGACCTCGTGGCGAGGATCGTTGATCGTGGGAACGTTGTGCGCCTTGTGGCAGGCGCTGATGCACTTCGTGCAGCCCTCTTCCTTGAGACACTTTGCGGGGTCAATCACCATCGCCCAACGCGTGGTGACGCGCACTGCCGGAAGCGCGGCCGCGCTCTGTGCCCCTTTGCCTGCCAACGCGCCGATCGCCTTCTTGCCGACCACGGCCAGGAGTGAGAGCCCGCTCAGGCGTAGGAAGTCTTTTCTCGAGATCTTCATTTCGCGCTCCGGCGCGCCAGCTTCGGATCGACGTGGCAGTCCCAGCAGTAGACCGCAACTCCGGCATAATTGTGGCAACGGTCGCAGAAGTCAGCCTTGTTCGTGTGGCACCCGGTAAGACAGGTTCCTGTAAGGCTCATGTTGAAATTCCTGCCATTGAATGCCGTGTAGGTGTGGACGTTGCGCCTCACCACACCGTCGCGCCAATCCATCAGCAGTTGCATGTGGGAAGTCCGCATGGTGCTGAGCGGGGCGACGCACTGTTTTTCCTGGGCCGGAAGGACGGGGTCAGGCCCGCGGGAGGTTGTTCCCGCCGCCCAGTCGTGCCACATAGGGAAGGTGATTATTCCGAGAAAAACCAGGAGGCCCGTGTAGATAACTCCACGGTCACGCATGAGTGGAAGCCTCCTTCTCTTGGAAAGGTTCGCCCCGCAGGTCCCCAGTTCTTTCTCTTTCTCCCTTCATGAGCAGCGCGTTCCCGACCAACTCGTGCACGCCGGCCACTTCCATCCCTGGCACCCAATACTCGAACAATGTCGGCAGCGTGGCCTTGTCGATGGCGCAGACGCAGGCGACGAGATTGACACCAAACTTGTCCCGGACGTACTTGACCGCGTTGGCGCGCGGCAATCCGCCGCGCATTCGCATTTCAAAGTTTTCGTCCGTGCCCAGGCCGGCCCCACTCCCGCAGCAAAACGTCTGCTCGCGAATCGTGTTCTCCGGCATCTCGTGGAAGTTCTTGCACACGTTTCGCAGGATGTAGCGGGGCTCTTCCAGGAGCCCCATCGCCCTCGCGGGGTTACAGGAATCATGGAACGTCACGTTCCAACGGTTGTTGCGGCTGGGGTCGAGACGGAGCTTGCCGTGACGGATCAGGTCAGAAGTAAACTCGCAAATGTGCACCATCTTGGTTGAGCGCGCATGCTCGAACCGAGTGCCCGTGACGGGCGAAACAGGCACCTCCAGGAAATCCGCCGGGCCGTTCAGGGTGTCCATGTATTGATGAATGACCCTCCACATGTGGCCGCATTCGCCGCCCAGGATCCACTTCACGCCCAACCGCCGGGCCTCAGCATAAATCTTCGCGTTCAGACGCTTCATCATTTCGTGGGACTGGAAGAGGCCGAAGTTTCCGCCCTCCGAAGCATAGGCACTGAACGTGTAGTCGAGCCCGGCCTCGTGCAACAGCATGAGATATCCGAGCAGGGTGAAGTAGTGGGGCGTGGCGAAGTAGTCCGCTGAAGGCACGACGAACAGGATCTCGGCGCCCTTGCGGTTGATCGGGGCCTCGACGCGAATCCCGGTGATTTCCTCCAGCTCATCCACGGCGAAGTCGATGCTGTCTTTAAACCCGTGCGGCTGGATGCCCAGGTGATTGCCCGTGCGAAAGCAGTTGGCCGCGGGTTCGACCACCCAGTTGATATTGCACCCGACGAGGTTCAGCAACTCGCGCACGATCATCGTCACTTCGGCGGTATCGATTCCGTAGGGACAGAAAACCGAGCACCGCCGGCATTCCGTGCATTGATAGAAGTAGTAGAACCATTCCTTGAGCACGTCTTCGGTGAGTTCGCGCGCGCCCGCCAGACGGCCCAGAACTCGCCCTGCGGTGGTGAAATAACGGCGGTATACCGAGCGGATCAGTTCCGCTCGCAGCACAGGCATGTTCTTGGGATCGCCCGAGCCGATGTAGAAATGGCATTTATCGGCACAGGCGCCGCAGCGAACGCAGATGTCCATGAAGAGGCGGAAAGAGCGGAACTTCCGAAGCCGTTCCCGCATTCCCTCCAGGATGGTGCGTTTCCAGTCCGCGGGCAGTTTCCAGTCCTTGTCGAATGGCTGCCACTCTCGGGGGTTGGGAAGTCCCAGGTATCGCAGGTTCTTGGGGGCGGCGCTGTAGCAGAAGACACCCTTGCGGAATTCCACCGCAGGATTCATCCAGTCCTTCCGGCCTGGCTGATAATCAATCTGCGTCAGTTCTTCGGGTTTTGGGTTCGCCATCTCGATCACTTTTCGAGCGGCAATCCGGCAGCCGCAATCTTGTCGTGAAACTCCGCTTCCCATTCCTGGTAAGGGTGGACGGGCACAGGATAGTCCCAGGGATTAACGTGCCGTTTCCTCCGATTGTTGTTTGCGAGGTTCCGCGTTGGGCTCAAAAATATCCCTCCCATGTGCATCAGCTTGCTAAATGGAAAATAGGCGAGGAGTGTGCTGAGCAAAATCAGATGGACAAGGAACAGGGATGTAACTTCCCTGGGGACAATCGGGGAAAACGTTACCAGCCCAATCGCCAGTTGCTTGACGGCCACGACGTCGATTC
Organism: Terriglobia bacterium; assembly: GCA_020072925.1. GTDB lineage: Bacteria > Acidobacteriota > Terriglobia > UBA7540 > UBA7540 > JAIQGA01. The sequence continues at coordinate 1,629 of JAIQGA010000234.1, read as the reverse complement.
GAGCAAAATACCGCATCCAGACGCCCGAGAGTGCCAGACCCAGAATCAGGAAGAGGGCAAAATAATCCGCGAACAACGAAATGTACCGAACCTGTGGATCTCTCAGCCTCCTCAGCAATAAATAGAGAAGGGCCGCTACAATCGTCACGTCGGTGATGTAGAGAAGCGGAATTCCTACCTGGAAGAAGCTATCCAGACGGTCGAGCACCATCACCAAGCGCGGAACGGGCTCGATGAAGAAGCGCAGATGCCGCACAAAGATGACCAGGAAGGACCAGTGAAAGGCCAGGGCTCCAAGCCAGAGGAATCTGCGTTCCCCATAAATCAGCCTCGGGCCCTCGCGAAGCTCCGCCTTGGTGTTACGGAACAAGGACCGGAAGAGCAAAACCTCCAGCGCCATTCGCGCGACCACGCCGGGTGTCGAATGTGGGTTCTCGAGCCAGCCTGCCTTGATCCAAGAAAGGGATTTCTGTTGCCCGCAACTCGTGGGGATACGAAAAGGCACCGGAGAGAGCGACCACACGATGACCTTGTACGAGACCCCTGCGAGGAAAATAGCGATGGCCACGTAGGGAATAATCACGCCCAGCACAACACGCAGCGGCTCCACCCTTCCCAGGAAAAAGGCCAGCGCGGCCAATGCGACGACAAGGGCGAGCGAGGAGAGCGCCTTCATGTGCCCTCACCTCGCTCTCGCTGGCGCATCCTGTCCCGCACGTAGAAACTCCGCTGAGCCTCGCGCGCTTTGATCTCGGTGATCTCTTCCCGGCACTTCACAAAAAGCTCAAAGGCGAGCAGCGCCGTCTCGTCGATCCTTTTCTGCCAAGCCGTGGGGACGCCCCCCGGCAGCTCTTCGCCCAGAATCTCCCGCAGCAGAAAAACAAAGCCCGTCGCCTGCCCGGGAGTAAAGTCCTGGACGGCCCGGACTCTCACAATCTCCCCCAGGGCTTCTCGGATCCTGACGGTATCCATTTCCCCGGTGATTTGATCCAGGAGCGCTGCGAGCCCCTCCTGGAGGGTATGTCCCACGGGATTACGGAACCGGTCCTTCTCGTTCCGAAGGAACCCGGAAGTCTGGGGGGGATAGGTTGCGACCGTTCGCTCCAGCCACTTGCCGAGAATAGAGTCCCGCCTGGCTGCCGGATCCTGCATCGCCGACTCCCTAGACGCAACCCGTCGGCTTGGGGAGGCCGGCGAGCTTGCAGGCCCCCTTGGCTGGACCGGAGGGAAACATCTGGTAAATCTCGTTCAGTTTGAAGCCCGTTTCTTTGCAGAGCTTCCGGATCATCGGAGCGATTCCGAATTGCAGGTAATAGTTCCGAAGATAGTTAATGACCTTCCAATGATTGGATGTCAGTTCGTTCACGCCTTCGGTGGTGGCGAAATCCAGAGCCACGTCCTGACTCCAGATTCCCGGATCCTGCAGGAAACCGTCTTCGTCAACATCGTATTTTCTTCCGCTGACCTCAAAGACAGGCACGGTTCGAACCTCCTCGCTGGCTAATTCAGTCCAATATATCCGCAGGGACATGCATCCGCACACTTCTTGCACCCGTTGCACGACTCGAGCTTCACGCGGTAGTGCTCGCCCTTGGGGAGTCGTTCAAAGCATTCATTCGTGCAATACAT
>JAIQGA010000233.1 GCA_020072925.1 Terriglobia bacterium | reverse complement strand
AAAAACTTCTGGGTGGACCCTGCCACAGACGCGTCGTGAGATCCAACGCCTGTTGTTTACCTGGACCGGAGAGTGTGCGTATTGTGGCAGCGTAATTCGCAAACGAAACCGTCCACCCTAACTTAACGTAGTAGTACTAACAGGTAAGGGACGGGAACCGGCACAACTCCGGTGCGCCCCAGCCCGGAGTGAACCGCACATCCCAAGTTCCTTTCACTTCCCTCTGCAAAGCGGAGTTCTGCAAAGTAGCCCGGAGGTGTTTGCCATCCGCAGTTATAGCCTCGTACTGCCCTGTGCGGGCCGACTCCATGCGGATAGTATCTTGTCGCTGCCATACCGCCGGGAACTCATCGGGCAGGGTCGAGGCCGGGAAGAGCAAGACGCCATTTCGTGTGAGTCGAATGATTTGCGGTCCCGCCTGCTGGCACGTGACCATTACGCTTTGTTCAGGACAAGGTCGTGCACCTCGTTATAGTCATTGTAGCGCAAGCGGTACTTATAGCTGCCGGAAGCGTATTTCGACGTGTTCCATGTCGCCATGTGGTACCCGGCTTCACAGATGGCGTTGGAGATCACTTCCAGGTTCCTGCCGCTCTCATCGAGGATCTCTACGAGCGCCCATCCCTTTTGGGGGACGCTGAACTCGATGGCCAATTGCGGATTGTTCGCGTTGGGATAGTGCTGGTTGAGCACACGCGTCGTCGGCCGTGCGGGAATGCTGAGCTTCTTCTCGCTCACCGTCGTGTAGTCGAACGCCTCGCTGCAAAGATGCCACAGCGGCTCTTTAGCGTGGTACTGGTGGAGGTAGGATGTCCTCAACGGCGTACGCGTGAACCTCGTTAGCGGACGGCGGATTGCGACACCATCCTGCCACTCATACACGGGAATATTCATAGGATTCATCACATCGAGCTTGCCGCGCTCCATCGCAATGTGGAACAGCCCGAAATTCCCGGGTTCATGACCGCCGAGCCAATGGCCAACGATATCGACGAGGTAGGGGTTCTTGCCGAAGATGACGACGTTCGTCATGTAGTCCCAGGCCCTCCCCTTGGGGTCGTTCTCACTGCCGAAGGGATTCGGTCCCCAGTTGAAGTCGCCGTCACGGCCGTAGATACCCTCGATAATATGCAGCCCCATGGGGGACGCTATGTGATTGTCGATGGTCCGCTGCGCCCACAATTCCATACACAGGGCACTGTAATGATACGGACGAACGTATGCGGGATCGTTCCGCGGCACATCCGGTGTGTCCCATCGGGGAATAGTGCCGATGTGCCGCTTGAAGTTCGCTTCGACGACTTCGTGAACTCTGGGGTGAATACATTCCTTATTGATTAGCTTCTCAAGCCTTTGCAGTGAATCGATGTCGGGCCACAGGGCACAGTAGCGTTGAAAGGGTGAAGCATGGCTGCCCTGCCAGTTCTTAGAGGCGAGGGTCAAACCCATGGCGTGAGCCTTGAACTTCGCCACGTTCAGGTTCCAGGAATCCGGCGCATTGAAAGGCCACAAGTATGGGATCTGTGTATTCACCACGCCGCCGGGAACCTCTTTCCAGATGAATGCCTCGGCATCTTTCGCATCTTTCTCTGTTGCAATGGTGTCTTTCGCCGGGCGAACCGTCGCACCCACCCGCTGGGCCATAGCGACGTACCCGCGAGGTTCGACCACGGTGGCGCCATTAGCATCACGCATGTGCATCCGAGCGCCCGCAACACCCAGTTCCTTCAAGGATTCGAGCAGACCCTCGACGAAGAACACGTCAGTGGCAATGCCCATCGTGTCCTCCAAGGTGAGTCCCCTTTTCTTATCGACGGCCTCGTGAGCGGTGAGATTCGGCTTGGCCGCGACGTTGTAACTCACGGGAATGCCGGTATCGTCCATGGGAACGAATATCGACCGGCCCAAATCGAGTCCGACTCGCTTACACGCGGCGGAAATCGTCTTGTAATCCACATGCGTCTGTAGGATGAAAACCGCTTCCGGGTGCTGTTCTACAAAGGGATGCACTCCAAAACACCAGGGCGGTTTCGACTCGCCCGCGAAAACGGAGGCCCGGCCGACTAAACCCAGGCTCCCACACAGCAATGATGAAGACTTCAGAAAGTCCCTTCGATTGATCATTTGGACCCTCCCTTTCCAATGTCACGTCACTCCTCTTTGTGCCATCCGATTTCTTGCCAGGGTCAGGGGCGAGGGGGCCTTTTCCGCGTCCTGGGCATTGTGGATCTTGCCCGAGATTTCCCATTCGGAAACCCAGGCAGATGATTGTCGCCGATTCTACACGCTCGGGGTGGCATTCACAAGCCTCCGAACCAGTGGGAGCGGATCATCCGGGACCATTCAAGGAACGCATTACTTACCACGAATGCGGGCGGCTGCGGCCCCTCTCCATGTTAAATCGACCGCACAGCAATCCCCGCGGCAAACGGAGATTTCTCCGAGGGCTCCTGTGCGAGCCTCGGACTGTGCGCACGCAGAGTGAATTCGGAATGGAAGGCCGCCTACCTGGGAAATGGCCGCCCGGCCAATATAGACCTTGAGCAACTGCGAAGGGACGCTCTATGTCTGTCTGGCACCTGCGGGCACGGGGATTCCGAGATTACCCACCACTTGCCGACTCCTCATTAGTGATGCGCGCAGGCTAGCTACCTTGACGCGCTGAGAGCACATCCCGCGCAGTCGTCCAACGGATACCGGGATAGCGATCGTTGTCGAGCGGTTCGAGTTTTGCCCGGCCGTCGAACATGTTACGCATGTACTGCATGCCCTGCCATGCCGGGTAAAGCTGCTTCTCTCCGGGAGCGACCGTGCGCGCAACCTCGATCAGCGTGTCGAGCATTCCCAGACCTCCGGCGCGGAACAGGCGGAACTCCTTTCCGGTCACCTCACTCGCGACCGCCACGAGTTCCCGGGCGCTGAGCTGATCCCCGGCAATTCGCAGAAAGCGAGGGGTGGACTGATCCAGGGCCGCGCTCGCCGTGAAGGCAGCGGTGTCGTCCATCGTCGTGAAGTCCATGCGCTGGTCCGCGTCGCCCCAATAGAGGACTCGCTTCAGTTTGAAGAGAATGAGGGGCATCTGACCGGTCAGCATCTCGGCGAACGCACCGTTGAAGATCGTGGTCGCTCGAATCGAAGTCTTAGCGAGGCGCTGGTGGAAGTCCCGGCGCAGATCGAGATTGCGATTCTCCCCGGGAGGAAGCTTGGTGAAATCGATCGAGTAGTCGGAGGGAATGAAACGTGGCACGTCCGCCTGGATCGCAGCGTCGAGCAGAACCGTCTGCGTTTCTACGATTACGTCCCGCAATCCCGCGAGCGCGGACACCACGCAGGCCGCACCCGAGCATGCCGGTGTTACCTGGGAAGCGCTGCTCCAGTCCACACGAGCAATTGTTAGCCCGAGCCCTTGCAGCCGCACCAGCTTGTCTCGCGGAGTGCCGTGGCGAACCAGCGCTCTTACCCTGGCCCCCCGTTCGGCCAAAGCTCTCGCGATGCGGCCGCCGAGATTGCCGCTAGCTCCCGCCACGACGATGGTCGAGCCATTCATGATTCCGATATTAGGGAAAGAACAGCCTCAATGCAAAGTGGGCGCAGATCCGAGTGTGGGTCGACGGGAGGTTTCTGCGGTAGATGGGGTGCTGGCCCGTTACCTGGTCATGCCGCTGAACTCGCCACCCTATTATCCGCCCTACAACGGCGGGATGGAATGCGCGATACGGGATATGCGCCAACTTCCGAATGACCTGCGCCCCGAAGGGAAGAAGTTGGGAAGCCGTGCCCATTGCTCAGGCCGATCTGCCTAAACGAGTGGCGGGCTGTGAATATTCCCCCAGTTCTTCTGCTGATTCACGGGGCAGCTTGAGTTATCACCTGGATAGCGCCTCCCGAAAAACGTCGAAAGTCTCGCCATCAATTCGCCCTCACGGTGGCCGATCATTTTGAATTAGAATTCACGCGACCGATCCGCATATTATCCAAGATCCGTATTTCTTTGTAGCGTTTCAAAACCTGAGAGCTTTCCGATGAGGTGCAACGCCATGGGTCATAGTTTTGCGCATAAGGCCTTGGATCATAAGGCAGTGCTAAAGGTTGCGGCTTGGGCAGTCTTATTCGCCGCCATTCTCGCGGCTCCGCCCGCGCGAGCTGTGCCTCAGAAGACCTCCGGCCCAATTCTTGTGGCCTCAAGCGGACATGCTGAGGTCGTGATTGTGCTGGGTGAACACCCTACGGAATTTTATCGATTGGCGGCGGCGGAGCTTGCCAGGTATCTGCACATTCTTTCCGGCGCTGAGGTGAAGATCATTTCGGACGCTCAGATCGCAACGCAACCAGCGGATGAGGCAATGATCATCGTCGGCGGAGGACACCTCAGCAAGGTGGGAAAGGAAGCGGCCGCGGCGCTCGGAATGAATTTCGCGAGACTGAAGCCAGAAGGCTTTCTAATCAAGACCGGCCGGTTCAGGAATCGCCCCGTGGTGGTGGTGGCGGGGAATGATGGGATCTCCACGATGTACGGCGTCTACGAACTGATCGAGCGGCTGGGAGTCACGTTTCGGCTGACCGGGGACATTATCCCCAAGCCCCAAGATCAGTTGACGATCCCGCCTCTCGATGTTCGCATGGAACCGGCAATGTCAAGGAGGGGATTCCTCATACCCGACGCCGGGTACGAAAACATCACGATGTTCTCTTACGACGATTATGCGAAGTTGATCGACCAGATGGCGAAGATGAAGTGCAATTACATCCAGTTTTGGTGGTTTTCTTATGAGCCCTGGCTGAAGTTCGGGTACAAGGGCGAGTCCGCGCAGGTGGGGGATGTCTCGACGAAAGAGAGTGGATTCTTAACCTGGGCCCACGGGGGATTCGGCTCGCGGACCACGGATGACGTGTCGATTGGAAAGGAAATGTTCAAAGGCAGGAGAGTAGCTCCGCCGGAGATGCAGAATGTGGAGACTTCGGACGAGGCCTTTCAAATTGCGGAAGATCTCCTGCATAAGATCATCCGGCACGCCAAGGAGAGAGGAATCAAAGTGTGGCTCGCTGTCGAATTGGACGCCTTGCCGCCGAATCTGGCGCGATACTGCGAGGAAATTGCGAGCCTGCCTTTCATGAATCTTGCGGGGGCATTTGTACATCCCCTCGACGAAGTCAATCGGGAGATTCAAACCAACCGCCTGAAGGCCCTCTTTGATACCTACCCGGAGGCGGAGGGATATTTCTTGAACGTGGGGGAGATGTATCCGGAGCTGAACAACGAAAAACACCGCGCCTTCTTCGAGCAGAAGCGTCCGGAGTTTTTCGACCTGCGCCAAGCCAGATTTCCCTGGGTCATCGACATTCCCCAGGATTCCAATCTCGTTGTGGACTCGAATATCGGCTACTTCGATCTATTTCAGTATCTGCTCAAGCAGCGGGACCGAATCGCGCCCAAGGCCCAAATCGGGCTCATGGGCGTGGGCCGCGGCTATGCATTGCCTTTCTTCGATAAGTTGCTGCCCAAAGATGTCGCCTTCACTGATATGGAATCGAGCGGAGTGTGGACGCCGGCGGGGGTTCCCATGGAGATTTTCGGAAACATGGGCGAACGCGAGAGAACCATCGAGCCGCGGGTTGACGATGACTTCGACATGATGGGAATGCAATTCAGCGTTCGACAATACAGCGTCAGAGACAGGATTTTCACCGAAGGCTTGAAAAACGGTTTGACGGGCTTCGCCGGCCAGATCGACCGCGTTCGAGGGACAGAGACCAACAGCTCATTCCTGACCCAAGCGGCGTGGTCCCCCCAACTGGGCCCCGAAGAGTTTTACAAAGATTATACCGTCCGCATCTTCGGCGCCAAGGCGGCTCCCGCTATGTATCGTGCTTACATGGCTCTTGAAGATAACCAGGAATACGTCGCCTACAACAGTTATTGGTATTTATATACGATGATGAATTGTTGTACCTCTTTGCCGGAAGTCCACATGGCGCATCGCCTTTTCGAACAGCCCGATATGTTTGACGGCCCCACGATTCCCGATTGGAAGGGGTTCGTCACCCAATTGCCGGACACGATCGTGCGTTTCGAAGGTTCGATCGGCTACTTGAACAAAGCCTTGGACGCCATGCACGCAGCTTTGCCCGACGTCGCGCCCCAGGGCGATTATGAGCTCCGCTACATGATCAACCGCACGCAGTCTTACCGAGACTACATCGCGGCGCTGGTGACCATGCGCAGAGCTTACCTGGCATTCGATAAGGCGTTTCAGGACCGGAGCAAGGTGCCCTATGTGCAATTCGTTGCGGAATTGACAAAGGCCCTGGAGGGATTTTCCGAAGCCAATCGACAGGTACAGGCTGCGACGCGTGAATACACTGAATTCATGGATAATCCCTCGGACCTCGGGGTTCTTTACCATCTCAACGCGCGCGCGGTCCTGGGGTTCGATCTGGTGCTCCAAACAATGCAAAACATCCTCAATTACCACACCGGTAAACCCTACTTGCAGCATGTTCCGTGGGAAAGGCTCTTTTCGCCGGACCTGCACACCTCGTGAGAAAAGAGGCTCAATATTTGGCCGATCAACGACGGGAGGTTTCAATGAGCAAACATTTATCTCGACGCGAATTTCTCGGTACCGCAGGAAGCACTGCTGCTATAGCTGGTGCGAGTTCCGGTTTGTGGGCCGAAGCTTTGGCATCCGACGCCCGCCCCATGCGGCTAGGTGGCCCGATTTTTCTGAAATCGGACGACCCCGCCGCGCTTGCTCAGGAGCATCGGCGGTTGGGATACCGCGCCGCTTACGCTCCCGAGGTGAAGATCAACGATACGGACAGAATAAAAGCCATTATCAAGGAATTTGCAGCCCGCGACGTGGCAATTGCTGAAGTGGGCGCATGGCGCAACATGCTCGACCCTGATCCGGAGAGGCGGCGCCAGAATCTTTCCTACGTGCAGGAGCGGCTGGCTCTGGCAGAAATGCTGGGCGCCCGCTGTTGCGTCGATATTGCAGGCTCCTTCAATCCCCAACATTGGGATGGCCCCGACCCGAGAAACATCACAGAGGATTTCATCGATGCCACGGTGGAAAATTGCCGCCAAGTCATCGATGGGGTTAAACCCACTCGCACTAGATTTACCATCGAAATGATGCCCTTCAATTTCCCCACGGGACCGGACGATTACCTGAAGCTCATCAAGAAGGTGGACCGCAAAGGGTTCGCGGTTCATCTGGACGCGTGCAACGTCATCAACTGCCCCGAGCGCATGTACCGCAACGGCGCCGTCATCGATGAGTGCTTCCGCAAGCTCGGGCCATGGATTGTCTCCTGCCACGCCAAAGACTTGAGCTGGGAAAACTATGTCCAGGTGTGCTTGCGCGAAGTCATTCCAGGCCGCGGTCAACTTGATTACCACGCCTATCTGCGGGGTCTTTCCAAACTACCCGTGGATGCTCCCCTCATGCTGGAGCACCTGAAAACACCCGAGGAATACGACGAGGGCCGCCACTATATTCAGAAGGTGGCCCGTGAAATGGGTCTTACCTTCGGCGCTGAAAACGCGTGAAGCGGCACTTGCAGAATTGGCAATCTAGCTGCTGGAATTCATCAAGTGAGGACAAATGAAAGCAGGCAGGCTGGGGGACAGAGAACAGACCAGGCAATTGAGTACAACGACGAAAGCGAGCCCCCACGCCACCCACAGATGCCACGTTGACCTGAGCTTGAATCGATAGCGTGGCTGGAATATAGTACTGCGGCGAAATGAAGTTGAAATCGGAAATTCCGGATAGGTGCAAGTTTTCCTTTTTTGGGAGTAACTCAACAACGGGCTTCTTCAATTGCGCACAAGGTTGAGGGCGCAAGTACAAATGTGCCGGCCGGCTCAATCGCCGTCTTGCTGGCCAAACTCGAACTGCCTGCTGAGCCGGAGAGACCAATCGCTGACCTTCTTTCTGGGCTCCCCTATAATGTGATTATCAAAATGAACAGAAGAGAAATCAAGGAGGCGTTTGATGAGTTCTGCTAAGTGGAGTCGACGGTCATTTCTGCGCACGGCCGGAGCCGTCGGGACGATCGCGTCGGGGGCCAGAGGTATGGGTTTCGCCCGCGTCCTGGAAACTTCGGCGTCGGTCGCAAACACCTCGCCTGAGGAAGTCGCGAAAGACGAATTCTACTGGCGGGAGATCCAGATGGATTTCAAACTGGACCGCACGATCATCAACCTTAATAACGGTTTTACCTGCCCGACTCCCCGAGTCGCGCTCGAATCGGAGTTTCGCTACACGGACATGATCAACATGGCGCCCATCTTCTATCAATATCCCATTGCCGACCGCATTCAGACGATTCGCTTGCGCATGGCTGAGGAGTTCGGATGTGACCCGGAGGAGATGGCCCTGACACGCGGCGCCAGCGAGTCGCTCCAAATCGTGCAGAACGGCATCGACCTGAAGGCCGGCGATGAAGTGATCACGACCGAACAGGACTACCCTCGGATGCTGACGACGTGGGACCAGCGCATGCGGCGCGAAGGTATCAAAGTAACACGCCTTCAATTCCCCGTCCCGACGACGGCGGACGATCTCTACCAGCGCTTTGAGAAGGCCATCACGCCGAAAACGAAAGTCTTCCACTTCTGCCACGTGACCAACCTGACCGCCCAATTGTTTCCGGTGCAACGGCTCTCCCGCCTGGCCCGCTCACGGGGGATTGTGACTATCGTGGATGGCGCCCACGCCCTGGGGCAGTTCCCGTTCAAGCTGCGGGACCTCGAATGCGATGCCTACGGCGTCAGCCTGCACAAATGGCTTTTGGCGCCGATTGGAAACGGCTGCCTGTACGTTCGGAAGGAGATGATTCCGAAATTCTGGCCTCTACAGGCAGCCCCCGAACAGCAGGACGATGACATCCGAAAGTTCGAGGCCATCGGGACGCACCCGTGGGGAATCCGGGCGGCGCTCGGGGAAGCGCTGGCTTACCATCAGGCCATCGGCGGGGAACGCAAGGCGGCCCGGCTGAGGTACCTGACTTTGCGCTGGGCCAACGCCCTCAAGGTTCATCCCCGCATCAAGATACTCACAGACCTCAGCGAGCCCGCGCAGGCCTGGGCAATTGCCGCGGTCAACATCGAAGGCATCGACGTCCGTGACCTCTCGAAATTCCTGATGGACAAGTACCGGATCATTGTCGTCGCGCTCGTCGGCGGAGCCCCACCGAACCAGGTTTTTGATTATCAGTGCCTTCGGGTGTCGCCGAACATTTACACGACTCTCGAGGAAATCGACACGTTCGTCAGGGCCATGGAAGACGCACTAAAGAACGGCGTTCCTTCCACGCAGGCCTCTGCCGGGTCTACCACAGAGGGCTGGATGAGCTAATGAATATTGATGGCGGTTTTTTTTTTTTTTTTTT
>JAIQGA010000232.1 GCA_020072925.1 Terriglobia bacterium | reverse complement strand
AGCTCGTTCATGCGGCGGATCACCTGGCGGCCGAAACCCGTCAGGCCGTTCCAGCGCGGCTTGTCGGTGGCGGAATCGGCCCAATCCGTATCCGCTTCGTGGGTGAGCGTCATGTAGCGGATGCCGAGCCGGTCGAAGGCGTCTAGCGCGTGCAAATCGTCTTCGATGATATGCCCGCCCTCCAGGCCCATGAGCACGGCGATTTTGCCCTGGCGATGGAGCCGCTCGATGTCGTCGGCGGTTCGGGCGAGGCCCAGCGCTTCAGGATGGCGCGCCACCTCGGAATCCACCGCATCGATCAAGTCGAGTGCGCGATGGATCAAATCCTGCGACGGCCAGTGCACGTCGACCCAGATGGAAAAGAACTCCGCGCCCAGATGCCCCGCGCGCATCTTGGGAATGCTCAGCATATACGGGCTGTGCGCTTGGGCGAGGTCGTAGTCTTCGTCGAGCATCATTTGGGGCGTGTCGGCGTGCGTGTCGATAATGATTGCGCGTTCCAGAACCCGGGCGGCAACACGCTCCGCCTCGGCGGGCGTGCGCTCTGCGGCCATCAGTGGCCCGCCAATCAACACACAAACGAGCAGGATGCAGCGCTGTATTTTGACCATGCCTGACCCCCGCGGGGGAGTCAGCGATTATCAGAAGCACAGAGTGGATTTGTCAAACTCAATCTCGAATTGAATCTCGGGTGGGGTGCTGAGAAACCCTCCAGGTTGTCATCCTGAGGAGGCGAAGCCGACGAAGGATCCCCGCATTTCCCTGATTCTAAAAATGCGGGGATTCTTCGCTTCGCTCAGAATGACAGGTCGGATGGGTTTTCCATGATCCTGCTACGGATCGGCGAATAGAAAGCCGGCCGGATTGCGTGGGCGCTTCGCCTCCAGTATAATCCCCCGCGAACAGACCTCCCGAGGTGAAAGATTGCCATGGCGGATATTGACTTGAGTTTAAGTGTGGCAAAGCTGGTGGAAGAGATGCGGAAGGGCGGCGGGCCTCCCGGCGCGGCGGCGCTGACCCAACTGGCGACCACAATTGCCCAAGCTTTCAAGGCCAAAAAGGAGGAAGTGGCGATTCTTCGCGTCTCGCCCGACGGCCGGATGCTGGGCTTTGTCTTTCCCCTCAAGCTCGCCAGGATCGGCGCGATTCCGCTGACCACCGCGCACTCGCTGGCCGCCAAGAACATCCGCGACAAGCGCGGGGAGATCGTTAACAACTTTTCCGTGTACCGTCACCCGACGGTTTTCGAGGCGGTGGACCTTTCGGCGGAGGAAAAGGCGGCCCCCATTCAGAAGATCGTCAGCGCGCCGATGATCGCCGAGGGAAAAGTGGCGGGAGTGATTCAAATCAGCCGCAAAGGCCGGGGCACGGACCCCTTGGGCCCGGACTTCACGCCGCAGGATCTTGCCGAACTGATCGCCGTAGGCAGCATCCTGGGGAGGTACCTCGCCACGCTGCCGGCGATGGCGCCGTCCACCTCGCGCCGCAAACCCGCCCAGCCATGAACACGTGGCTTTCGAATCGTCAAGCTGGATATTGAATAATAGTCAAATGATGAATAGTGAATGGTGAATAGTGAATTGCCAAGCCCCAATGTCTACCCCGCCAATTCACATTTGTTGCCACTTCGACGGTCTATCGCTTGAAATTCACTATTCACCATTCACTATTTTTCTACCGCTCTTGCCTCAAGACAAAATCGCCAGCTATCTCAATCGTAGTATTCCAGGCCCAGGTGCGTAATCAGCTCCTCGCCGCGCAGATAGCGCAGGGTGTTCTTCAGCTTCATGAGCTGGATGAACAGGTCGTGCTCGGGGTAGAGCTTGGGGGCGCACATGGGGCTCTTGAAATAGAAGGAGAGCCATTCCTGGATGCCCCGCCGGGCCAGTTCCGGGCACCGCTGCGCGAGGTCCATAAAGAGCACCAGATCGAGGACAATAGGCGCGGCGAGAATCGAGTCGCGGCAGAGGAAGTCGATCTTGATCTGCATGGGGTAGCCGAGCCACCCAAAAATATCCAGGTTATCCCAGCCTTCCTTGTTGTCGCCCCGCGGCGGGTAGTAGTTGATGCGCACCTTGTGGCAGAAGCCCTTATAAAGCTGCGGGTAGAGTTCCGGCTGGAGGATGTACTCGAGCACGGAAAGCTTGCTTTCCTCCTTGGTGCGGAAGGAGTCGGGGTCGTCGAGCACTTCGCCGTCGCGATTGCCGAGGATGTTGGTGGAGAACCACCCGCGAAGACCGATCAGGCGCGCCTTCAGGCCGGGCGCGATGATGGTCTTCATGAGCGTCTGCCCGGTCTTGTAATCCTTGCCGCAGAGCGGGACGCGCTTCTGCCCCGCCAACTCCAGCATGGCGGGAATATCCGTGGTCAGGTTCGGCGCCCCGTTAGCGAAGGGGACCCCCGACCTCAGCGCCGCGTAGGCGTAGATCATGCTGGGCGCGATGTCGGGGCTGTTTTCTTTCAGGCCCTTCTCAAAGGCCGCGAGCGAGGCGTGCACGGGACGGTGCTCGAGGAAAATCTCCGTGGAGCCGCACCAGATCATCACCAGCCGCGCCGCGTTGTTGCGCTTCCGGAACTTGTCGATATCGTCCATGAGCTGCTCGGCGAGATGCATCTTCGTCCGGCCTTTCTTGACGTGCTCGCCGTGCAGGTTCTTCACAAACTTCTGCTCGAACACCGCGGGCATGGGGCGGATGCGCGACAGGAACGGCTTGATGGGATCGACCAGGGTCCGTTCGAGCACGCCCGCCTTCACCGCCGCCTCGTAGGTGTTGTCCTTGAAAATGTCCCAGCCGCCAAAGACCAGGTCGTCGAGTTTCGCCAGGGGAACGAAGTCCTGGATCCTGGGAGTGCGCTTGTCGGTGCGCTTGCCCAGACGGATTGTCCCCATCTGCGTGAGCGAGCCGATGGGTTCGGCCAGGTGTCGGCGAATGGCTTCAACGCCCGCAATAAAAGTCGTCGCCACGGCCCCCATGCCCGGAATCAGCACGCCCAATTTGCCTTTCGGTTCAGCGATTTGTACAGGTTTAGCTGCCACGTGATTGTTCCTCCCTGAGCTTAGGAAAGCAATTCAGCCACCAACCGAAATTAGCGATGATGCGGCAACCCCCCCAAAATTGCAACGAAATTCAGCCGCGGGCAGTGGGCCAGCCTCCCAATCGCCGATGATCCGGCAGGAGCTTATCCACCGCGCGAAGATATCCAGGCGACCGACTTGAGCGAACCACTTCTACGCGCAGACCCGTGTATCAGCAAAAGGGGAAGCTGTTTCACTTCTCAAGTAAGCCCACCAAAGAGCTGGGACGATCCCTGGTGTGTGAGCGAAAGCAGGATCTTTCGCGAACCGCAGTCCATCGCGGGCTTTCTCTCGCGGAGGGCGGGAATTACGCGCGGCGCAGAAGGTCCTGGAAGCGAGGATGCTGGCGGATCGGGTCGAGGTCGGAGTCGTGCGCGATCCAATCCTTCTGCGCCATGCCCGAGGTAATCGCCTTCTCCAAGTACCTGATGGCTTCTTCCACCTCACCGGCCAGGGAATAGTTGCAGGCGGCGTTGTAGAAAGTGATCGGTTCATCGGGGGTAATCGCCAGGGCTCTGCCCACCCACTCCAGGCATGTGTCGCGGTTCCCGGCCTGCAAATGTTGGGTGGCTCCAAAGAGCAGGGCGCGGGAATCGTCAGGGTGCATCTGGACATGCTTTTCCACCACTTGCAATCCCCGCAGGTCTGCAGCCCGGGCTTCCTCTTTGCGACCCAACGCTCTCAACGCCATGGCCAGGAAGTGGGGCGTCTGATAATCGTGCCGGTTCACGTCGCACGCCTTCTGGAACATCTCTGCCGCCGCCTCCATCTTCCCTTGTCCGTGCAAGGCTCGGCCATAGAAGTAGTAAGCTTCGAAGAGCTTGGGATTGAGCCGGATGGCCGTCTCGAATTCTTTGGCTGCCTCGTCGTATCGCTTGTTCAGAGCCACCGCCAAGCCGCGCGCGGCGTGCGCTTCCGCGAGGTCGGGGTCGAGCTCCAACGCCCGACGGCTCGCCCCCTCGGCCTCCCGCAAATTGTCCTCCGTGGATTCGAAGTACATGTAGAGGAACGAACAACAATCGGCAATGCCTGCATAGGCGCGCGCGTAATTGGGGTCGGTCTCGATGGCGCGGGTGAACATCTGTCGGGCAAATCCGATGGACTTGCCTCGAAACTGGTGGAAGAACTGCCGGCCGCGCAAATAGTAGTCGTAGGCCTGCACGTCAGCCGTGGGAACCTTCTCAATGGCGCGCTTCTCCTGGTCAGTCAGCATCACGCGCAGAGCTCGGGCGATACTCTGGGCAATCTCATCCTGGATGGCGAACACGTCCTGCAACTGACGATCATAGCGCTCTGCCCAGACGGACCGACCAGTGCGTGTCTCCACCAGTTGAGCAGTGATGCGCAGGTGCTCGCCGGCCCGACGCAGGCTTCCCTCCAGCACGTGAGACGCACAGAGTTGCTGGCCCACCTGCGAGGCCGCCGGCGGCTTATCTCGATAGGCCAGCACCGAGGAGCGCGATAGTACCCAAAGCTCGCGGATCTTCGAGAGTTCGATGATGATGTCCTCGGTAATGCCGTCCCGAAAATACTCGTCTTCTTTCGCGCCGCTCAAATTCTCAAAGTAGAGCACGGCCAGGGTCTTTTCCGCATGCTCCGGCAGAATTCGGTGCTGCGAAAGCGTTTTCCCCGTTGGCTCGATGGAATGCTCCGTGGGCGTGAGGGTCGGCGGAACTTCAGGCGCCGGCGTGCTGCGTGGAGGGGTAGTGGATATCCACTCGACCGAAGCAAGGAATCGGTAACCCCGCCGAGCGAGCGTCTCGATAAAACGCGGATGCTCGGCGGAATCGCCTAAGGCCTCGCGCAGACGCTTGACTGCGGTGTTGATACTGTGATCGAACTCGACGATCGTGTCATGAGCCCAGAGTTTTTCGCGAATCGCTTCGCGAGTGACGGGCTCGCCCGGAGACTCGAGCAGCATGGCCAGAATCTGGAAGGGTTGCTCCTGGAGGTGAATCCTCAGGCCGTGCTTGCGCAATTCCCCCGCACGGAGATCGAGCTCGAAGTTTGCGAACCGCGCCACTCGGGATGCTGGAGACAGTCCTGGCATTGGAGTCTCGTCTGCGCTGATGGTATCACTTGAAACCCCTCCGTTCAAAGCCCGCCGCGGTGTGTCACCTGCGGCCGTATTTCCTTTCCTGTCATCGGATTGGCGCCTCAGACAGATATGACACGGATGTCAGACTCCGTGCATTGACGCTCTTGCTCCTTTAGCCGAAAGTGGGCCTAACCACGCTAGTGGAGGAGGAAAGCAGCGTGAACCAGTGCTTGGCCTCGCGGCAAAAGACGGCAACTACTGCTGCAAGCGTGCAGTTGCCAAACCTGCAATGAGGAGGATTCATATGACGAGGAAACACCTTCTGTCGAGCGCAATTCTGACGGTGGCAGTTATCTTGACCGCCATCGTTCCAGCCTATGCAACCAAGAAATCTTGCCGGGTGAATATGCCCTATGCCGGCACCCTGAGTGGGGCGCAACTCGAGGCTGGACGGTACAAGATCACTTGGCAACACCACAGCCCTAGCGTGACCGTCACAGCGGCCCAAGGGAAAAACGTCGTTGCCAGCGTGCAGGCGAGAATGGAAGAGCGCAGCAGCAAGTTCCATACGAATATGGTTCTCTACACGGAGAGACCGGACGGCTCGCGGTTCATCAGCGAAATCCGGGTGGGCGGGACACGCCAGGTTATCGTATTCAGCGAGTGAGCAGAGCATGCCGGGCGAGGGATGACGCCGCATGCAGGTGCTTGCAGCATCGTCGGGTGCTGCAGTTTCTCCTGGCAACGCGTACGCCCACTCTCGCCCGGATCCCGAACTGTCCTGTCCTGGTTCATCCTCCGGTTCTCGAGGGTGCTGCGGGAAATAGCTCCTCGATTGTCGTCTACTGTTTACCGCCGAATCTGCCGTTGCAACCCCTGCCTCTGTCCGAAGCACCCGGCAGCAATCCACATTGACGTATTACGTTAGATCCTTATCGGAAGTGCCCCGGCGCAATAGAGCCGGGTGGGCTGAACAGTTGACGGCCGGGGCAGCTTCGGGCGCTCGTTCGCCACTGGGGGGAGTAGGCTGCGCCCATTCGACCGGGGCGATAAAGCGGAACCCACGGCGCGCCAGCGTCTCCACGAAGTGGGGGTTGTCGGCAGAGTCGTTCAACGCGTCGCGAAGCCTGCGGATGGCCGTGTTGATGCTGTGGTCGAACTCCACGACGGTATCGTGGGGCCAGAGCTTGGCTTGGATCTCTTCGCGTGCGACCAGTTCGCCGGGATGCTCGAGCATCATAACCAGGGTCTGGAAAGACTGCTCCGGCAGCCTGATCCGCAGACCGTGCTTGCGCAGTTCCCCGATTCGAAGATCAAGCTCGAAGGTACCGAAACGAGCGACGCGTGACAATCAGCTGAATCCTTCCATGGCGAGCGTGTCTCCAAGCCGATCGAGTGCATAAGGCACAGCGGAATGATGCTTGATGCCCAGGTTGGCCGCAGCATCACCGATCTGCCATGCGGCCAACCTGCTACGACGGAAAGCAGCGGCCAAAGGCGAGCAATAGTTTCGGGGAGCCGTGGATCCGGATTTTGCGCCGGAGCAGCGCCCACACCAGATTGGCCTCCTTGCGCAAGAAGCGTAGCCAGGTTTGACTGTCGGCAATAACCCTCAGTTCGGGCGTTCCCTCGTGCCCGTCTGTGACGCGCACGCTCTGGTCGCGGATGATTACGGTTGCCTTGCGCTCTTCCTGGCCGGTGAAAGTGAAATGATAGGTGGCGTTCAGGCCTTCCGACTGATGTCTCTGGAAGACCCGTGGCAACACCGCCAAAAAGCTCTCAATCGAAGGCGCGCGAAGCCCGCTGGAGACTTGCTTGACCGACTTGTGGGGAAAGCGCCGCCCCACATACGCTTCGGCGTCGGAACCCGGCACGACATACACGGTTTCTTCTTTGTCCTGCAAAGGGCGAACCACATCCTGGAGGAACTTCTTCCGGTCCGCAAGGAACGGGCCGATCACATCCTCACCCGCCGGGCACACGGCCATGCAATAGGCCGCTTTGTAGTTCGCCCCAAAGGAAAGACTCTGCCACATCGAGGCGCTTTCGGGGTCGCTCACCTTGCGCCGATAGTCTCGGGCGTTGCGGCTTTCGGCGATCTTTTCCACCCAGTCGGTGAACCCGCCCATGAATTCCCGATAGTTATGCGTGTAGCAGGCGGAGAAATCGAATTGGCCGTCGGGGGATATGGCGCCCGTGGGGCAGGCCGCGACGCAGAGTTTGCATTCCAAGCAAGGGTTATAAGCAATGGGACGGCTGTCTTCACTGACCGCTGCGTCCAGCAGAATCGTTCCGAGAATGATGAAATTTCCAAAGCGGGGATGAATCACGTTACGATGGATTCCCATTTGCCCCAATCCCGCTGCCACGGCCACCGGCTTGTGGGATACAACCCAGGTTTTTCCGCGGGTGAAGCGGTCCATCTCCATCGGAAACCCGGCGGCTGGATTGAGCGCCCTTACGCCCAGGGACTCTAACGTTCGCACGATTTTGTGAGCGACCTGGTTCACCTCCTCGGTGGTGTGGTGAAATTCCAGGTTGGCGACGGAGCGTGCCGGCGCGCGAATCGGTTCCCGATTCATGCGCAGAAGGAAACTGATCAGAGTTCGGGCAGAAGGGAAGGCCGCCAGAATCTCATTTCGCTGGTCGGCGATTTCAGGGCGATCGATTCCCACAAAGCCCACGTCGTCCGCCCCGGCGTTCTGACAGACTTCCCGCAGCCAGGAGGCATCGAGCTTGCGAAGGCCTTCCGAGGGGCGAGAAGCGACTGCCTTTCTTTCCAGGTTTTTGACGGTGGGGTGCTCTTCCAGTTTGATCATTTTCGGCCTCCTACGACTTAGATGTATATACATCTATAAAGACTCAAAAAAATTATGCCCGCCGCGCCGCCTCGGCCACTTCGAGGAGAGCGGACTGCAGTCGCTCGAAGCTCGTGTCCCCCAGGACTTTTCGGAGTCGCTCCTGTGCACGCGCCCAGGCCGGCCGGGCCCGCTCCAGCTCCCGACGACCCGCCGGAGTCAGTTGGTAGAGCCGTTCCCGGCGATCCTTGCCCGCCGCGCTCCTCACCCATCCCTTCCCAACCAGCGGCCGCAATGTTCGTGTGAGCGTCGTGCTGTCGAGCGAGAGGAGGTCCCCCAGCCGCCCCTGGGTGATACGCCTTGTGATGGCCAGAACCTGCAAGAGGGTGAATTGCGTCGTCCGCAGCCCCGAGCCTCGCAACCCCTCGTCGTAAAGCTGGGTCACGGCGCGCGCCGCTCGGCGCAGGTTGGCGCACGCGCAGGGCAACCCTACAAGGCACGCTTCACCCCTGACACCGTGGGCCATCTTCAAGCCTCCTGTGGATGTATATACATGTTTTGTCAGAGACTGTCAAGAAGATTTCGTGACCGCATTCCGGATGATCCCCGTCTGCGTTCTTGCGGCAAGGGTGGGAGACATACGGTCTCGTCACCCGCATCAGGATTTAGGGAAACTCCACAAGGGGTGCAGGTGTATACTCATACGGCACCGAGGGGGCAGAATGGTAATCCCAAATCAAACGCTGCGGCCGATAGGCACGCACGCGACATAGAAACTAGGAGAAACTATGGAGGTCGCGCACCGCACCACAAAGACATTGCAGAAGGGAAGCCCGTTTCCGCTGGGGGCCACGCTCTGCCTGCAGGGCGTCAATTTCGCTATCTACTCGAAACACGCCACAGACGTCTTCCTGCTCTTGTTCGACAAGGCAGACGGGGAGCCGACGGACATCATTCGTCTCCCCGACCGCGACAAGTTCATATGGCACGTGCTGATTAAAGGGTTGAAAGCGGGACAACTCTACGGCTACAAGGTCCGCGGCGAG
The DNA here is from genome assembly GCA_020072925.1 of Terriglobia bacterium. Taxonomy (GTDB): domain Bacteria; phylum Acidobacteriota; class Terriglobia; order UBA7540; family UBA7540; genus JAIQGA01. Next base: position 445 of record JAIQGA010000232.1, on the reverse strand, counting down.
TATCGCCCCGAGTGGGGGCTACGCTTCAACGACTCGAAGTTGCTCCTCGATCCCTACGCCAAAGCCGTCGCTGGGAAGTTCCGCAACGTCGACAACCTCTTGCTCCCCCGCGACCACTGGTCGCGGCACGCGGACGACGGACGGCATCGTCGGGGTGAGGCGGCGGGCTTCGGCGAGCGCACGTCGGCCCGTGGACCGTCGGCGGTCCACGGGCCGGACGTACCCAAACTACGCAGTCGCTACCGGTCCGTCACTCCGGACAGGGTGTCCCGGCGCAGGCCGAGGCCCGCATGGCGGTCTTCGAGTACATCGAGGGCTGGTACAACCCCCACCGTCGGCACTCGGCCCTCGACCAGGAGTCGCCCCTCAACTACGAACGGAGGCACCAACCCGCGGCCTGAGCCCGCAAGCGTTCACCCGTCCACGAAACCGGGGCAACTCCAGA
>JAIQGA010000231.1 GCA_020072925.1 Terriglobia bacterium | reverse complement strand
CTGCCGACGCCTGCACGTTCCCTGACTCGACAATCAACGCGCTCGGAGCGAATCGGCCGGGATGCGTCTGGATTCCCTGTTGGGCAAGTTCTACTTGCACCGGTGTAACTTCCGGTTGCCCGCGCACCACTCTCAAAGTCGTCGGCGGCACCTGAAGGCTCGCCCACGCCAACTTCAGCGCGGCCTCGGTTCCAGAACCTTCCGTTGTTGAGTTCCGCTCTTCAAATCTCGCAGCCCAGCGGGAAAATAGCCAATCGGGGATGGCGCGCCGCACGCTGTCCAGACTCTCCGAGTTGAGTTCTTCGAATCGCCGCCCGGTCAGCCGTTGCGCGGGCGGAGCGCATTTGCGCAGGACGGCGTTCACCAGGCCGGCGGCAGAGCGTTTGTGCGCCGCTTTGGCGAGTTCCACGGCCTCATTTACGGCGGCCGCTTTCGGCACCCTCTCGAGAAACCGAATCTGATAAATCCCCAGGCGGAGAATCGTCGCGACTTCGGCGTCCAGGCGGTCTATGCTCCTGCCCGACAGTCGCTCGATTTGGAAGTCGAGCTCACCGCGCCAGCGCAGGACGCCCATCACCAGCTCGGTGGCAAGCCTGCGATCAACTTCCCGGAGTTCCGAAACCGCGCGCGCCTGAAGCAGATCCACGGCAAAGCCGCGACCAGCTTCGACACGGCGCAGAACGCGGTAGGCGCACTCACGCGCAGGAGACACGCTCATAAGCGGCAAAGCAAGCGTGCGGGTTTTATGGTGAATAGTGAATTGTGAATAGTGAATGGTGAATTGAAAAGACCGGGATTCGGAGTTCGGGATTCGGGACCGGGACGAGTTTCGAGTTTCCAATTTCGAGTTTCCGCTTTTGTCAATTCACTATTCACCATTCACTATTTATTTCCGACTCTTTCTTGCGTGGCGAGGCGCACGCCGTTGAGAAAATCACGCGCGGGCAGGCGCTTGCGACCGGCGAGTTGAAGTTCCCGAACCTCCAGCAGTGTTCCCTGTCCGGATACCACGGAAAGTCTGCCGTGCTCTGCCACGAGCATGCCGGGTTCGGCGCCGGATGGCGTGTCAGTGGCGGCCGGAGATGCAGCCCAGATGTGCAGGTTTTCGCCGCGAAAGGTAGTGTAGGCGCCCGGCCAGGGCCGCAGCCCGCGTACTCGCCACCAGATTTCGTTGGCCGAAAGCGCCCAATCGATCACGCCGTCTTCTTTCTTGAGCATGGGTGCCAGCGTGGCGAGGGAGTTGTCCTGGGGCTGCGGCACCAGGTCGCCACGCTCCAGCCTCCGCAGGGTTTCGACCATCAGGTCCGCGCCCAGCGGGCTGAGCCGCTCGGAGAGGGTCTCTGTCGTGTCGTCATCACGAATCGGGATCTCGCATTTCATCAACATGTCGCCCGTATCAAGGCCGGGATCGATTTTCATCGTGGTAATGCCCGTCACAGTTTCGCCGCGGATCAGCGCCCATTGAATGGGCGCCGCCCCGCGATACTTTGGCAACAGGGAGGCATGAAGGTTAATGCAACCGTAGCGCGGCAGATCGATCATCCACTTGGGAATAATGTGCCCGTAGGCGACCACCACGATCGCGTCCGGATGAAACCTGGAGAGGAATTCCACTGTCGCCGGCTCCTTCAGCTTGGCGGGCTGGAATACCTGGAGGCCCGCACGCGTTGCCACCTGCTTTACCGGCGGCGCCTGCAATTCATACCCGCGCCCGCGCGGCTCGTCCGGGTTGGTAAGGACCAACTCGATCGTGAACTTCTCCGCAAGGAGTTTTTCAAGGGTGGGGACAGCGAATTGAGGTGTGCCGCAGAAGAGCAATTTCATGGATGCGAAACCATTAGACGGGAGTCGGAAAACAGAAGCCAGAGGTCAGGAGTCAGAATACTCAGGTGATGATTTGTCACGCTCCTTTTAGGCCTTACTGCAAGGCGGAATGCCTAACGCGCTAGCTGCCGGACGCTGCACCCCACTTATGAATACAAACCTCAGTCTTCTGACTTCTGTCTCCTGTCTTCTGATTTCTGGTTTTCTACCATTCCCCCGCCTTCATCATTTTCTTCACCTTTCGCTTGATGGAATCGCGTTTCAGGCGGCTGACGTGGCTGATAAAGAGGCGTCCGTTCAAGTGATCGGTCTCATGGCAGAAGGCGCGCGCCAGCAGGCCTTCGCCGGTCATGGTGAATTCCTTGCCGTGAGCGTCCTGGGCGCGCACGGTGGCGCGCAGCGGCCGCGGGGTTTTGGCGCGAAAATCCGGCAGGCTCAGGCAGCCTTCCTCCTCGACCTGCTCGCCCTCGATCGAGATAATTTCCGGATTAGCCAGCACCAGGCGCGCGGTGGGGTCCTGACCTGTGGTCGTGTCGATCACGCACAAGCGCATCGCCAGCCCGATCTGCGGGGCCGCCAAGCCCACACCGTTCGCCGCGTACATGGTCTCAAACATATCCGCGACGAGTTTCTCCAGCGTGCCGTCAAAAGTCGCGACGGGCTCCGCCAACTGCTCCAGCACTTCTTTGCCGTATTTGACGATGGGATAGATCATGGGTAGCTGTCAGTTGTCAGTGGTCAGTTGTCAGTTGCCAACCTCAGATTCAAGAGTCCGTCCTGCGTTTCGATTTTCCAATTTCGATTTTCGTGTTTCGAATCTCGAGTTTCGAATTTCCATTTTCCACTTTCCAATTTCAGAACCTGCGCACCTGTTCGATGTACCCTTGGAAATTCCGCCGGGTCTCTTCCAGCGAATCGCCGCCGAATTTCAGCAGAAACGCGCGCGCCAGCGTCAGCGCCACCATGGCTTCCCCGACGACGCCCGCCGCCGGGACCACGCAAACGTCGGAGCGCTCGTACGCGGCCTTCACGGGCTCCTTGGTCTGAAAATCCACCGACTCGAGCGGGCGACGCAAGGTTGAAATCGGTTTCAGATAGCCGCGCACGACAACGTCCTCGCCGTTGGTGATGCCACCTTCGAGCCCACCGGCCCGATTCGACCGGCGCGTGAAGCGCGTGCGCTCGCGGTCGTAGCCAATCTCGTCCTGAACCTTCGAGCCCGGGCTGGCTGCATTTGAAATTCCGCTGCCCAATTCGACCGCCTTCACCGCCTGGATGGACATCACCGCCTGCGCCAGTTGGCCGTCCAGGCGTTCGTCCCACTGGGCGCACGAACCCAGTCCGGGCGGCACGCCGTGCGCGATGACTTCGAACGTCCCACCGACCGTGTCTCGCGCCTCCAGCGCGCGGTCCACTTCTTGCTTCATGCGCGCTTCCACCGCCGAGTCGACGCAGCTCAGGACGATTTCCTCGTGGTCCCGCAGAGCGAGCACCTTCTCGAAGGGGACGGCGTCGCATTCGAGGGCGACTTCGCCCAGCGCCACGACGTGGCTGGCCACCTCAATCTCGAATTCTTTCAGAAACAGCTTGGCCAGAGCGCCGACGGCAACGCGCGCCGTGGTCTCGCGGGCGCTGGCCCGCTCGAGCACATATCGCGCTTCACGAAAGTTGTACTTCAGGCACCCCGCCAGGTCCGCATGGCCGGGGCGCGGCGGGGAGAGCGGCTTGTATTTCGCCAGCGCTTCCGGGCGCTCCTCGACGGCCAGCGCGTCTTTCCAATTCTCCCAGTCGCGGTTGGCGATCAGCAGGGCGATGGGCGAGCCAATCGTCCGCCCATGCCGCACCCCGGAGAGAAAATGCGCGGCGTCCGACTCAATCTTCATGCGCCCGCCGCGGCCGTAGCCGCCCTGGCGGCGCTTCAGCTCTCTATCGACGTAAGCAAAATCCACGCGCAACCCCGCCGGCAATCCCGAAAGGGTCGCCACCAGAGCTTCGCCGTGCGATTCACCTGCGGTTTGAAATTGCAGCATAAGACTGGCTTCGGCGCGGCCGCGCCCAAGACTTTGCATTCTAGCGGATTAGCGCGAACGAATCAAAAAGATAGGCCGTCCCAGCGGGCCCTTGATGGACCCGAGAATTTCTCGTCGGTTCCGCCGATTTCTCCCTTGCCCCCTCGCGCCCTGGATTATAATGCGCCTCTTTCGAGGGTTCCTTGCGTTACCTGCTTTTGAGCGACGCACACTCGAATCTCGAAGCGCTCGAGGCCTGCCTGGAGCTTGCCCAGGGCAAGTACGACGAGGCCCTCTGTCTCGGCGACCTGGTCGGTTACGGCCCGAATCCCAACGAAGTCATTGAAGTGATCAAGCCCCTGGCACGCGTCATTATACGCGGGAATCACGACAAGGCCTGCTCGGGCGTCACGGACGCCGCGGATTTCAATCCCCTGGCGCGTATGGCGACCGAGTGGACGCGCCAGGCGCTGACCCCGGAGCACTGCGAGTTTCTGCGTTCGCTGCCCTCCGGCCCGGTGATGATGGAAGGGTTCTCGATCGTGCACGGTTCGCCGCTCGACGAGGACCAGTACATCGTCGGCCCTGGACAGGCCCTGCCGCTGCTGCGCGCCCCGCAAACCCAGACGGTCTTTTTCGGCCACACGCATTTTCAGGGCGGCTTCATGGTCACACCCAAGGGCCGCTTCCAATCGATTCACCTTCCTCACGCCAGCGATGGCCTCGTCGATACCCTTTCCCTCGAAAACAGCGCGCGCTTTCTGATCAACCCCGGCTCCGTCGGCCAGCCGCGCGATGGGGACTGGCGCGCGGGTTTCGCCATCTTCGATCAAAAAAAGAATGTGGTGGAGTATTACCGAACGGCTTACGACCTGGCCATAACTCAGCAAAAAATGCGGAAGGCCGGCTTGCCCGAACCCCTCTTCCGACGGCTGGAATACGGCCGCTGAAACGATTTCACCCTTTCCATCCGTCCAGGTTCAGAATCGCACCACGACGGGCGTCAAGGTGGGCGGCGCCTGATTCCAGTCCATCGGCATATGCTCGAAGGTCACTCGGAAAGCTCGCGTCTGCCCGGGCGCAAGCGGCGGCGTCCGCGCGTTCACAGGATGGGCGACCTCTCGGAGCACCACCTGGTTTAGCGTATCGACAAACTCCAGTTGCACATCGAGGCGGCGGAGTGGTTTGTCGCCGTGATTCGTCACGCGCGCGTCCAGATAGGTCACAGTATCACCCAGGAAGTTATCGGCGGCGCTCATACGCGTGTCGGAGAATTGGATCTGCGAAAGGTAATTCTTCTCCTCCGCGGTCAGGCTGGCCGCGGCGCCACTCGAATCCATGCCCGATGCCGGTCCGCGACGCTGCACCAACACGAAAGTGGCGACCAGCGCCGCCAGCACTACGACGACGAGCAGGATCAGGACGGGCTTGGAAACGCCACGGTCACGAGGTCGCATGGTTCATGCAGAGCGCCCGCATCGCGTACCACGGCCGTCTTGGCCGTGGGCGCGAGTTGCATCGCCGGTGTCCCCCCGGCGACGCTGCTGTAGCGCCCGTGTCTCCGATTTCCGGAGTCCGATGGTCCGATTCCGATCGGACCGCGAATCGGACCTCACGGGCGCTCGCGGCGATGAGGACATCGCCGCTACAGCACGGACGGGACGCCCGTGGTACGCCGCTCAGCTTCCCGCCACGGTCAGGCCGGAGACAAGCAGCGTGGGCGCCGCCAGAGCGCTCCGAAACTCCAGGTCGGAGCCGATCATTTCGAGGTGATTCAGAATCTCGCGCAGGTTGCCGGCGATGGTGACTTCCTCGACGGGGTAGGCGAACTCGCCGTTTTCAATCCATAATCCCGCCGCGCCGCGAGAATAATCGCCCGTCACGATGTTCACGCCGAAGCCGATCAACTCCGTCACATAAAGCCCGGTCTTTACGGACTTGCGGATGTCGTCAGGCGAATGGGGACCGGCGGCCAGATAGAAATTCTTGGGGCCGACGGAAGGCGGCCCGGCAACGCCGCGCGCGGCGTTTCCAGTGGTGCGCAGGTTCAGTTTGCGCGCTGTGTAGCAATTCAAGAGATAACTCCGCAGCACGCCCTTTTCGATGACCGGGGTGACGGATGCGGGAATGCCTTCGTCGTCGAAGGGCCGCGAACCAAAGCCGCCGGGCCGCAGGCCGTCGTCAACGATGGTGACGTTCTGCGCCGCCACCTTCTGGCCCAGCTTGCCGGTCAGGAAAGAGGCGCTGCGATAGATGGCGTCGCCGCGCACGGCTTCGAAAACATGCCCCAGCAGCGAGCGCGCGGTTTCCGGATCGAAGGATGTCGTCAGGCGAATGGGGACCGGCGGCCAGATAGAAATTCTTGGGGCCGACGGAAGGCGGCCCGGCAACGCCCGCGCGGCGCGCCACCGAATACCAGTAATCGCGCTGCATGCCGCCGTCCTGGGCGATGGGCGCCACGGACACCGCGCAATACGACCCGCGATAACTTCCGACGAAGCCGAGCGAATTCGCGTAAGCGCGCGTGCCCACGCTCGCCTCGAACCAGGCGCCCTCGGAGTTCTTGATGCGCGGGTCGGCCCGGAGCGCCGCGGCTTCGGCACGCCGCGCAAACTCAATACGATCTTCGGTCGTCAGCTCGGCGACATCGCCGGAATAAAGCTGGAGGTCGCCTTCGTACCGGCCGAGCAATTCCGCGTCAGGCAGGCCACTCGCCGGGTCTTCCGAGGTCACGCGCGCCATGGCCAGCGTCCGCTCTACCAAGCGCGCGACGGAGGACTCGGAGAAGTCGCTCGAAAAGGTTGTGGCGCTCCGGGCGCCCAGCAAAACGCGCAAACCGACCACCTTCGAGGCCGCTTCCTTCAGGTTCTCGATCTTCCCCAGGCGGAGCGTGGTCGAGAATTCGTCCCCTTCGCGCGCCACCGCATCCGCCGCGGTCGCGCCCGCGCGGGTTGCCCGCGCTACAAGGTCTGAGGCGATTTGTTCGAGCGAGTTATTGGGCATAAGAGAAGTTGAAAGTCAAAAGTTGAAAATTGAAAGTAAAACCCGCAGCGCCGCCCCTATAGTCGCTGCTATTTACCTTTTTGACTTTCAACTTTTGACTTTTCCCTGCTCGTCTCTCATCACTGAAACGAGGCCAGCGCTTTTGGCGCGGTCCCGCCGACCGTCAGTCGATCCACCTTGATGGTGGGGATTCCGACGCCCACGGGCACGCTCTGGCCGTCTTTTCCGCACGTGCCGATGCCGGGATCGAGCTTCAAGTCATTGCCCACGGCGGTGACGCGCGTAAGGACCGTCGGGCCGTCGCCGATCAGCGTCGCGCCTTTCACCGGCGCTGTAATCTTGCCGTCTTCGATCAGGTACGCCTCGGAGGCGGAGAAGACGAACTTGCCGTTGGTGATGTCCACCTGCCCGCCGCCAAAATACACCGCGTAGAGGCCGCGGCGCACCGAGCGAATAATATCCTGCGGGTCGTCCTTCCCTGCCAGCATGTAAGTGTTGGTCATGCGCGGCATGGGAATGTGCTCGTAGCTTTCGCGGCGGCCGTTGCCGGTGCGCGTGCTCTTCAAGATATCCGCGCTGAGCTTGTCTTCAAGATAGCCGCGCAGCATCCCCTCTTCGATCAGGACCGTCTTTCGCGTGGGCTCGCCTTCGTCATCCACGTTCAGCGAGCCGCGGCGCGAAGGAATCGTGCCGTCGTCCACCACCGTGCAGAGCGGGGAGGCAACCCGCTGGCCAATCCGCCCGCTAAACGCGGAAATGCCTTTGCGGTTAAAATCCGCTTCGAGACCGTGTCCTATCGCTTCATGCAGAAGAATACCCGGCCAGCCGGGCCCCAGCACGACTTCCATCTCTCCGGCGGGCGCCTCGCGCGCGTCCAACTGCACGATCGCCTGGCGCGCGGCTTCGCGGGCGAAATATTCCGGGGAGCGCTCGCCGTCAAAAAATTCCAGGCCGACGCGTCCACCGCCGCCACTCGAGCCCGACTGGAGGTTCGAGCCCTGCTGCGCGATGGTGTACACGCCCAGCCGCACCAGCGGCTGGAAATCGGTCACGACACGGCCATCCGATCCGGCAATCAGCAGGTGCCGGACCTGGTCGCCATAGGTGACCCGGACCTGCTTGATACGGGTGTCATGCGCGCGCGCCGCGCGGTCGGCGCGCACCACCATCTCCAACTTCTCCGCCAGATCGCGGTCCGTGGACGGGCGCGCCACGGGATAGAAATCGTGCGTGGGCTTCCAGGTGCTCAGCCCCACCGTCGAAACGTGCGCGGGCCCGCTGGCGATGCGCGCGGCGATCTTCGCCGCCTTCAGGATCTTCTCCGGGGCGAGGTCGTCCGTGTAGGCATACCCGGTCTGCTCGCCGGCCAGAACCCGCACGCCACAACCCATCGAAATCCCTTCCGTCGCGCTCTTGACCAGGGATTCGTCCACAAGGATTGAAGAGATCGTCGTGTGCTCGAAATAGAGATCGGCGTAATCGCCGCCTTCGGCGAGCGCGGCGGCGAGATAGCGCTCCAGGTCGGCCTGCGCGAGGCCGTAGCGGTCAAAAAAGAACCGATCGAGATCAGCCATGGTTCACGACCCGGGCGGCACGAACACCCCCTCACTCAGCCGCGAGGTTTCGCGCGCCCAGCCCTATAACTCACCGTAACATAGGGTCACGGGAGTGTCAATTTTCGCCGCATTTTCGCCTCCCCGTGAAGGCTAGCCTTCGGCTGGCTTGCATACATATCTAGCCGTTTGGGGTCCTAATTCGACCCTGATCTCGCCTGCCAACTTTTCGCCCCGTGGATGCGTCTAATAGCAGTGAGAGAGGAAAAACACCTGCCTGGAAGGCTGGTTCAGGCCAGGCAGGAACTTTGAGCACCCAGGAGGATGAACATGCGGATGAAGACCCTTTTGATTTTCTTGAGCGCTCTCGCTCTCTCTTGGACGGTGCAGAGCGCGCAAGCCGGCGTCATTCGGTGCGCAGGCGGCGCGATCGCGAATGGCTCCAAAACCGTCGCCTCGGCCACCGCTGACGGGGCATCGACTGCGGGCGGCGCCATTGTCAGCGGGACCAAGACTGCTGCTTCGGCCACCGCCAGCGGCGCGAGCGCGGCCGGAGGTGCAGCGGGCGGAGCGATCGTCTCTGGAACGAAGACCGCCGCCTCAGCGACCGCAACCGGCGCCACATCCGTGGGCAAGACGGCGGGCGGGGCCGTCGCAGCCGGGGCTTCCGCAGTGGGCAAAGGCACTGCGGCGGTCGCTTCCAAGGTTTGGAAAGCCATCTGGTAGCGCAACTCGGTCTTCCCGCGTGATCGCGCTGAGTTCCAAGTCAGCAGGCGCCGGGCACGCGGGAAGGCCCCCGCTCAATCGCGCGGACCCACTTCCTTCAAATCAATCGGCTGAAAAGTCATTCTCTCGGCGGGTGAGCCGGGCCGCAGACTGAAGTCTGCATTCTCCGGGTCCCTGAAGAGCGGATCAGCAACCAGCGAGTGAACGTCCTGGTCGCGCTTCTGCCATTCCTCGAAGGTCCATTTGGCGAATGGAAACGGCTTCCCGTCCGTCCGGAAATAAATGTTGCTATCGAAGTGGTAGTTGCCGTCGTCCCAGCTTCCGTCAAGCAGGGTGCCGAGTTCCCAGTAAACGATGTTGTGCTCGAAACTGAAGCTGCGATGGGGCTCCAGGCGCGTCCGGCGGATTTCCGCGGTCCGACCGAATGCGAAGATGTTGTTCCGCACCAGGTTTTCTGCACCGTAGTGCTGGTGGAAACCTCCGTCTTCGGCACGATACACCACGTTGTTTTCGATCAGGATGTTGCTGCTGCCCTCGTCCGTGTAGAGCCCCCAGCCGCCATAGCCGTGCACGTAGCGGGTCACGTCGTGGCAGAGGTTGTAGCGCTCGACCGTCCCCGGCTGCACGCCCAGCGTGTAGATGCAGCCCATGTCGCTCAGCAGGCCGCGCCCGATATCGTGGATGTGGTTGAATTCAAGGCGATTCCCGCGCGCCGCGGTGGCGCCGTAACCCCACGTCCAGCCCACCGAAATGCCCGTGTAATAGGTATTTCCGATTTCGTTATGGGAGATTTCGTTGTCGCTGCTCTGCCCGACCCATATCCCCACCGCGGCAGGATAGACTTTGCCGATATCTTGGATACGGTTATCCGAGACCGTATTCCCGCTGGTCAAATCTGCGTCAGCCTTGGGGAGAGTCGGGTCGCCGATCTTGACGCCTCCCGCTCCTAGGTCGGTCATCACGTTGCCCAGGACGCGGACGTTCCTCGAGCCCTTATGGACTTCCACGGCGTACTGACCGAGGTGGGTGAACAGGCATCTCTCAATCGAGCAGTCTTTCGCCCCAGCCAACTCCACCGCGGCGGGTTGGTCGAACGCCGCCTGATCATCCACGTAGCCGTTGGCGGGCATAGACCAGTCCGTGTAGGCAAACGTGAAATCGCGCAGCGTGAGGTCGTGCACGAAGCGGCCCGCGGGCGCATCGCCTTCGAAGCGAACAAGTTGCTGAAGCACCGGCGCCACCATCTCCGCCCGCCGGATGTCCTCTCCTACGAAAGGCTTGTAAATCAATTTCCCCTCGCGTCGGTCGAGATACCATTCGCCGGGCGCGTCCAGCGCATCGCGGGTATTCTCGATCCAGTAGCGAACATTTTTGTCCTCGCCCCATTCCTGACGCTTCTGCGCGAGTGTCACGGTATGCGCCGACTCATCCACGACCTTGATGGGCAGGCGAAATTCCGCCCACTTCTGCAATGCGACGACTTCCACGTCACCCTGCTTCGCCCATTCCGGCCGAATGTCCTCGCCGCGATATTTGAATTGCGCCGGGTTAGCCGCCGAGATCTGCCCATCGGTAAAATAGAATCCCGTATTCGGGGAACGCGCTCGTTGGCGGCGCTGGCCATTTACAAAGACTTCATGGAAAAACCAGTTTCCCTGCTTAACCTCCGGCAGAATGGCCACCCAACCCAACAGTTGTTCCGTCGGACGCTTCCCATGTAACAACTCTGGCCTGGCGAACCCATCCTTGTTGGACAACGGCCTGCGCTGCCGGATCTCGCGCCCGCCGCTCACAACTGGCGCCTCGCCAAACTTGGCGGCATAAACGATGGGATTCTTCGCTGTGCCCGAATCATCTGGGGTGAAAATCAGTGGTTCCGTGAGCGTATAAACACCGCCCGCGACCCGCACTTCGACAGGCGCGTCGAGTTTACCATGCGCTTTGAGCTGGCGGATGGCGTCGCGTGCCCGCGCCAGAGTGGCGAATGGGCCGTCGGTCTTCCGGTCGTTGGCATATTCCTGCCGGCCCGACCACGCGTCGTTGCCATCCGTCGCGACGTAGAAATAGATTCCCGGCTGGTGCGCGCCCTGCGCTCGGAATTGCGCGTGAAAAACCAATGTCCCAGAAAGGCCCCCGACCACGAGGGCCGCACAGAGGAGCCCACGCTGCCATATTCGCCATCTGGCCATATCATCCTTCATAATTCAGAATTCACCATTCACTATTTCTTCAAATTCCATGCATCCACTTCGACAGAGGGTGACGCGCCTTGCAGATCCTCGGTTCGGTACGTGGCGGTGACTTCGCGTTTCTCGCCGGGCATCAGTTCAAAATAATTGTCCTGCCAGAAGACCGGCAGGACCTCTTCCCCGCCCCGGCCCTTGGTGACGCGCAGGTGAACGAAGAAGGCGAGGTGAGGCGAAGGATTCTCGACGACTACGCGGCTGGTGTCCTTGCCATTCAGGTGTTCGACGCGGCTCATGACCTTCAGCTCAACTTTGGGCAGGGTTTGGAGCCCCGTCAGGTCCGCATAGGTCGAGATGGGCGTGAAATACCACTTCGTGGCCTGCCAATCCGAGACATCCGGTTGCGTGGAGAGCCAATAGAAATTCCGGCTAACCACCTTTCCCGCTTCATGGGCGAGGGTCAGGCGCAAGAAGTAGGTCTTCGTCAGACCGTCGATTTTCGGAATCGTGAATATCCGCTTGCTGCTGTCCGGCCCCGCATCCACCTCAGCCGACTTCGAGAATTTCTCGCTCAGGTCGAGGTTGTATACCACGGCCATGGCCTTGAGGCCCTTGAACTCTTTGTAGAGCGAGTTCACCACCACGATGGAGTTGTCGTCGTAGGAATACTGAATGTGCAGGGGCTCGCAGGCTTTCTTCGTGCCGAAATACCCGCCTGCGGGGCGCAGATAATAATCGTAGAGGTGCCAGATCATCGACGGCCAGGCGTTGTTGAGCATCCACTGGATGACGCCCGTCGAGGTGTATTTGTTGCGGCCGTACGCCTCAAACATGGCGCGCTCGCCCTCGTAGGTCATCAATTGCGCTTTTTCGACGTAATCCTCAAGCGACGTGGCCTCGCCATAGCGGGCGTTCAGCGCGGCCGTGAAGACCTTGAGGTTCTTGAATTCGCCACCACCCGCGTGGTAGTCCCAGACCTCGTTGACCGGCCACAGCTTGTCTTCCGGCAGAAACTTGCGCAAGCTCGCCACGGGCGGCACGGCGGGGCCGGGGCTCGTCTCGGTGTTGAAGCCGTGGGCACCGCCATTCCTCGTATCTTCAAGCCAGTAAGCGGGCGCCACGTATTCATATGGACCTGTCATCTTCACGCCCGAGTCGCCGGTGACCGTGGTGGGCTTCTGTGTCGCGGACGAAATGTAAGGGTTCGGCCAATGCTCTTCCTTGAGAACCCGGATGTAAGTTTCTTCGACTTTGGCGGGCGGAGGGTTATCGCTGCCATTCAGCCAGACGAGTAGGCAGGCGTGACTGCGCAGGCGGCGAATCTGGTCGCGCAGCGACTCCGCGGACACGCTGTAATCCTCCGCGTTCCAGTTCTTCCATTTTTCCCAGTGGTCGCAGCAGCACCAGCCGGCCATCACCAGGATTCCTTCGCGGTCGCAGGTCTCGAAAAAATGATCGTCTTCGAGCTTGCCCTCCAGGCGGATGGTGTTCAGGTGCATATCCTTCACGTAGCGGATTTCGGCCTCTTCCTTTTCGGGCCGGGGTCGCAACAGCATGTCCGATGACCACCCGGCGCCGCGAATCAGGATGTTCTTCCCGTTAATCTTGAATAGCCGGGACTTTTGCGGCGTCATTTCGGAAGTGATCTCGCGAATGCCGAATTGAATCGTGGCGCGGTCTGAGACTTGCCCGCCGGCTTCAAACTCCAGGTCAAGCGTGTAAAGCGGCTGCTCGCCCAATTCGGCGGGCCACCAGACGCGCGGGTTCGAAATATTCAACTGCGGGTACTTCTCGGGCGTGAAGCTGACGGTTTTCGATTCGTGCGCCGCCAGCTCGACCGGTTGCTCGAAGCGCAGGCTTTCGATCTGGCCCTTCAAGGTCCCTTTCACCACGTAAGGCGTGGCATTCGTCACCAGCGCGTTTACCGTGAGTCGCGCCACATCGAGCGAGGGCGAAGCGAAGTGCGTGACCACCTGGGGATAGCGCAGCGCCGCCGGCCCACTGGTGGTGAGCGATACGCCTCGCCACAGCCCCATGTCCTTGTCGGGTGGCAAGGGATTCCAATCCACGAAGGTGATGGCGAGGTCATTGGGGGTCGGCGGGAAGACCTCCACGGCCAGAACGTTTTTCCCGCCGGCTGCGATCGCATCGGTCACATTGAATTCCCAAAGGCGCCACATGCCCGCCACCCTGTCGGCGGCCCCGAGCTGCCTGCCGTTCAGCCAGATGTTGGCGCGGAAATTGATCCCTCCGAAATCGAGCCAAACCTCTTTGCCGCGGAATTCGGCGGGAACGTCGTACTCCGTCCGATACCACCACGGCACGCGGAAAGGGCTGTCCGCGGGCATGGGAAGATTCGAGTAGTTCACGCCAATCGGATACGAAGTACCCGGAATCGCGCGCAAGTTCGTTCCGTAATATGGATCGGGATAAACCTGGTTATTGACCAGTACGGTCAAGACCGTGGCGGGAACGGCGGTCCGGTACCACCCCTGCGGCGAAAACTTGGCCGTCGAGAGCACGTCACCTTTTTCCGTTACCTTCGACGACGACTGGACCTGCCAGCCGTCGCGCAGCTCGAGGTTTGCCTGCGGCGCCGCCAGCGCGCCCAGGGGCAGAAGAAAAACAGCCAGTAGCATGCACGAGACATGGTGATGACGGGAAGTCATGATGGCCTTCCTCCTTGGGACGAGGGACCAAGGAACCATGCAAGCCCGCTATTATACGCGCGCGACGCCGTCGCGCCAGACAATGCGAGGATGGCGCTTCGGCAACGCCTTTCTGTCGCTCTTCGCCGATGGCAGACATGAGCCTATTGGACCCAATCCGGCAAGAGAATTCACCTACTGCAATGTGCCTTTCCAAAATACAGCATCGATTTGGGAGAGCAGGTAGGGAACGCAGCTTGACGGTCTGCGGGGCGGGCAATTAGAATGGATTTCTTATCTCTTCGCCATTATGGCAAGAAGAAGGAGTTATGTTGGACGGGCCAATTCCGGAAGGGCTGACATTTGATGACGTGCTCCTGATGCCGGCGAAGTCGTCGGTGCTGCCGACCGAGGTGGACACGCAGACGAAGCTGACGCGGCACATCCCGCTCAACATCCCCATTGTCAGCGCGGCCATGGATACGGTCACCGAATCGCGCCTGGCCATCGCGCTGGCGCAGCAGGGCGGCATCGGCATCGTGCACCGCAGCATGTCCATCGCGCAGCAGGCGGAGGAAGTGGACCGGGTAAAGCGCTCCGAGAGCGGCATGATCGTGGACCCGGTCACCATCCGCCCGGAGAGCCGCATCGCCGAAGCGCTGGACATCATGAAAAAGTACAAGATCTCCGGCGTGCCGGTGACGCGCCACGGGAAGCTGGTGGGCATCCTGACGAACCGCGACCTGCGCTTCGAGTCGCGGTACGACCTTCCCGTCGAGCAGCTGATGACCAAGGAGAATCTCGTCACCGTTGCCGTGGGGACCACGCTGGAGGACGCGGAGCAGATCCTCCACCGGCATCGCATCGAAAAACTCCTGGTGGTGGACAAGGATTACAACCTCAAAGGCCTTATCACCGTCAAGGACATCCAGAAGCGCCTGAAATACCCCAACGCCTGCAAGGACGAGCAGGGTCGCCTGCGCGTGGGCGCGGCGCTTGGCGCCACGGGGGATTACCTGGAGCGCGCCGAGGAATTGGTGAAGGTCAAGGCGGACCTGCTTGCGGTGGACACGGCGCACGGCCACTCCAGCCGGGTGATGGAAGCGGT
Organism: Terriglobia bacterium; assembly: GCA_020072925.1. GTDB lineage: Bacteria > Acidobacteriota > Terriglobia > UBA7540 > UBA7540 > JAIQGA01. Next base: position 530 of record JAIQGA010000231.1, on the reverse strand, counting down.
GCGCCAATTGAAACACAAGTTTCCGGAAGTGGACTTGATCGCGGGCAACGTTGCGACCTTTGCAGGGGCGTGCGATTTGATCCAGCTCGGGGTGGACGGGCTGAAGGTGGGCATCGGGCCCGGCTCGATCTGCACCACGCGCGTGGTGACGGGCGCGGGCGTGCCACAGATCACCGCCATCGGCGAGTGCGCGCGGGCGGCGCGGCCGGCGGGCGTACCGCTTGTTGCCGATGGAGGCATTAAATATTCTGGCGATATTACAAAAGGAATTGCCGCCGGCGCGAGCGCGGTGATGCTGGGCAGCTTGTTCGCCGGGACGGAGGAGAGCCCGGGCGAGACCATCCTCTACCAGGGTCGCAGTTTCAAATCCTATCGCGGCATGGGCTCGATCGCCGCGATGTCCGCGGGCTCGGGCGATCGTTACGCGCAGGAAGAGGCCGTGGCGAGCGGCGAAGTCTCGAAGCTCGTGCCCGAGGGCATCGAGGGGCGCGTTCCCTACAAAGGCCTGCTCTCCGACCTCGTGGCGCAAC
>JAIQGA010000230.1 GCA_020072925.1 Terriglobia bacterium | reverse complement strand
GAAGATCCCCACGCTCCACATCGCGGAAGTCGTGCACTTAATGCTTTAGTGAAGTCAGTGGTTAGCCTAGATCTCTGCACGGGGAGCGGAGGGAGAACAAGCATGAAGGAGATCGTCTATGCCTCAGCTACGAATTTGGCGCAGGCGATCCGCGCGAAAAAGGTTTCTTCCTCCGAAGTCGTCTCGGCTAACTTGGAGTTCATCGGAAAAGTAAACCCGAAGCTCAACGCGATCGTTCAACTGGCGCCCGACGCGGCAACAGCTCAGGCGAAGAAAGCCGATGAGGCAATGGCGCGTGGAGAGAATTGGGGATCACTTCACGGAGTCCCCATAACCATCAAGGATGGGTGGGAAACAAAAGGCATTATCTCAAGTGCGGGAACGGCTGGCCGGGCCTTGTTTGTACCCCAGGAAGATGCGACCGTTGTGGCCCGACTACGATCCGCGGGCGCGATAGTTCTTGGCAAGACAAACGTCCCGGAATTGTCACTTACCAACGAAACCGATAACGCCGTCTACGGACGCACGAATAATCCCTACGATCTTTCCCGCACGCCAGGGGGAAGCGGCGGTGGACAAGCCGCTATCATTGCGGCGGGTGGATCGCCTTTGGACATCGGGTGCGATGCGGGAGGGAGCATCCGTAATCCGTCTCACTTCTGTGGTATAGCCGGAATTAAACCCACAACGGGCCTGGTCCCGTTGACGGGCTACTTTCCATTCCCCACTGGTGTGAGAGCCCAGTTGACGGCGGCCGGGCCTATGGCTCGAACTGTCGAAGATCTGGTTCTGACGCTTCCCCTGGTCATCGGAATCGATTGGCGAGACCCACTGATTGTCCCGAGGTCATTTGATAACCCTGCTGGCGTTGATCTTCAAAAGATCTCTGCGGCTTTTTATGTCGACAACGGGATCATTCCTCCTACACCTGAAACCGCCGAAGTCGTGCGAAAGGCGGCGAACGTCCTGCATAGCGCAGGAGTAAGGTTTCAAGAAGCTTGTCCCCCGGGAATTCAACAAACGTCCGAACTATTTTCCAGCCTGATGGGCGCGGATGGTGGGGCGGAAGTGAACGACATGCTCCAATTGGCAGGGACCAAGGAGATGTGCTCATGGTTGAAGCGGCGTCGGGAAGCCTTGGTTGGCCGGGAGGTTTCCGGCGCAGGTTTCTCCCGCTTGTTATCAAAGCTAGATGCATTTCGACGTACCATGCTTTCTTTCCTCGAGAAATTCCATGCGATCATATGTCCCGTTCATGCCTCTCCGGCCTTAATCCACCATACGACCTATGATGGGGACAACATCTACCGCTTCAGCTACGCTCAGACATATAACTTGACCGGATGGCCTTGCGTGGTTGTTCGTGGAGGTACCTCACCGGACGGATTACCCATCGGCGTACAAATCGTAGCTCGACCCTGGTGTGAATGCGTAGCCTTGGAACTCGCGGCGCACCTTGAGTCAGCCCTCGGGGGCTGGCAGCCGCCGAGTCTGTAGATATTGGAATTTTCGCTTGAGGCAAGCGATCGCCGCAAGGTCCGGTTGCCCGCTGCAAATCCTCCTATAGCACGCCACGCAGCGGCCGGCCCGAACGAAATCCCCTTGTCTGTTCACTGATACTTCAGTACACTCCGCACCGCCAAGGTAGCGTTGAACGTAGCTACCAAGACTGAGACGTGACTTCCGCATGGCAATCCGCGAGCGAACGGAAATTGAATTCTTTGAGGGGGAGCACGAAATCCACGGCATCGGAACGTTTGAGTTTCTCCGACGCTGCTTGAACTGGCGAAAACCGAGCGAGATTTAGCGTGTGGTCGGCACACGCCCGACTCGCGACTCTCAGACGAAAAGGGAGTGACCAACATGCACCGCAGAACCTTTTTGGGCGCCACGGTTGGCCTCGCAGTGGCTGGCCGATCGATCGCAGCAAGCGACAAGGTTGTAGTGGGGGTAGTCGGTGTGGGGGGCCGCGGGACCCAGTTGACCGATTTCTTCTGCCGGCGTCCCGACGTCGAGGTAGCATGGATTTGCGACGTCAACAGCAAGCGTTTTGAACCGGCCGGAAAGGTCGTCGAGCAAGCCAAAGGCACGCGGCCCAAAACCACCGGCGACTTCCGCCGGATTCTTGATGACAAATCCGTCGACGCCATCGTCAATGCCACTCCGGAGCACTGGCACGTGCTCAGCACCATCATGGCCTGCCAAGCCGGAAAGGATGTGTACCTCGAAAAGGCCGCGTCCCACAATATCTGGGAGGGACGCAAGGCGGTCGAAGCGGCACGCAAGTACAAACGCGTGGTCCAGATTGGCATGCAAACCCGTAGTGCTCCGTACGCCCTCAGTGCGCTTAAAGCCATCCGCTCGGAAAGGTTCGGCAAGGTCCACTTGGTGCGCGTCTACAACATGTTGGGTGAACGCCGTCGGCTCGTTATAGGGCCAGATGAACCCCCGCCCGAGGGCCTTAACTGGGACATGTGGCTAGGTCCCGCCCCCAAACGCCCTTATAACCCCGCGTACCTCCGCCGTCTCCACTGGGATATCGATGGCGGGAGCCTGACGGGCGACACCCTCCACCAACTCGATCTGGCGCGGTGGGTGGTCGGCAAACGCTACCCGCAATGGGTCCAGCATGCGGGAGGGAAGTACGCCTTCGCGGGCGACGACTCTGAGCAGCCGGACACACGCGTCATTACCTACGAATATGGCGACATGACCCTGACCATCGAGCACACTGAGTGGACGCCTTACATGCGCAAGATTTCCCCGCAAGTACGCGATGGCAAGGAACTGCCGGAATGGTATCCGTTCATCGGGACCAAGGTGGAGATCTACGGCACGGATGGCATGATGCTCCTCGGCCGCGTCGGAGGAGGTTGGCAGATCTACGGGCCGAAGGGCGAAAAAGGTCCTTGGGACAAGTACCCGCACACGCAGATGCAACTCGATCACGTTGGCAATTTTATTCGCTGCATCAAGACCCGCGAGAAACCCTGCGCAGATATTGAGGAGGGCCACATTTCCGCCGCCCTTTGCCACATGGGGAGCATTTCCTATCGCTGCGGAAACCGCAAGCTCATCTTTGACGCTGCCAGCGAGACTTTCGGCGAGGACACTGCTGCCAATCACTACCTGCGCCGCACCTACCGTGCGCCGTGGGTCATTCCGGAGGAAATCTGATGATTACTCGACGGCATATGCTCTTTGGTTCTGCTCTCTTCCCCCTGGCTGTTATGCCACCTCAGCGGCCCAATGCCGGCTGGATGTCAAAGCTCCTCCAAACCCCCAGGGCGCCCAAGGCGGCTGCGGCGCCCGCGGGGCCGCTCAAGGTTGTCATCATGTCGAAGTTCCTGCAATTCCTTGACATCCCCGACATGGCCGCTGCGGCGAAGGAAATGGGTTTCGACGGCATTGATTTATGTGTTCGCGCCGGCGCCCACGTTTTGCCTGACCGCTGCGAAGACGATCTTCCCAAGGCGGTGGAGACAATTCGCAGGGTGAACCTGGAAGTTCCCATGCTCACGGCCGCGATTGTGGATGCCAATTCGCCTCACGCCGAAAAAATCATGCGTACGGCGAGCCGCCTGGGCATTCGCTATTACCGCTGGGGCGGCTTTCGCTATGTCGAGGGAAGCAGCATTCCTGACCAGCTCGAATCCTTCAAACCCCGGATACGTGATCTCGCCGCGTTAAACCGGCAGTACGGGTTGACCGCGATGTATCACACGCATTCGGGCCCTAACGAAGTGGGTGCGTGCGTCTGGGATCTCTGGTACCTGCTTAAAGACTTCAACCCTGACGAAGTCGGCGTTAATTATGATGTGGGTCACGCCACAGTCGAAGGCGGTTTTGGAGGATGGGTCCACGACACGCGGCTCATTTTGCCCTACACGCGTGGTATCGCGATTAAGGACTTCAAATGGGGGACTAACGCGAAAGGGAAGTGGGTGCCTCAATGGTGTCCGCTGGGTGAGGGCATGGTGGACTATAGTCAATACCTCCCCATGGTCAAAGCCGCGGGATTCCATGGGCCAGTCCAGCTTCACTATGAATACCCGCTGGGCGGAGTGGAAAACGGCGGAGCGAAGCCCACTCTTTCCAAGGACCAGGTCTTCGCATCGATGCGCAAGGAGCTGACGTTGGTCCGGAAGTGGCTCCAGGAGTTCCAAATGTAGGGGTTGGAAGATCCCAGCATCCTGCACCCAACGATTCCAGGAGGAAGACTTTTGGCTGTTAGAACGGACTCAACTGATCTACCAATTGCGACTTTGTCGGAACCCATTTTGGGAGCCGGCAATCTAAACAGCCCATGTTTCTTGGTGTATCTAGCCCCCAGATTCTTGTCGGTTATGCAGTGAGCTGACGGGCTCAAAGCATATGAGTTTTCTGCGTCGAGACTTCTTGCGGATCACTCTTGGTACGGTTGCCGCAGCGTTCTCGGAAAATCGCCTCGGAGGTGCGTCCGCAATCGAGCAAATCACACCCAGCATAGCCGTGGTGCATGGACCTGTGAATGGCGTATTGATTGCCCGCCCCGGCGCCACTCTGGCCGTATACGGCGATCCAAGGGATGTACCAGCGGTAGCCAAGATGGTGCTCTTCACGCACCATCGCCGCGACGTGGTCTGGGCAGGCAGGGGGATGGTCCGCCAGGGTGCGATGGCGGTGGCGCCCGAAGCCGAGAAGGATCTGTTTACGGGCGTCGCCGGATTTTGGAATCAATACCAGACCGCGCGGTTTCATGACTATGCCAATCAATCAAGCCGGATCCTGGCGGAGCCAATGGCGCTGGGACGCACCGTCCGCGGAGGCGATACGGTTGAAGGCCTCCAGGTGATGGACACGCCCGGGTACACCCGCGGGGCGGTGTCATACCTCATCGAGACTGAGGGCAGGCGGATCGCCTGCACTGGGGATTTGATCTACGGCGGCGGCCGCATCCTGGACCTGTTCAGCCTCCAGGACGCACTCCCTGAATTGAAAGAGAACGGCTATCACGGGTACGCGGCACGGGCCGCGGACGTGGTAGCGAGTCTTCGAAAAATCGTGGCCTGGCAGCCGGATATGCTGATTCCCGCGCGCGGGCCGCTCATCCCCAAGCCCGCGGAGGCCATTGACACTCTTATCCGACGGATCGAGTCGGTATTTGCCAGTCACTTTGCCATCGACGCGATGCGTTGGACCCGTGGCGACGACAAAATCCACGCCATGGCGGCGCGAGTCTTGGCGAACCGACCCGTCGAGTGGATGCCGATGGCGGAGAGGATCATCACTCAGTTGCCGGATTGGATCATTGCCATTACTAACTCGCGTCTGCTGGTCTCGCGCACCGGCGCAAGCTTCCTGGTGGATTGCGGCAACCAGCAGGTGGTGGAGGAGGTCCGACGGCTAAAACTGGATGGCCGGATCAAACAACTCGACGGAATCTACATTACACATTATCACGATGACCACACCGATCTGGCCCAGGCCACGGCCGACGAGTTCCACGCCCGATCTATTTCTGCCGCCAGATGCGCGACATTCTCGAGCACCCCGAGGCTTATAGGATGCCTTGCCTCACCCCCAACGCGATTCGCAGCGGGCATCCCATGCAGGATGCCGCGCGGCAGAAATGGAATGAATTTGAGTTCACTTACTCATATTTTCCCGGTCAGACCCTCTATCACGGCGGTCTGCTCGTCCGGCATGACAGCGGCCAGGAGATTTTCTTTTTGGGTGATTCCTTTACCCCTTCGGGAATGGACGATTATTGCCTGCTCAATCGGAACTTCCTGCCTCCGGGAAAGGGGTATCTCGATTGCCTGCGCCAAATCCGCGATTTAACCGGAGATTATCTTCTTATCAACCAGCACAACGCGCCGGCCTTTAGATTTTCATCGGCCCAGTTAGATTTCATGGTCTCGACCTTCACCAAACGGAGGGAGTTGATGGCGGCGCTGTTTCCTTGGGACGACCCGAATTTCGGCATGGACGAACAATGGGCGCGGTTTTATCCTTACACGGCAGAGGTGGCGGCGGGCGGGCGCATCAATTTGGCGGTGATCATCCAGAATCACTCGGCAGAGCGGCGTCAGTTTCGAGTCACTCCCCACACGCCTAAGGGATGGGGGGCGCCGACCGGCCCGCTGCAAATCTCGGTGCCGGGGCGAGGGCAGCGCTCTGTTCCTGTCCCGGTGACCGTCGGAGCCCCAGGCCTGGGAATTGTCACAGCAGACGTTGCGTTTGGGGATTGGGATATGCGGGAATGGACAGAGGCGATGATGTTAGTGAAATAGCCAATCGACAGTCCTTCCTGCCCACTGGACAATTCCTCTGGGCCCAAAGATTTCGCTTGACACGCCCCCCCTACTGGTGTATCAAATCCCTCGCGGAAGAGGTGCCATGTGGCCGATCCCGGGTTGAGGTCGGCACAGGCTACCTGGGCCCACAAATTTCCTCGCGCAAGGTAGCGGAATTCTTTTAGGAACAAAATAAACAGACCGGGGGCGACTAATAGCAAAGAGGCTCCCAAGCGCAGACCAAAGTTGAACTCAGAGGATCTGGCGGAAGCCGCTTGCCTGGCAAGGCTGCTTTTTCATCGTCGGGTTTGGCATTTCAGGGCGTGAGTTAAGGAGGAGCGATTACATGATGAAACGACGAATACGTGTCGTGCTGGTGTTTGTCGGTTTGATCGCTTTGGCGGTCATTCTGACAGGCTTTTATCAACCCCTCCGGGCTCAGGTCGGCACAGCATCGCTGAGTGGCATGGTCACGGACCCTTCGGGGGCAGCAGTTCCAAACGCTGAAATCACCCTCGAAAGCATGACGCGAAAGGCTAGCCGAGAGACAGTAACAGACGCGGCAGGAAGTTACGTGTTTACTTCCCTTCTTCCTGACACCTACCAACTGGTAGTTGCATCGAAAGGCTTCACGACCAAAACAATCCAGAACATTCCGCTGATTTCCGGACAAGGCAGCACGCTGAATGTCACTGTGCAAGTTGGGGCCGCCGTCACGCACGTAACGGTGACTGAAATTGCGCCACTCTTGCAGACTACGACTGCTACCTTGGGGTCGCAAGTGGGAACCGAGCAGTTGACCTCGATCCCACTCTTAGGCCGAAGCTTTACGGACATGATGCTCGTTCTTCCCGGAGCCTCAATCCCCGGGACGTCGTACTGGCAAAACTGGACTCCCCACTCGGGGGGCGCGTCGTCAGGGGGCGACGTGGCCTTCTATGGCCAGCGGCCGCGCAATAATGTGTTCTATATGGATGGGGTACTCAATGCTGAACTGCTCTTTAACGGTATCCCTCATTACCCTCCGCCCGAAGCGATTGCGGAGATGAAGGTGGAATCGGGCATGGATTCGGGCGCTTACGGGGTTGCCTCCGGAGCCAACATCAGTCTCGTGACGAAATCCGGAACCAACCAATTTCATGCCGACGCTTGGGAGTTTCTTCGCAACGACAAATTTAACGCCCGCAGCTTCTTGAGCCCCTCCGTGGGACGCCTTCGGTGGAACCAGTTTGGGGCTTCAGGTGGCGGGCCGTTGGGAAAAGCTTGGTACGTCTATGGCTGGTATGAGGGGATTCGCATACCGAGCAGGTCACCCGGGTATGCTCTAGTGCCAAGCGACGCTGAATTAGCCGGTGATTTCTCGGCCGACCCAGCCATATACAATCCTTACACCAGCGTTGTCGCTGCGGATGGCACGCTTATAAGCCGATCTCCGTTTGCAAACAACCAGATTCCAACGGGGTCGACCGATGTGTGCAGTCCACAACCAACTTGCATTAATGACGGAGCGCTGCAGATTCTGACGACGTTATATCCCCGGGCAAATCTCCCCACCGGGAGCGGCCCGGGCGGAACGAACTATCTGGGTACTAGTATTGGTCGGCAAACTTACGACCAGTGGAGTGCCCGGGTGGATCACCAGTTTGGCGACAAGGATACTTTCTACGCTCGATACTCTGACTCCCGGTATCCGACCTCCAATATTTTTTTCCCAAGCCAGCCCAGCGTAAGTTACACCCGCGCTACCAACATCGTTGTAAGCGACACGCATACGTTTAGCCCCACGTTTCTGCTGACGGCGCGATATGGGTGGCAACATTTCAATAGTAACAATTCCACAAGCGGGCCTGACGTTGCTACCCCAGCAGGCACGTTTAATGCTTTTCCGCTGGAGTTTAATGGCCTCAAGCGAATTCCGTCACTCGTTATTGGCGGCCTCGGAGGCCTCAGTCAGGGTTTTGCCTATTATGGTCCCCAAGATACCAGGTTTTGGACAGCGGATTTCCAAAAGACTTCCGGGCGTCACACGTTTGCGTTCGGCGGGTGGTATGGGCGCGACCATTTCAAAACCGATAACCAGACGGGAACGGAGATGGACTTCCTGACGCCACCCACAGCAGGATTGACGCCCGGCACTGGCTATGGGTTGGCAAGCTTGCTGCTAGGTTTACCTTCGACTGGCGGCCGAGTCATCGGGAGCACCGAAGGCGATATGATTACCAATTACTACGCGGGCTACGTGCAGGATAGTTTTCGGGCCACCCCCAAGCTAACTATTAATTTGGGGATTCGCTATGATTTCTATCCGCCAAGTAAGAATCAGCACGGCAGCGGTACGTTTTCCTGGGAGCTTGGCAAATATGTCTATGACCTCCCGAATCCCAGCACCCACGCGCCGGGCAATCTTCGTCGGGGGCTTATCGACCCGGACTACAACAACTTCCAGCCGCGGATAGGGCTTGCCTACCAAATCAGTCCCAAGACGACCGTGCGCGCTTCCTTTGCGATATTCAACGACGTCATTGGGGAGAACCCGCAGGCGCAACAGGGGAACCGCGGCAATTGGCCGTATTCTTTTCCTCAGAGCGTTGCAGGCCTTAATACCGGCCTCCCCACAGCCTATTTGCAGAATCCATTTCCGGGCGAAGCCGCGGGTTCGGATACGCCGCTGGGCTGCCAGCAGTGCGTGGACGTTGCCCACGAGAGCACACGAACTCCCTACGTGCAGATGTGGAGCTTATCCCTTCAGAGGGAGGTTACTCCCACCACAGTGTTGCAGGCGTCCTACTTCGGCTCGCATGGGGTCCATCAATCAAGCCAAATTGTTGATAACACCGCCCTGGTTCCGGGTACCGATGCTTACCAGAATCGCCAAAAGTATCCCGACTTTCCACCTTACGTGAACAACGGATTCAATATGTTCCCCTCGTGGTACGACGGGCTGAGCCTGGAGATGCGCAAGACCACTTCCCACCACATCTCTTACCTGATCGCCTACACGTGGTCAAAGAGCTTGGATATCATGGACTCTTTGATCGTGGGCAGTACCTATCCTTTTGCTCAACCCACTCGTTTCACCATCAGCGACTTCAAAGGACCGGCGTCTTTTGATGTGACCCACCGGCTGACGGCAACTTATGCTTGGGAGATTCCTGCAAAGACCGGAAACAAGTTGGCCGACGCCGTCGTGGCGAACTGGTCGTTTTCCGGCGTTGCCACCATCGACAGCGGGAGCCCGTACTATGTGCTCTTGGAATCAGA
>JAIQGA010000229.1:972-10523 GCA_020072925.1 Terriglobia bacterium | reverse complement strand
ACGCCAGCACTCGCAACAACGTGGTTTTCCCCGCGCCGTTGGGGCCATAGACCAGCACCGACTCGCCCGCCTCGACGCGCAGCCGCACGCCCTGCAGAGCGACGAGGTCGCCGAAAAACTTGGATACCTCCTGAAGCTCCAGAGTGGCGCTAGCGGTGGGAGTGACGGGTGGCATAGGATTCCAGGAGTGAGGGTGGAGCTTTCTTCAGGGCGGCCACCAGGCGCGCTTTCAATTCCAGACGGTCCTTCCAGTACTGCTTCTCAGCAATCTTCTGCGCGGCAAAGAGTTCATCAAGGTCTGCCAGGGAATTAAACATCGCATCGACCTTGGCCGCAAGCTCCTTTTGCGCGGAACTGGCTTGCTGGCGCTCCTTCCACTGCGGCCATTCCTTCGCCACGCGCACGCCCAGCGCCCACAACAGGACCAGCAACAGAGAGGCAAGCAAGGGTAGCCCCAGCCGGGTCAGCGGGTTCGGCAGTACTTTGACTTGCGTATCGCCTTGCGATGTTTCCGAGGACCCTGCCGCCTCGGGCGATGCCACCGTCGCCTCGCCGCTCAGCTTGGCTTCGAGCGGCGCCCCGGCCTCTAAGTTCGCAGCCACATATCGTTGACTGCCCGTTTCGGAGTCGGTCCCGGCGGGCTTGAAAAGCGGGGAATCTACGCTAAGGTTGGTTGGCGAGACCAGCAGGTCCGCGGCGTCGATGGGCCAAGGCACCGCGTCGCCGAGCGCGAGCCCGCTCGCACCGTAGTCCGCTTCGTACGCTACCATGACGACCGTAGCGCCCGGCTTGAACGGATAAGCGATCGAAAACTGGCCCGGCTTCTTGCCCGCCGTGGCCGCCTGGGGGAGCGGCATGTTCATCAGGCCCGAGACCGCTACCGTGGGTTGGCCGGCCGCGGCAGACAACTGAAAACGGAAAGTCCCGTCCGGATTCACGAAGCTGCGGTCGAGGGGATTCTGGACCGCGAACATTTCCTGGACTCGCGCCTTGTCGCCCGCGGCGCGCACGATGAGGCGCGCCGACTTGATGCGGAGCGCCGGCGCCGTGGTCGTGGATTCGTACACAGTAAGATTGACCGTCGCCACGCCGCTCGAATCGAATTGCACGGGCGCGTGATAGTCCACCCCCTGGTAAGTCGCCTGGAGCAAATAGAAGGACGAGGAATCGAGATCGCTCTGCGAAAAAACGAAGTGACCATCCGCGCCCGTGGTGGCGGAGGCAACTTGCTGCATGCCCCCGCGCGGCATCAGGAGCTGGACCGCCTGGTTGGCTTGTGGTTGGCCCGTCGTGCCGTTCACGAGCTGGCCCTGCATCTGCGCGGGGGCGCCTTCAAGCCGGGTAGTCTGTCCCGTAAGCGCCAGGACCGCAGCCAGAAGCAAGATCCAGTTGAAGCCAATCCGCAGTTTTCGGTGTGTCATTTCGACGACGGGCCAAATTCGCCCCGGGGCCAACCTGCGAGTCTTTGTCTGCGATTAACTCTTGCCGGCGATTCGTGCCCCACATTCGCCGCAGAACTTCACGGGTACGGGATTCTCGAAACCGCACTTGAGGCAAACGTACTGGGGGCTGCGAGGCTGGCGGCGCAAGGCGCGGCGCGCCGTTACCTCGCGCTCGATCACCGCCTCCTTCTCCTTTAATTCTTCCGCCTGGCGTGTGGTCGCCATCAGCGCCGCAGCTTCACCCAGGTAATTCGTCTTCAAGGACTCATAGTCCTGACGGTCGATCTTGCCCGACTGATATTCAAACTCGAGATCTTTCAAGTTCTCGTAGACAACCAGACGTCGGCGCTTCAAATCGCCCAGCGGCGTCACGTCCACGGGCAGGGTTCCGCTGGAGGTCTGCGCCGAGAGCAGCGGCGCGGCCACGAATACCGCCAGGCCCAGTAGCATCACAATGGCGATTCCCAGTAGCATAAAGAAATCAGCACTGCCGATCTTCCGGCCTGTTCAGACGCCCGCCCCTTCGCCGCTTATTCCTTCGGCCCCAGCCCCGAAGTCTTGATCTCCTCCTCCACGGCCGCGAGGAGTTCCGCATCCACGGGCGGGGCGGCTGCGGACGCCGGCGCGGAAGGCGCATGCCAGCGCCGGACCAGCACGATGGCGACCGCCAGGCCCGCGAGCAGACCGATGCCAGGTAGAATCCAAACCGTCAGATTAAATCCCTTCTTGGGGGGCGCCGCGAGAACCTGCACGCCATACTGAATCGCCAAATCCTGGAGAATCGCCGTCTCGTCTTTACCCGCTGCGATTTCCTTCCCGATCGCCGCGCGCATTTCCGCCTGCGTGGCGCAATTCAAGTGCGGGCAGTGATTCAACGTCGCCACGCACCCGCACAAGCACATTACCTGGTCGCCAATCGACTGCACGGTGGGCTTCGGCGCTGCGCCGCGCGCGACCGTCGTCAGCAATGCCACGGCCATCAGACTTGTTATGAATCTAGATGACATCGTCGCTCTGCACCGCCATCTCGTGCCCCGGGCGAATCGTCGCCATTTCGCGCTCCACGCGGCTGGGAACCAGCGCCAGCAGCGTTCCCAGAAACACCACGAACCCGCCGATCCACACCCAAACGACCAACGGGTTCACGAATGCCTGGACAATCGCTTTTCCCGAATCCTGGTCCATGCCCGCCAGGACCACGTACAGGTCCTCGGCGAGCCCGGGATGAATCGCCACATAACTGGTCGGCTGCTGGCTGGCTTTGTAGAAGCGCTTCTCGGGATGCATCGTGGTGAAGGCGTGGCCGTCCTTCGTCACGGTAATCAGCGCGCGGACGTATTCATAATTGGGCGTCTCGCCGCTCACCAGATCGTCGCATCGCAGCAGGTAATCCTTCACCCTCAGGAGATCGCCCGGACGCATATCGCCCTTGATGTCGGCCTTGAAGGCCAGGCCGGCGAACCCGATGAAGAGCAGGACGATACCCAGGTGCACGACGTAGCCGCCGTAGCGCCGCGTATTGCGCATCGTGAGGTTGTAAACTGCCAGCGCGAAATTCTCACCTGCCGTCCGCATGCGCGTTCGCGCCCCCTTCCAGAATTCACCGAGTACGCAGACCGCCACGAAAGCCGAGAGGAAGAGAGTCATCCAGGCGTACAGATGTCGTACCCCCGCCGCGAACAGGACCACACCTGTAACCAGCGCCACAGCGAGCGGAACGGTGAAGTTCCGCTTCAAACTCTGGAACGAGGTCTTTCTCCAGGCCAGCAGCGGCCCCGCGCCGGTCAGGAAAAGCAACAGCAGGCCCATCGGGATCGCCGTCTTGTTGAAGAAGGGCGCGCCCACCGTGACCGTCTGGCCTTGGACCGCTTTCGAGATCAGCGGGAAGAGCGTTCCCCAGAGGACCGCGAACACCAGCGCCAGCAGAATCCAGTTATTGAAAAGAAAGCCGCTCTCGCGCGAGATGACCGAATCCAGCTTGTTCTCGCTCTTCAGATGGTCGAGCCGAAGGAACAGCAGGGTCAGCGAGAAGAAAACGATGATCGCAAGGAAAACCGCAAACACGGGGCCGATGTTTGACTGCGCAAAGGCGTGGACGGAGGAGACGATGCCGCTACGTGTCAAAAACGTTCCGAAGATGCTGAGGAAAAAGGTGGTGATGACCAGGACAACGTTCCAGACCTTCAGCATCCCGCGCTTTTCCTGGATCATTACGGAGTGGAGGAAGGCGGTTCCGGAAAGCCACGGGAGGAGCGAAGCGTTCTCCACAGGGTCCCAGCCCCAGTACCCGCCCCAGCCGAGCACGGCGTAAGCCCAGTTGCCGCCCAGAATAATCCCCAGGCCCAGCAACATCCACGGCACCATCGTCCAGCGGCGCGTGGTGCGGATCCAGTTGTCACCCAGTTGCCGTGTGATCAGCGCGGCCATGGCGAAGGCAAAGGGCACCGCCATGCCCACATAGCCCAGGTAGAGCATGGGCGGGTGAATCACCATGGAGTGATACTGCAGCAGGGGGTTCAGCCCGTTGCCATCCGCCGGACTGAAGGGGCGCAGCCCGCTGGCGCTCGAGAGCGATAATTCCTGGAAAGGATTGGCGACAAAGAAAGTAATGCCGGAGAAGAATGTGCCGACGCCCATCAGCACGGCGACGACATAGGGCATGAGTTGCCGGTTTTTCTTCCGGTTCAGAAGGACCACTAGCGCGCTGTACATAGCGAGCAGCCAGGTCCAGAAAAGCAGCGAGCCCTCCTGCCCCGACCAGAGGACCGCGACCTTGTAGAACGTCTGCAAATCGCGGTTAGAATGCTCGGCGACGTAAGCGGCGTGGAAGTTGTCCGTCAGGATCAGATATTCGAGAGCGACGACCGCGACCGTGATCATCGCCGCAAAGGCCAGCGTGGCTCGTTCCGCGCTCTTCACCACGCGCGCGCTGCGCAGTTTGCCGCCCACCGCGCCGGCGATGATGGCGCAGAGGGCAAAAGCCAGCGCGCCGATCAGCGCCAGACTTCCCACTTCAATCATAGAATGCCCCTAAGGCAGGTTGGCGCGGTTATCCGCACCCGTACGGTTTCGCCCTCTCACGTTCCCTGGCTCAGCGTAGCCACCTTCGAGTCTTTGGTGGATTTGCCAGGCGCGCCGGGCACGGCCTGGTACTTCGACGCGCACTTCGCCTGGATTTTGTCGGCGCGGAATCCGTCGCCGGCTGAGTATTCGCCGTCCACGATCGCCTGGGCGCCGTCCTTGAACGTGTCGGGCAGCGTATCACCGCCCACGTAGGTCACGGGAATGGAGAGCGCGTCCTGGGCAAGGCGGAACGACAGGACTCCGTCACGACGCTGGATCGAGCCGGGCTGGACAATGCCTCCCACGCGGATGTGCTTCCGCCCGGCTTTGCCGTTGGTAAGCTCTTGCACGGTGACGTAGTAAGTCTTGCTTTCCTGAAAGCCCGTGACCGCTTCCCACGCCACCACACTGAGAATGATGCCGATACCTATCCCGAACTTCAGCTTATGGCTTTTCATGAGTTGCGATGCAGTGGCGCCGCCCTTGGCGCCGGAAACGACATTCCCTTCCCTTGAGAAACCCCAACCAAAATTGTGCACCCTGCCGAAAACTTAGTCAACGGGAATTGCCGCGCCCTTGACGGCAGTCAAAACGAGGCTGCGATAATCTTGATCTGCAATCCGTGCTGCCTTTGCGGGCTCTGCGCCTCGCTCCTGCCTCAGCACTTTTGGATGCCGCGGGAGCGTGTTAACCTCGCGAGCGCCTGTGCCCGCGCTGCGGGCCGCCGGGCTTTCGCCCGCTTTGGCCGCACGCCTAACCGGGCTAGATTCCCTTTAAGGAGTGCGCGATGCACGCAAAGATCTGGAGTGACATGTTTCTGCTGGGCTTGCCCATCCTCGAGAAAATCCTGCGGCCGGTAGTTGTCTATATATTTCTCGTCGTCGCGCTACGCCTGGCGGGCAAGCGCGAGTTGGCTCAACTGAATCCGCTCGACCTGGTGGTGCTCCTCACGCTCTCGAACACGGTCCAGAACGCCATCATCGGCGACGACAACACAGTGACCGGCGGCCTGATCGGCGCCACCACTTTGCTCGCTCTGAACTACGTTCTGGTGCGGTTTCTCTACGAACATCGAAAGATCGACCGGCTCGTGGAGGGCGACGCCGACGTGATTGTCGAAAAGGGGAAGGTGAAGAAGGAGCGCCTGAAGAAAGAGTTAATTACCCTCGCCGAACTCGAAGCGGCTGCGCACCGGCAAGGGTTCTCGTCGCTGGCTGAAGTCGAGCGCGCCGTGCTCGAACCGGGAGGCACACTCTCGTTCCTCGGCAAGGAGCCTCCACCGGAGGAAGCGCGCCACCGCGAGCTTGTGCGCCGCCTCGACCACCTCGCCCAGGAGTTGGCGCAGCTGCGCGCCAAGCCGGGCTCGCCCGCATCGTGAGCGCGCTCCGGCAACCAAGTCCCTCCGGTTTTGGCGGGAGTCGGGTCACATCCCAAGCGCAAACCTACCGCTCGTCGAGGGGAACGCATTTCAGATTTGTCGGCCCAGTATATTCGGCGAGGGGCCGGATGAGCTTGTTGTGGGCGTACTGCTCGAGCACGTGCGCCGTCCAGCCGGCGATGCGGCTGACGGCGAAAACGAGGGGATACAAATCCACGGGAATACCCATGACGTAGTACGCGGAAGCCGAGTAGAAATCCACGTTGGCGTTGATTTTCTTCTCGCGAATCATCAGATCTTCGATCTTCTTCGACATTCCGAACCACTCTGGCTGCCCGGCGCGGCGACCTAGCGCCTCCGACATCTTGCGCAGCACCGTGGCGCGCGGGTCCTCGGTGTGATACACCCGGTGGCCGAAACCCATGATCTTCTTTTTTTGCGCCAGCAGACTGCGGACGTAGTCCTCCGCCCGATCCACAGTTTGAATCTCCAGGAGCATCTTCATCACCTGCTCGTTGGCGCCGCCGTGCAATGGCCCCTTCAAAGTGCCGATGGCAGAGGTCACAGCGGAGTGCATATCGGAAAGGGTCGAAGCCGTGACGCGCGCCGCGAACGTCGAGGCGTTGTAGCTGTGGTCCGCGTGCAGAGTTAGCGCCACGTCAAACCAGTGAGCAATCTCCTGGTCGGGCGCTTTCCCCTGCAACATATAAAGGAAGTTGGCGGCGTGATTCAGATGGGGATCGGGCGAAACCACCTCCTTGCCCTCGCGAATCCGCGCGAAGGCCGCAACCACCGTGCCCATCTGCCCCGTCAGGCGCAGCGCCTTGCGCCGGTTGGCCTCGTCCGACATGTCCTCGGCTTCGGGATCGTAGAGCGAGAGCGCGGAGACCACCGTGCGCAGCGTCTCCATGGGGTGCTGAGGCGGAGGCAGGCGCTTCAGCAGGTCGACGATTTCCGCGGATATAGGACCGTTCTCCGCGAGCTGCGTCCTTAGCTCGTCAAGTTCTGCACGCTTGGGGAGACGCCCGTGCCAGAGCAGGTAGACCACTTCCTCAAAGCTGGCGTGCTCGGCGAGATCGTGAATGTTGTACCCGCGATAGGTGAGAATGCCGCGCTGTCCGTCGATCGAGCAAATCTCGGATGTCGCGATTACAACGTCTTGCAGGCCGACTTTAACGTCTGCCATGGTGAATCTCCCCTCTGATTGTTTGGTTCGCCCAACCTCAATCGCAACCCACTTTCATGATACACGACCTGAACAAACCAAAACAAGAAGCATCGCCGGTTTGCATTTGTCCTGCGGGGTCATCTATGCTTTGGTGGAAACTCCAGAGTGCTTGCATGGAAAAGCATCACATCCTCGCGGGCTTGTTGCTGCTTGTAGCGACACTCGGTTTCATGAGCTTGAAGTATCTTCGGGCGCCGCGACGGTCCCCACTCCGACTCTGGGGGTGGATGGGGCTGGGGATTATTCTTGGATCCGAATTGTTGCTGGCGCTCCCCGTCTACTGGGTAACGGTTTTCTTCACGCCGCTGGCCTGGACGGGCTATATCCTTCTGGTTGATGCGCTGGTCGCGACGCTCGAAGGCCACTCCCGCCTCACGCGCGCGCCACTGCAATTCCTGGGATTGGCGTTCTGGTCGATTCCACTCTGGCTGATTTTTGAGGCGTACAATCTACGCCTTAAGAACTGGGCGTACGTCGGAGTGCCTGTTGATGAATGGATCGCCATCCCCGGTTACGCCTGGGCCTTCGCGACGATCTGGCCGGCCATCTTTGAAACCTCCGACTTGATTCGGGCCCTCGGGATATTCCGATCCGAGGCACGGCACGCATGGACGCTCTCCCGCCTTTTGCGCGCTATTTTTCTCTCCGTGGGCGTCATCTTTCTGATTGTCCCGCTGGTTGTGCCCGAGGCCCGAGCGCGCTATCTTTTCGGTGCCGTTTGGGTGGGATTCATCCTCTTGCTCGACCCTTTGAGTTACTATTGGGGCGAGCGGTCGCTTCTGCGCGAGTTAGAGATGGGGCGCGCCTCGACGCTCTATTCGCTGCTGCTCGCCGGATGGGTGTGCGGAATCGTGTGGGAATTCTGGAATTACTGGGCGGCGTCACGTTGGGTTTATGTTTTTCCGATCTGGCAACAGAGTAAGCTCTTCGAAATGCCATTGCCGGGATTCCTGGGCTTTCCGCCCTTCGCGCTAGAGTGCTGGGTCATGTACGAATTCGTGCGGACGGCGCGCCGGCAGATCTTCGGTTCGCGGCAGGCCGCGCGCTGGGAAGCCGTGGAATCGCAAACCTAGCGCCCGGGGGGCGAGTCGATCGAGGTAACGCTTCATCAAAAGAGGCTGGCGATCATGAGCAAGCGTCCACCGTTCGTCAAAGTCGCCGAAACCAGCGAAATTCCGCCCGGCGCCGTCAAGCATATGGTCGTGCACGACAAGCCGATCGCTCTCTGCAATGTGGACGGCAGCTTCTACGCCGTGAATGCCGTCTGCCCGCACATGGGTGGGCCGCTGGCCAGCGGGCGGCTCGAGGGTTGTATTTTGACCTGTCCCTGGCACGGGTGGACCTTCGACGCGCGCACCGGCTTGCCCGATCATCCTGGCGGGCACTCGATTTCCGCCTACGAAGTCCGTGTCGAGGGCCAGGATATTCTGGTGGGCTGGCTCAAGCGTCCTCCCGCCTGACGCCGCCCTAGTGCCGCAGGATTGAACCTGAGGACTGAAAGTGACAAGCTCCTTCCTGGTCTATAAAAGCTGATGCTGAGAAAAATCGAGACTCCGAAAAAGGCCGCGCTGTTCCTCTGCATCCTGCTCGCGCTCCCGAGTCTGGCCCGCGCGCAAAACCCTGCCCAAAGCAGCGAAGCGCAGATTCACGCGGAGGCGATCCGCGGCCTGAATTTGATGATGGACGGCGACTTGAATGGGGCCATCGAAGTCTTCCACATAATCCGGGACCGGGACCCGCAATCTCCCCTCGGCTACCTGCTGGAAGCCGACGCGATGTGGTGGCGGATTTACTACGCCACCGCCAATCTCATCGATCCGGATGTTTTCGCGGCCACCGATCTGCCCACGACGCCCTACGACGCGCACTTCGACGACCTCGTCAACCTGACCATCCGGAAGTCGGAGGAGCACATTCGCGCCCGGCAGGACCTCGCGCGCAATTACCTTTACGAAGGTATGGCGTACGCGCTGCGGGCCCGCCTCACCGGGCTGCGCGACCAGGACCTGCCCACCGCGCGCGCCGGCAAGAAAATGCGCGCCCTGCTTCTCAAAGCCGCGGCGCTCGACCCGAACCTCACGGACGCTTACCTGGGCCTGGGGATTTACAACTATTTCGTCGACACCCTTTCGGCGATCGTCAAGATCCTCGCTTGGTTCATCCGCCTACCGGGCGGCAGCCGCGTGGAGGGTCTGCGGCAGTTGGAGTTGGTCGCGGAAAAAGGCGAACTCGCGCGCAGTGAGGCCAAATTCTATCTGGCTAAGGACTACTCACGCTGGAACGAAAGGCAGTATGCGATGTCCCTTAAGCTGTTCGAGGAATTGAAGCAGGAATATCCCCACAATCCCCTCTGGCCGATGCTTATCGGCAGCCTGTATTTCAAACTCGAAGAGCGGCAGAAGGGCGAAGAGACTTATCGCGAAGTCTATCAGAGCACGGC
>JAIQGA010000229.1:0-914 GCA_020072925.1 Terriglobia bacterium | reverse complement strand
GCACAAGGCCGCCCGCGAAGCCCTCCGACGTCTACACCCAGACAAAACCATTGAGTGATTGAGCCATTGAGCGATTTGGTGATTTTGTGATTGAGCGATTGAAGAACAGAAGAACGCAGAACAATCACATGCCGCTGGGCTTTTCAATCACCCAATCGCTAAATCGCTCAATCACTCAATGAACTGGCTTGTTCGTGCGCGTGGTAGGAGCTGCGCACCAGGGGGCCGGATTCGACGTGTCGGATTCCTAAGCGCTCGCCCTCCTGCTTGAGGGCCGCGAATTCGGCGGGAGTATAGAAGCGAGCAACGGGCAACTGGTCTCCGGAGGGCCGGAGATATTGGCCGATGGTGACGAGTTCGACGCCCACACTGCTCAGGTCATTAAGCACTGCGCCAAGTTCCTCGAAGGTCTCACCCAGGCCCGCCATCAGGCCTGACTTGGTGGGAATCGCGGGGTCCAGCTCGCGCGAGCGGGCCAGCAGGCGCAGGGAGCGCTCGTAACGCGAGCCGCGTCGCGCCACGGAATACAGGCGCGGGACGGTCTCGATGTTGTGATTGAGGACGTCGGGCCGGGCGCGCAGCACGGTCTCGAGCGAATCGTCGGAGCCGCGAAAGTCCGGAATCAAAACCTCAACGCGGCATTCGGGAATCTGCCGGCGCAGCGCCGTGATGGTCTGTGCGAAAATCGTGGCGCCGCCGTCGCTCAAATCGTCGCGGTCCACTGACGTCACCACCACATATTTAAGACCCATCTTCGCCGCAGCCTCGGCCACGCGCTCGGGCTCAGCCCGGTCCACTTCGCCGGCAGGGCGGCCTTTAGGCACTGCGCAAAAGCCGCAGCGGCGCGTGCACAACTCACCCAGGATCATAAACGTCGCGGTTCCGGCATTCCAGCACTCCCCCATGTTCGGGCA
>JAIQGA010000228.1 GCA_020072925.1 Terriglobia bacterium | reverse complement strand
GGAGTCGAGCCGCCCCTTCGTGCAAGGGTTCATCGTCAAGGAGTACTGGGAGCGTCCGAGCAACTGGCGCGCACAGCGGACGCTGGCGGCCTATCTGCGCGACCATGGCATCCCGGGCATCCAGGGGATCGATACGCGCGCGCTGGTGCGCCATCTGCGCACCCATGGCTCTCAGGAAGCGGTGCTCTCCACGATCGACACCGAGCCCAAGCGTGTCGTCGAGAAGGCGCGTGCGTGGCCCGGGCTCATCGGTCGCGATCTCGTGCGCGAGGTGACTTGCACGGCACCGTACGACTGGGACGAAGGGACGTGGCGGTTGCAACACGGCTATCTCCGCGCCCCGGCAGGGGCACCGCGCTTCGTGGTCGCCTACGACTTCGGTATCAAGCGCAACATCCTGCGCAACCTGGTGCGTATGGGCTGCCGGGTGCGCGTCGTGCCGGCAACGACACCCGCTGCCGACGTGCTGGCGCTCAAGCCGGACGGAATCTTCCTGTCGAACGGGCCGGGTGATCCCGACGTCGGTCCGTACGCCACCATCGTGCGCGATCTCATCGGCAAGGCGCCGATCTTCGGCATCTGCCTGGGGCACCAGATCCTCGGGCTCGCCTTGGGCGGGCGCACGTACAAGCTGAAGTTCGGTCACCACGGCGGCAACCAGCCGGTGATGGATCTGCTCACCCGCAAGGTCGAGATCACCTGCCAGAACCATGGTTTCGCCGTGGACGTCGACTCGCTCAAAGGAATTGCCGAACTGACCCACGTGAACCTCAATGACCAGACGGTGGAAGGGTTGGCGCATGCGTATTTCCTGCAAGGGGACCGGCTGCGCGCGCGAAAGGTGCTGGATGAAACGGTGAAGTTCCCGTTTCCTCCCGACGCCCAGAAACGATTTGTGGCGCTGCGGGAGTTGTATGGCCAATAACCGCCACACCTTCCGCTTGCGCCTCGAAGACGTTGTGGCGTTGACCTTTTTCCTCATCATGCTTTTCGTACATTTGGTCTTCAGCGGGCTGGAGCGGCGCAATCTCAGTCCCGCCGATGTGCTCATTATCATCCCCGCCGTCGCACTGCTGATGGGTAAGGAGCTGGTCCATTACTTCATCGCGGGAAAGGAAAGAGCCTCCGCGTCCGCGGCGAGCCCTCTCGAATTCGTCCGTCCTTACTGGGAAATCTTTCGGGACTGGTTCCCGTTCCTGGTGATCCTGCTCATGTACTATTCGCTCTGGGGAGACGCCACACACTTGCTGGTCCCTCTGGATCGCGACCAGGCGCTGATCGCTCTCGACCAGAAACTTTTCGGCTTTCAGGCCAGCGTGGCGATTCAGCGATTCATCACGCCGGGGCTCACCTCCTGGATGGACTTCGCTTACTTCTACCACGTCCTGAACATTCCCATTGTGGCCTGCTTTATCTACATCGTGCGGCCGCGCGCGCGGTTCCGCGAGATGATGAGCGGCCTGATGGTGGTGTGCTTCTTCGGTTTGCTGGGATATTTGTTGGTTCCGGCCATCGGACCGGAGTTCACCCTGCGCGCGCAGTACACGGTTCCGCTCAGCCAGCCTCTCGCGGTGTTCAATCGTCAGGTGGAATTCATGGATTTCGCGCGCATTCGCCGGGACGTTTTCCCCAGCATGCACGTCGCGATCTCCTTTGTCGTGTGGCTCTACGCGTGGCGGAATTCCCGCCGCCTCTTCTGGATCCTTTCGCCGCTCGTTCTCAGCTTGTGGGTTTCCACAATCTACCTTCGGTATCACTACCTGATCGATTGTCTTGCGGGCCTGCTGCTCGCGCCTCCCTGCTATTGGCTGGCAAATTGGCTTTTCAAGCGCTTCGGCGAGGTCCCGATTCCTCTGGTGTTGCCTGCGAGCCTGGCCGGTCGGTTTGCCGCACATAGCGGCAAATCCAAAGCGCCGGCCGAGGTCGCGGGAAAGGCCAAGGAGCGGCCATGACCGCCCTTTCGGGCTCTGCCGTTTCGCACTCGGAGGAGGCTACTGCGCGAACCGGGAACGAGCCAGCGGGTTTCTTCAGCAACACGCCCGCGCTCCTCGCCGCGCTTATCCTCATCGCGAGTCTCCCGTATCTCAATACGCTTTTGAATGGATTCATTTACGACGACAAGCGGCTGATTCTGGGCAATCCGTACTTGCGCAGCTTCGGCTTCCTGCGCGAAATCTTCTTCACGAATCCCTGGTCTTTTCTGGGCGTGCGCGGCGTCACGAACTACTACCGGCCGCTGGTGACGTTCGGATACCTGGTGTGTTATCAGCTTTTCGGAACGCTCGCTTACGGATACCATCTGGTGAATTTGCTGGTTAACACGGCCACAGTCTGCGCGCTGTTTTTCGTCACTTGTCGCATGTTCGGCAATCGCGCGCTGGCCTTCGCGGCGGCGGCATTGTTTGCGCTCCATCCCATCCATACCGAGGCGGTGGTTTGGATATCGGCGGTCACCGATCTTGACGTTACCTTTTTCTGCCTGCTGACTTTCTGGTTTTATCTCGATGTTGCCCGGCCGGGCGGCCGCCGCTCGGACTGGGCCCAATTCGGCATGGTCGGGAGCTTTGCGCTCGCGCTGCTCTCGAAGGAATCCGCGGTTATGCTGCCGGTCCTGGTCACGATTTACGAACACCTTTACCGCGGCGACCGGGAACAGACGATCTGGGCGCAGAAGCTGCCGCGCTATCTGAATTTGTGGCTATTGACGTTGGCCTATTTGCTGTTTCGTGTTCGCGTCCTGGGATCGTTCACCACTGTCCTGTTGACGCCGCACGTGAACTGGTACGAAGCCTTCCTTTCCGCCTTCGCCCTCTTTGCGGAGTATGTCGCAAAGCTCTTCTGGCCAGCGAATCTTTCGGCATACTATGCCTTCCACAAAAGCGTGAGCCCGCTCGATCCAAGAATCCTGGCCGGCGTCGTCGCCCTTGCTTTATGCGGAGCAGTATTTCTGGCCTTATGGAAACGGTCGCGGTGCGTTTCGTTCGGATTTCTGTGGTTCATCATCACGCTGGCCCCAGTGCTGAATTCCCGCTGGCTGGGTCCCAATGTATTCACCGAACGATATCTGTATCTGCCCTCTGTGGGGTTCTGCTGGGTCGCGGCATGGGCCGGCGTGGAATTGTGGAATGCCCTCGCACGCCGTCCCTGCTGGGCGCGTCAGGCCTTCGCGGTAATTGCGTGGCTTCTGGCTATTCTATGCGCTTTTCGGATAGTGACCCGCAACCGCGATTGGCGAAACGAAGTTATCTTCTACCAGACCACGCTGGCAGCCGAGCCGGAAGCCGCCAGCTACTGGATCAACCTAGGCGCCGCTTATTGGGAACAAGGCGACGCGTTGGCTGCCGAGCGAGCGTGGCGCACGGCAGCTAAGAAAGCACCGGAAAGCGCTCTCGCTTACAATAATCTGGGGCTGGTCTATTCCAGCCGGAAGGAGTATCCGCAGGCAGTGAAGTACTTCAAGCGGGCCATGCGCTTGCGACCGGAAAATTCCGACACCCATTTGAATCTCGGGCGTGTTTACGTGCTGCAAGGCCGCGATGCCGACGCAGAGTTGCAGCTTCGCGCCGCGGTGGCACTCGCGCCGCTGAATTATCGCGCCCACGACGAACTCGGCATATTCTATTTTGACCGAGGCCGTTTGGCGGACGCGGAAGAGGAGTTCCGCCAGTCCGCGCAAAGCTTTCCAAACAGCGCCGCCAATGATCGTTTGGGCGATATCTATATGCGCTGGGGGCAGGTTCAGCAGGCTCGCCAGGCTTTTCGACGCGCCGCGGCGCTCGACAGCTTCGATAGCCACGCGCACTTTGGCTTGGCGCGGCTGGCAGAGGCCGCAGGTCAGAACGCCGAAGCGGTCCGTGAATACGAATCCGGTCTTGTCACGGATCCCCGGAACGCGGAGGCCCTGGCGGCGCTGCAAAGGTTGAAATCGACTTCCAATGAAAAAACATCGAAACCCTGAACATCCGTTAGTCCGGCAAGTGAGCACTGCAATCCTTCTGGTGGCGGCACTCGCGCTTCCTGGCGGTGCGTGGCAGGAGCCAAAGGCAGGGACTTCAGTTTCGCTGAAAGACTACGTCCGTGCGTTCGAGTCGAGTTATCGCAGCGTGCGATCCTTGCGCGCCGAGTTCACCCAGACCTATGAGATGAGCGGCCGCACGCGCGCCGAATCGGGGACTGTGACTTTTGCGCGCGGCGGGCTGATGCGCTGGGACTACGGACAGCCGCAGCAGAAGCTTTTTCTTTCCGACGGGAAGCACCTGCTCCTGTATGTTCCAGAAGAAAAGCAGTTGACCCGCTCGCCGGTCAAAAGCAGCGAAGATATTCGGGTGCCATTTCGCCTTCTTCTCTCGCGGCTCAACCTGCGGCGCGTTTTCGCGAAGATCGAGTTCGCGGATGCGGCCATGCAGCACGACCCCGACGACCGCGTCCTTCGCGCGTTCCCGAAGAAGGGCTTTGAAGAGGACTACCAGCAGGTCTTGATGGAATTGACGCCGGGCTTCGACATCCGGCGACTGGTGGTGGTCTACCCCGACGGCAGCAGCATGAAGTTTAGCTTCGAGCACATCGCGCGCAACACGCCGGTGAGTCGCGCGCTCTTTCAGTTCACTCCGCCGCCGGGCACGGAAGTGATCGACCAAAAATAAACGGTCCGCAAAATCATCGCGAAACGTGAGCCAACTGACGTGTTATTCGAGAACGTAAGTGCGGATAGCCGCGGCCACTCCATCTTCGTCGTTGGACAGGGTCAGGTGCCATCCGGGGCCATCGAGTCCTTCGCAGCGATTGCCCATCAGCACCGGCCGCCCGGCAAACTGGAGCATCTCGACGTCGTTGAAGTTATCGCCAATGGCCATGACCTCGCTGGGAGGAACGGCGCAGCGCTCCGCCCAATATTTTAGCGCTCGGCCCTTCGAACAGCCCTTGTTCATAACGTCAAGGATGGAGACATTGCGCATCAGGTATTTGGTCCACGTCAAATTGACGTGAGGTCCCGCCGACGAAGCGCGAAGGATTTCTTGGGCGGGTTCGATAAGCGCCGGAGGGCCACCCACCATGACCTGCAGCGGATCAGTATTCAGGGCACATTCGAGGTCGGGAACCAGCTTCAGGCTGGCGGCGCTCGTCTTAAGGTACCAACTGATGGGCCCTTCCGGATGGGCATTCTCCTGCATGGTGACCTGTCCGCGGCCTGGCACATTGAAGATGGCGACGCAATAGGGGCGATAGTCGCGCGCAGCCACCAAAGCCTGGCGCGCGACTTCGCGCGGAAGGAAGTTGCGGTACATGACTTCACCATCGGGCGTGCTGATCAGCGCGCCGTTGGACGTAATCATTGTGACCGGGCAGGGAAGGCGCTTGACGTATGGCAATGCGGAATAAAATCGCCGGCCGGTGGTGACGACGACCTGCGCGCCGCGCTCGCAGGCGGCGACCAGGGCGTTCAAGTTGTTGGCGGAAATCTCGGAACGGCTGTTCAGCAGTGTGCCGTCGAGGTCCAGAGCCACGATGCGAATAGGCATGCAATAGAATTGTAACATGGCCAATGCTCAACCGATGTTGACGTCGCACATTGACCACGTCTTGGCAGAAACATTGACCGGTTTTTGAGCCATTTGTTAGACTGCGCATCTCATGGCTTTCGTTTCGCATCTGGAATGCGCGCGTTGCGGGGGGCATCTGCCTCCCGGCAAAGTCTACAACCTCTGCGCCTGTGGCTCGCCGCTGCTGGTGCGCTACGATCTTCGCCGGGCTGCGAGCACGTTACGACGGGATGCAATGGCTTCGCGCCCGGCCAACTTGTGGCGGTATCGGGAAGTGTTGCCCGTGGAGCGGGATTCCTCGATCCTGTGCCTGGGCGAAGGCTTTACGCCCCTGTTGCACGCGCGCCGCCTTGGCCGGAGGCTGGGCATGGCCAACCTGTATCTGAAGGACGAATCGTTCAATCCCACCGGCTCCTTCAAGGCGCGAGGTTTGGGTGTGGCCATCTCGATGGCCTTTGAGCTTGGGATCAAGCGCCTGGCGATCCCTTCCGCGGGCAACGCCGCGGGCGCTCTCGCCGCCTACGCGGCCAAGGCAGGCTTGCCGGCGACCATCTTCATGCCGGAGGACACGCCGCTCGCCAATCGCCTCGAGTGCGCGCTCCTGGGTGCGGAAGTCGTACTGGTACCCGGTAGCATCAAGGATTGCGCGCGAGTCATGCGCGAGCGGATGCAGGGCGATGATTGGTTTGACGTCTCGACCTTGCGCGAGCCTTATCGTCTGGAAGGAAAGAAGACGATGGCCTATGAGGTCGTCGAACAGCTCGACGGACGCGTGCCGGATGCGATGATTTATCCCACAGGGGGCGGCACGGGGCTCATCGGCATGTGGAAGGCCTTCGAGGAAATGGAGGCGCTGGGCTGGGTAGGGAAGCGGCGGCCCAGAATGTTTTCCGTGCAGGCGCAAAACTGCGCACCCATCGTGCGCGCCTTTGCCGCGCGGAGCGAACACGCCGAGGAGTGGCAGAACCCTCAAACCATCGCTTCCGGGCTGCGCGTTCCCTCCGCCATCGGGGATTTTCTGATGCTGCGTGCGCTGCGTGAAAGCGGCGGCGCGGCGTTGGCGGTTTCCGACGACGAAATGCTGGCGGCGGTGCGCGAGCTCGCCGAGACCGAAGGAATCGTAACCTCTCCGGAGGGTGGCGCGACGCTCGCTGCGCTGAAAAGGCTCGTGGCCGACGGGTTCCTTTCCGGTTATGAAACGATTGTTCTTTTCCTGACGGCTACCGGGTACAAATACCAGGAAGCGCTAGCCGCGTTGGCTTCTCCGAAAGGGAATTGACTTCCGATGAGTGGAACCGAACGGCTTTACTACACCGATTGCTACCTGCGGGAATTCGAGGCGCGCATCCTTAAGGTCGAGCAAGCCCCCAAGGGTTATCGCGTGGTCCTGGACCGCACGGCGTTTTATCCCGAGTCGGGCGGCCAGCCCTCGGACCGTGGAACGCTGGCTGGCTGTGAGGTGGTCGACGTGGTTGAACAGAACGACGAGATCGTTCACCTCCTTGCCCAGGCGCCGTCCGGTGAAATGGTGAAGGGAACTGTCGACTGGACGCGGCGCTTCGAACATATGCAGCAGCATACCGGCCAGCATGTGCTTTCGGCGGCGTTTGAAAAGGTTGGCGGGTACAAGACCGTATCATTTCACCTGGGTGCGGAGGCTTCCACGATCGACCTGGACTCCGACCGCCTGGGCGCTCGGCAAATCGAGGAGGCCGAGGACCTCGCCAACCAGGTGGTCTTCGAAAACCGCGAGGTCCGGATCTTCTTTCGACCGGCGACCGAAGCCAGCCAAATGGACCTGCGCAAGCCCACGTTTCGCGAGGGCGATGTGCGACTGGTGGAGGTGAGTGATTTCGATTTGTCGGCCTGTGGCGGAACGCACGTGAGCAGGACTGGCGCTGTCGGCGCGATTCTGGCGCGCAAATTCGAGCGCCTGAAAGGTTCGACGCGCGTAGAGTTCGTTTGTGGCGGCCGGGCGCTGCGGGGCGCGCGGGAGGATTTTAGAACGCTAAGTGATGCGGCGCGACTTTTTTCGGCGGCGCCCGCAAAGCTTCCTGAGCTCATCCGCAAGCAGTCGGACGAGTTGCGCGCGGCCCTGCGCGCCCATGAGAAGGGAATGGAGCGCTGGGCAGAGCTGCGCGCTGCGGAACTTTGGCAAGGCGCGCCTGAACGTAACGGCAAACGGATCGTACGCGCCATTTTCCCCGTGGAGGAGGCGCGCGAGGCTAAGATCATCGCCCACGAAGTCGCCAAGCGCCCGTCCTCCATCGCGCTCGTTGGGGTTAGAGGGAAACCCGCGGCGCTCTTCTTTGCGCAGACTCCGGGAGGTTCGCTCGACATGGGCGCAATCTTGAAGCAAACCGTGGCCAAGTGTGGCGGCAAAGGCGGCGGCGCCAAGGACTTTGCCCAGGGTGGCGGCTTGGATGAGGCTCGCCTGGAGGAGGCCTTGAATCTTGCCGAGAGCATCCTGGGATTAGCTTAGTAATCCGGGCGTTCCGACCGCCAACTGAGGCGTGGCCAGCATGGCCGTGCCATGATAGCCCGCAGTGGGGACCGGTGCGTGCGCTGCCGGAACTGGGCTGGTGGTGCAATTTGAAAGTAGACTGGAAAGGGGAATGCTTTTCTGGCGATTACTTGCTCCTGGCAGCAAGTGTGCTAGTTTATTGCAATGGCACACGCGCTCGATGGGGCTACCCTGCGGGTAGATAGGGCAAGACGACATTTCGAGGAATTGGAGGAAACGCTCCTACAATTCCGGAAGAAGAATATCGATAAAGTCTCTATCAAGTATGACCCTGGCCCACCTCAGAGTTTGCGTGTATCCTTCGACAAGTCGCTTGTCGTCCCCTTGGGATTCAGCCTCCCCCTTAGCGACTGCATCCATAACCTCAGAGCGGCCTTGGATTATTTGGTGTACGAGTTAGCGTTCTTGGACGACAAAGTTATCCACGAGGGCACCCAATTCCCCATTGTGGATGACCCCAAGGATTTTCAGAAAAAGAAAGGAAAATCCCTGAGTGGTCTTAGCGACCCTCACATCCGCGAGATCGAACTGCGGCAGCCTTATGAGGGAATCGAATGGACAAAAACCTTGCGCTCCATCTCCAATCCGGACAAGCACCGGCACTTGATTGTGATGAAACCACAACGCCCCCCAAGCTTTTTCGCTCACTTGTCGGGAAATATCTATGACGCGCCCTTCAACATAGAGGGACAGCGGATGTATGTTAAGAAAGAGGACGTTTTCTCGATAGGCTTCAACGATGGTGAGTTGTCCATTATTGAAACCCTTCTTCTCTTGATAGGCCGAGTCGGGGAGACGATTGACTTCTTCAAGCCGGATTTCAAGTAACTCGAATGTTGCGGGAGTGTGTCTAAGTGTCTCAAGATTCAAACCGCAGCGCTACTTGAATAGCGCTACCTGAATTGTCGTCCCCTTGAACTCATGCTATATTTTCAAGCGTGGGCGCGTAGCTCAGTTGGGAGAGCGCGGCGTTCGCAACGCTGAGGTCGAGGGTTCGAATCCCTTCGCGTCCACCAAGGTCTCGCTTCCACCAAGACATGCTATGCCCGAAATGTCATCACGATAACCCGGAGACGGCGCAGTTCTGCATCCGCTGCCACGCCACGCTGCGATTCATTTGTCCCGCCTGCAAGCACGTCCAGGATCACGGCGGGAAGTGCGATCAATGCGGGGTGGATTTTGCCAAGTACTCTGCGATGCTGATTTTCCAGGCAAAAGACACCGCCGCGCAGCAGCGCGCACGCACCAAGAAACGCGCTTCGATCTTCAAACAGATTCTCCTGCTGCCTGTAACCGGTGGGCTCTCGCTATTGAAGTACTTCTCGGGCAAGCTGCGGGGCGACTGAATTCGGCCTCGAACCCAATTGCAATCCAAAATGCAACTGGTTGTGGGGAGATGAGGAATTACTTCTCCGCCGGCCGCTCGCTCTTGCTGGCCATGTAGCGCTTGGCATTGGCGAGAAGGTACTTGGCCCGCGTCATGTCCT
>JAIQGA010000227.1 GCA_020072925.1 Terriglobia bacterium | reverse complement strand
GTAGAGTTGCCGCGCCAGCAACGACGGGTTGGCGGGATTCACAAATGTATCGAGGAAGACGATGTTGTTTTCCTTGAAGATGTCCCCTTCCTTGGTGAACGCCGCCTTGACAGCCTCGGGCGTGGCGGCGACGGTGGGGCAGGAGCGATGGTCCTGCGCAAACTTCAGGTCGCTCGGTAGATCATCGATCATCGGGCAGAAAATGATGTCGAGCGGCTTTTTCTTGTGGTGCACATAGAGCAGGTTGTGAACGTGCGGAATCCCCACCTTCGACGGGAAGCACGGATCGATGGCGCCCCGCTTCGCGCCTTCCTTGTAAAGCTGCTCGCTGGTGTAGTCGGAGTAGATAAGGTTTTCCGCCGGAATCCCCAGCGCCTCGAAATACGCGCTGAAAACCGGGTTCACCGTGTACATGTTCAGGATGCGCGGGATGCCGATGCGGAGGTCCTTGCGTTTTTTCATCAGTTCGACGCGCTTCTTCTGCGCCGCTGTGAACATGAATTTGGGCAGCGGGTCCGCGACGATCGGCGGCGCGTAGGATTTAAACACGGCCTTGGCGGCCACCTCCGCCATATTGGGGTTGTCCCGTTTGGCAGCGTCGAGACCCTTCTTGATCTCGCGCATGTCGTTGACGTCCTCGACCAGGCCCTTCTCGCAACTGTTACCGACGATCAGCCGCTTTACGCCCGCCGGAATCGGAATCTTGGACTTCTTCCACGATTCATCGGAGCTGGCGATCTGCACGTCAATGAACGTCCGCATGCACTTGTTCTTGCAGAAATAGCAGCGCGTGTTCTCATTGCGGTGTGTGATGTAAGTGATCTTCTCCACTGCCTCGAAGCCGATGAAACTCGTCCGGTGTCCGAGGCCGTGGAGCCGGCGCGCTTCGAGCGCCGCGCCGATGGCGCCGGACTCGCCGCAATGCTCGTGCACGATGACGTTCGGCTTCGCGCCCTTGTCCTTGAAGCGCGACTCGATGAAGTCCACCTGGGCTTTCACCGCCGCCAGGTTGTGCTGCGTGCCGCCTTGGAGAATGAAGGTACTGCCCAGCGAAGCCAGGTTGGGAATCTGCGAGACGTAGAGCCAGATGTTCTTGGGGAGCACGTTCGCCAGTCCCGCCATGATCTCTTCCGGCTTCCAGCCCTGCCGTTGGAAGTCCACGATGTCAGACTGCATGAAGACCGCGCAGCCATAGCCGAACATCGGCATGGCCTTTGCGCCGAAGGCCAGGTCGGCGTATTCCTTCACGTCGAAGCCGAAACCCACACACGTGGATTGCAGGAAATAACCGTTCCCCGCCGAGCACTGCGTGTTCAGCTTGAAGTCCTTGACGCGGCCGTCCTGAAGGATGATGAGCTTGATGTCCTGACCCCCCACATCGCAGATGACGTCGGCATCGGGGTAGAAATGCAGCGCGGCCTGCGTGTGCGCCACGGTCTCGACCAACGCCACGTCGGCGTTCAGCACGTCCTTCAGAATGTCCTTGGCGTAACCCGTCGAGCCCACCCCCAACAACTCCAGCGTCGCGCCCTGCGATTCCACCTGCTTGCGAAGGTTCGCGAACATCTCCATGGTGTCTTCGAGCGGGTTGCCCTTGGAAAGCTGGTAGCACTTCACCATGACTTCGCCCTGTCCATTGATCAGGACGGCCTTGGTGGAGGTCGAGCCACCGTCAATGCCCATGAAGGCTTGAACGTGTTCGCCGGGCTGGAACGTGCGCGGGACGAACTTCTTGGGCTTGTACCTGTCCTTGAACGCCCCCAGTTCGTCTTCCGTCTTGTAGAGGCCTGCGCCGCCCTTCTTTTTCTTCTCTTCCACTCGGCCGACGTTCATGTACCAGTCGAGCTTTTCCTGGCCTTTGTAGATTCCGAGGCTCGGGTCTTCGTCCAGCGCAAAGCGCACACAGCCCAGGGCCGCGAAGTACTGGGCGTTCTTCGGGACCGTGATCAGGTCTTTGGGGTCCTTGCCCTCGGGCAGCGGATAGTTGCGCTCTTCCCAGACCTTCGGGATGTTGAACTTCCAGCAGTCCTGCATGCCCTTGATGTAGGTGTTGGGCCCGCCCAGCAGGAGCACCACCGGACGCAGCGTGTTGCCGCGCGTCAGCACCGCCAGGTTCTGCTGGATGATGGCTTCGAACAAAGAGGCCATTAGCTCGGTCGGTGGGACTCCGCTTTTTTGCAGGCCGTTGATGTCCGTCTCCGCGAAGACGCCGCACTTCCCGGCCACGGGATGGAGCTTCAATCCCAGGTAACCCATGTTGCAAAGCTCTTCAGAGGGAATACGCAGCTTGGCATTAATCTTGTCGATGACGGCGCCCGTACCGCCCGCGCACTTGTCGTTCATGGAAGGGATTTTCTTTTTGCGGCCGGTTTCGGGGTCTTCCTTGAAGATGATGATCTTGGCGTCCTGCCCGCCCAATTCAACCACGGAGCCGCACTCCGGGTAGAGGTGCTCGACCGCCAGGGAGACGGCGTTGACTTCCTGGACGAACTTGGCGCCAATGTGCGGGGCGATCGTCCCGCCGCCGCTGCCTGTAATGAAGACCCGGCTCTCCTCCGCCTTGATGCCGGCTTCGGCTTCCATGCGCTTCAGGAATTCCAGGCATTTTTCCGGCTGCTTCGTGTCGTGGCGCTGGTAATCGCTCCAGGTAATCTGGTCGGTGGAGGTATCCACGACCACGGACTTCACCGTCGTCGAGCCCACGTCCAGACCCACAATCAGATTCTTTGGGTTGGCTTCTGGCATTCGGCCTCCCTTTTGGACTAAGAGAAAGACTCAACACAGAGGTCACGGAGATGCTCTGTGCGCTCTGTGTTTGATCTTGAAATCCACAGAGAACACAGAAAAAACAATTCCGTGCGCGGCCAAACTTGCCCTATTAGACCGCCACCGTCGCATGGTGCTCGGCCTTCATGCGTTCCGAGGCGTGAATCACAAAGTTTGCCGCTACGCCCACCACGCCCTTGCGGTGGCCGTACTGGTACATGGGTTGTTGCATATCCGGATGTTCGGCGGCGAACTCGCGGATTTCCTCGAGCGTCACTCCGGTTTCGTCGAGGACGCGCTTCATCTCGTTCTTGGCACGCACCTTGGCTTCGCCCAGAGCCATTTGCACGCGGCTATGCGCGTTCACGTCGCCTTCGCCGGAAGTCTCGATGGGAATAAAGATCATGTCCTTGTACGTCGAGACCACCGCCGACTGCGCGCCGTCGGATTGCGTCGAGGGCATGCAACCGAAGGGTTTCAGGC
Source organism: Terriglobia bacterium (assembly GCA_020072925.1). Classification (GTDB taxonomy): domain Bacteria; phylum Acidobacteriota; class Terriglobia; order UBA7540; family UBA7540; genus JAIQGA01. The sequence continues at coordinate 6,306 of JAIQGA010000227.1, read as the reverse complement.
TGAGCACCATGTGGCAGAGGTCTTTGTTCGAATAGTAGATGTTCTTGGCGACTTCCAGGTGCCCCTCGCCGCCGCCCGCGCGCGAGTTGTAGAACGGATGTCCGAGCCGCTGAAGCTCGTACTGATCGGTCAGGTGATGCGCGATGCCGCCCAGGGCGTCGATCAGGCGATGATATTCCCGCTTGAAGACCACTTCCGCAGCGCTCAGCTTGGCGAGCTTCTGCTTGGCGCTGACGTGGCTGCTGAAAAGCTTTGGCAGGTTCCACTTGGAAACGCCCTTTTCGATCAGTTCCAGGCCGCGTTCGTCGCGGATTTGCTGCTTGGCCTGGTGAATCATGTACATGATCCAGGTCCCAACCGGCTCGACGAGCACCTGCGCGCCCTCGAGTTCCAGGAACTTGAACATGTTGAAGTTCCCATCGCCTTCCGTTGTCTGCGCCCAGAATTCGCCCGTGATCTTCACGATGGGCTTGACGCGCGTGTGGTCCACGGGAATGGCGTTGAAGCGATCGCGCACTTCGTTGAGCGCGGCGGTGTAGTCGTCGCCATAAAGCTGATTCAGGAACTTGCCCAGATACTCCGCCGTGCCCGCGAAGGTCGTCTTGTTGAGCAGGTTGCCCAGCTTGCCCTCGAGCGTCCAGGGACGCCGGCGGCGCATGACCTCGTGAAGCAGGTCCATGCACTCATCCAGCACGCGGTCGGTTTCCCCCGCATTCACCTCGAAGGGGCGAATCTGGTAGGCGACGTCGTTGATGATGTCGCCGATGTTCATCGCGTTCAGAATGTTCAGGAAGAAGTCGAGGTTCATCTCCAGCCCGGCTTCCGCCTCGGCTTGGTTCAGGCCGCCATTCTGCTGGAAGAGCAACACGCGGAAGCCGTCGAACCCGGAATTGCGCAGCGCCAGCCGGTACTCGGCTTCGTACATGCCGAAGCGGCACGGCCCGCACGCTCCAGCCGTGAAGAAGACGTAGCGGTCGATGATCTCCTGCTTGGTCAGACCCTTCTCTTCCATGCTTTGCAGGTACTGGACGAGGTTGCCCACGGTAAAGTAAGTGGGATTGCACTGGCCGTTGTTCCCGTATTCCTTGCCCAACTGGAAGCCCTTCTTGCTGGGGACGGGCATGGCTTCGGCTTTGTAGCCGAGGCCTTCCAGCGCGCCGAGAATCAGCTTCTCGTGCTTCCAAGTGAGGCCCCCGAAAAGGATGGTCGTGTGGTCCCGCTGCGAGCGCGTAAAGGGGTGCTCAATAGGTTTGTGGAAGTGTTGCGTCGGCCGCCGCTCGATGCCTGCCTCATTTTCCAGGCGCCGGCGTTCATCTTCCAGGCGCTGGCGGATTTGCTCCTCCCGCGAAGTGATCTGGACTAATCCCCCACTTGACTTGGGAATCTCGTTGAATGGGACCGTGCTCATATTTCACCTCGTCAGTGAATTTCTGCGGACCTGATTATCGGGAGGGCGCGCTTCGACGCCCTGACTCCCGCCGTGCGTTTGCGAGTTTTGGATAGAAGGTCAATATGGGCTATTGGCCAAAACGAGCCTGAATTCTAAGAAATCAGCCCTCGACAGAACCCTTGCCTTGTCCTACCATCTGACGCACAGCATCTTCTGATTAGACCGCCGTCAAAGTAAATGTCGTTACAGTGAACGGTCGTTTTTCACCCTTCAAAGGCTCCGCCCCCACAGTGATTGGTAACTACTTATATCTCAATGCGTTAGCACAGTTTGACGCCATGTGCAGAAACCGGCCATGTCTGCCCGAGTTGTGTCGGGCCCCTCCCGACTTGATTCAGTTGTGTCGTCCTAGTCCGCCCTGGACTTCTAGAGCAGGTGGATACTGACAAAGAAATTGACGAATGTCAAGTCAGAGTGCACCGGTACCGGAATTTTCAGGGGTGTGGCCATTCGGGGCCTTCAGTGCTTCGCGCATGCACCAAGTCAGTTCATCGGAAAGGCTCGTGATCTCCATCCCTGACGCCACTATGACCTTGCACGTCAGAATAGTGCGCGGCATGGCCTCGGGCTGCTGGGGCATCCGGTACTCGACGCGGCAAAGCTGGCACTCCTGATTCCAGCAGAAACGCCCATAAGGAATGGTTTCCGGGCTGATGTACTGGAAGGCTCGCAGGCAGGTGTTTTTCTCAGGGACTTGAAACTTCTTGCCCAGGACCAGGATCTCCACGAGCTTCTCGTAGTCGCGGAAAAGGGAGTTGCCCACCCGGGCCTCCTGTTTGGGATTCCGCCAATTATAGGCGAGATTCCCGCTCCTCGGTCAATTTGCTGAGGACAACATTTCTGACCATTGCCAAAGGCACTCTAGATGAAGAGACCCACGGGGACATGGAAGAAGCTCGCCAGTTTCTTGGCCTGGGCTTTGCTAATGGCGCGCTTGCCGCTGAGAATTTCTGAGACCCGACTCTTCGAGCCCAGCACGGGCCAGAGGTCGCGGGGCTTCAACCCGCGCTGTTCAAGCAGGAAAGCCAGGAATTGGTGAGGCTTTGATGCGGGCAGCTTGTAATGCTCCCGGTCGAATTCCTCGATCAGGATCGACAGCACCTCAAGCAGCGAGGTTTCCTCCGCAGTCAGCTTGCGTTCGCCGCGTTCCATGAGCCGCCCGACCTCGTTCACCAGGCGGTCGTACTCGCTTTGGTCTTTGATCGCCCGAGGCTGGACATTCGCCAGCAGTCTGCCGTAGGCAAGCGCGTTGACGGTTTGTGTGCTCATGATCTCTTCCACTTCCCTGCTGCGTATTCCTGGTGTGTGAGAATATTCCGGATGAAGAGCGTCTGGGTGCGGAAGTTGATTTCGGCAATAAGGCGATACTTGTTTCCGGCAATGTTAAACACCACGTATGGCTTCACCCAATCGGCGCGGGCAAATACCTGCCTCAGGTCCGAGAAGCTCTTCTATGCGCATCCGCTCGCCACCCGATACCAATTGTCGAGCGCCGAGCGGGCATCGGGTCGTGCCGCCGCGTATTCCCGGATCGCCTTATAACTGATGACATGCACGACCCAATCTCCTCTATGTTCCCATAACGGGAACCAGTTCGCAAGCCTTTTGTGCGCCCCACCTTGGAAACGTCAGCATCGTTCTTTACTTTTGTAGCCCGCCTGCTGCCACTCGCGCCTGTTCCGCAGCGAGGTCGGGTTTACCGAGCGCCGTATAGATGCGCGCCAGCAGAAAGTGAACGCGCGGATTGCCGGGGTCCACTCGAGCCGCGAGCTCGCCTTCCTGCGCCGCCTCTTCCCAGCGCTGTATGCGCGCCAGTTGGTTGGCGAGTTCAAATCGCGCCTCGGCGTCCTGGGGCGCCACTTGCACCGCTTCGCAAAACTGCGCCAAGCTCTCTTCGGCGCGGCCGGCTTTGGAGAGAAACGTTCCGTAGGAAATATAGAGTCGCGCCTCGGGATGTTTGCGAAGTTGATTGACGCGCGCGCCCTCGCGAAAGGCCTTCTCCGCGGCGGCAGGGTCATTCAGGAGGTCGAGCGTCCGTGCCAGGTTCTCGTAGGCGCGGACCTGCTGCGGATCGAGGCGCAACACCGTCTCGAAGGCCTCCCGCCCGGCCGCAAATTCGTTGCGGAGGTAGAGCGCGCGCCCTAGCATGAACCACGTATCCGCATCGCGCGGGTTCAGGCGCAGCGCCTGGTCGTACGCCGCTTTTGCGTCCGGCCAGGCATTGGTTGCGGTATAGATCATGCCGAGCGCCGTGTAGGCCTTCGGGTATTTCGGATCGAGGCGCAGCGCCCGCTTCACCGACTCGTAGGCTTCAGAGAATTTCTTCTGGTTGAATTGCGCCCCGGCTAGCAGGCTGTAGACCTCCGCCGACTCCTTGTGCCGCAAGCATTCCACAAAGGCCTTTTCCGCCAGCGCCGGCCGTCCCATGGCGTAGTAGATCGAACCCAATCGAAGCTGCGCTGTTGAGTAGTCGCGGTCCCCGGGTGGAATTCTCGAAAAAAGCGCCTCTGCCTGCGCGAAGTCGCCACGGCGATAAAACTCCTCCGCCGCCTTGAAATCGTCGGCGGGCCATGCTCCCGCAGTCGCGCCACTCAGAATCACCCATGCGGAGAGTCTGAGTAGGAGAGCACGCCAATTGGGAGCAGGGCTGGGCATGGAAGGTCTTTCTTTCCTCGTGGAGGGCGGCACTTCGCAATGGAGAGGCGCCCTTTAGGGCGGCATGCCGGGCTGAAGCCCGCCGCTACACTCTAACTGGTTCTTTAATCTTCAATCGACAATTATTGTTCTGGTCCGATATTCAGCCGCTTCCCATGGTCGAGCGGTTTTCCCCAGTAGTCCTGATTCCCGAACGCCGCCTCATAGGTGGTGCCGGAGTTGCGGCAAGGGGAATCCGGCAGCAAGCGGTAGCCGTCCAGGGGCAAGCGGCCGGTAACGATTGTACCGCCAGTCTTCAGGCGGGGGTCGGCGGTCAAGCCGTGCTCCTCGAGCCTCGTGGCTCTGCGAAATTCGGCAATATCCGAGTAGGTCTCGCCTCCCCAAATCATTCTCAATCCAGAACTCGAACAATAGTCGTTGAAGTCAAAGGTGTTGTTCTGCTTCGCGGCTTCCGTGGCAACGCGCAGCACGGCCCTGCCCTGCTCGGCGACGACGATGTTGTTGAAGACCCGCACGTTACTCGGATAGCCGTCTTCCTTGGTTCCGCGGAAATGGATGGCAGCGCCCGTCTCCGCGCCCTCGAAGTAAAAAAGATTGTTGTACACCTCGGAATCCTGGAGCGTGCCGTAGCAGAGGAGGCCGCCGTATTCATTTTTGCGGCCGTCGTTGAGCGAGATATTGAAGCGCACCGCGGAGCGCGTGGTGAATCCCCGCCCGCTGCCCATAAAGAGGTAACCCGCACCGTCGTTATCGTGCGAGTAGCAATACTGGATGATGCAGTGGACGCACGACCAGTCGATATCGAAGCCGCCGCCGTCGGCGGTGCCCGGCGTCATATTCTCGTAGGACTCGCAATACTGGATGACGATGTTCTCCGAGTTCCAGCACCAGATGCCCACGCGCGCGTCCTGCTTCCAGCCATTGCGGTAGGCGGTGCAATACTCGATGACGCCGTCGCGCCCGCTGTATATCTTGATGCCGTCCCAGCCGTTGCCGTAAGCCACGGAGCGGCGGATGGCGAGGTTCCGCACCTCGGCGAAGTCCTGCCCCTGAATGAAAATGCCGCTGTCCAGGTTATTGTACGAGACACAATCCTCGATGACCACGTCGTCGTAGTTGCCGTAGCTTCCCTCGCCCACGTGGATGCCCGAGCCGCCGGCATCGTGCGCCACGCAATCGCGGATGCGGATGAAATGATAGTGCGGCCTTCGAGGGCCGGCCCAGATTTTCAGCGCGTCCTGCTTCGAATCTTTCTGATTGGTCACCTCGAGGCTCTCGATGATCCAGGCATCCTGATTATGGATAAGCACGGCGGGCGCAGCGCCGCCATCGATGACGGGCCGCGCGCCCTCGCCGTAAGTGCCCAGGCGAATCGGCTTCGCGGGGGTGCCACTGCCCTGGGGCTGGAGACTTCCGTGCCAGCGCTCGCCGCGCTTGAGGAGCAACTCGTCGCCCGGCTGAAACACCGTGGCATTCGCTTTGGCGAGCGATTGCCAGGCCTCCGCCGCCGCCAGCCCCGAGCGCGCGTCGCTACCGTTCGTTGCGTCCAGGTAATAGCGCGCGGCATGCGCCGGCAGGCAAACCAGCAGTAGCGTCGGAAGAAGCACTCGCGGCACGCGCGAGGAGAAGTGCGAGTGCCGGCAAAGTGTGGAAGTTTTCTCAGTTACCTTTGTCGTTTCATTATCTTTTGCGGGCAAGACCTTCTCCTCGTTTCAAGGTCACGAAAGGTCTGGGCGTTACGCTGCCAGACTTGTCTGCTGCTGAGCGGTCTCAATAAATGCCAGCATGTTTTCCAGTGGCACGTCGCCCTCCACCGCGTGCGCCGGCGAGAGGATAAAGCTGCCCTCGCGGCCCATCTCCAGCAGGTGGCGCGTCTCGCGTCGCACATCCTCGACGGACCCGTAGGGGAGCGTCCTCTGCGTGGAGAGCCCGCCCCAGAATGACAACCGCCCGCGATAGGCGCGCAGGATGCCGTCCACGTCCATCACTTCGGGCTGAAAGGGATTAAAGCATTTCAGGCCGATGGCAATGAGGTCATCGAAGGTTTCGGGCGGTTTCTGATTAGCTGCCTTGAAGAGGTCTGCGCGGTAGTAGTGCATGCCGACTTCCACGGACCAGGGTAAGAACATCAGGGGACGCTCACCCTTGATCCAGCGCGCGCTCTCGACTGCCGCCGGCCACAGGTCTTCCCTCTCATTCCA
>JAIQGA010000226.1 GCA_020072925.1 Terriglobia bacterium | reverse complement strand
CCGCAGGGCTACGCTCCGGGCAAGGCCAACGACCATGACAAGAACCAAAACAAGAGCAAAACCAAGAACAAATACCAAAACAAAAAGGGGACACTTCTAATGAGGTAAGAAAGGGGACATTTCTAAAGAGCTTTGACAGATCTTCCGCAACTTGATTGACCGTGAGTTGACGGATAGTTAGGATTATATGCGGGCAGAGCGCGAGGGTGGGCGATATGGCTAAGGAAACAGGCGCCTCAGGCGACCGCACGTTGCGAAAATTCTTCGGCGAGCTTGTGTGGCGGCATTTCTTGGCGGACATCCGGCTGGAGGAGCCGCGCGTCGCGCAATATGTGTCCAACGTGCTCGCGGATTTCGCTCGCACCGACCATCTGTTTCGCATTCGTGATGCTCAGGGGCGGCGACTCGAGGATGTGGGAGAGATGCTCATCGAATCCAATCCCCTGCTCGAGGCCAGTTCGTTCGACCGCGAGCGCGCCGTACGCAAGCACGTAGGCGATTACACGCTGTTTATGACCGGCCTCTTTCCCGAGAGCGTGGCGAGGGCCCGCCGGTCGAAGTCGCGGCGTCTGGAGGCCTTTGTCGATTTCGTGCGCGCAGGCAAGGAGTCTTACGCGATTGTTTCCTCCTTCGATCAGTTCGAGTACAGGAATGAAGCGCCACTTTTTCGCAGGCTCTCAGAAGATTTTGAGCGCTGCGTATTCGGCCTGAACCTGGTCAAGCAGGACCTCGAGAAATTTCGGCAAGAGTACTACCAGCGACTCAAGCGAACCGTCGATGAAAATCCCCCAGCATGAGATGAAAGACAGTGACCATGAAGTGGCGGTTTCCCGCAAGTGCCTGGGAGTCGTACCCGTTATAATTGACGATCCGGCCTCCAGTCTTCATCGCCCGCTGCGGCAATCTCTGCCGGGGCCAAGCCAAGTGGTGCTATATTGGCGGCTGGGTTTATGGTGATGTTCTTACACCTCGCATGCCACCCGCGGTGGCCAGCGGTTCGTAAGAGCTTGAAACCTGCCTGGAGGGCAAAATGAAACTCCTTAACCTGGACATTACGCGTCTTGGTCATGATACCTTTAGGATTAAAGGGTCCAAGTTGATTTATACCGATCCGTATAAGGTGAGCCAGCGCGACGAAGCCGACATCGCGCTGATCAGCCACGAACACTTCGACCATTTCAGCCTGGAAGACCTGATGAAGGTGATTTTCCCCGGAACAACGATTGTTGCCAGCCCGCTCTGTAAGGATGGATTGAAGAACCTGAAAGTCAAGGAGGTCAAGTTCCTCGACCCAGGCGGCAAACTCACGGTGGGCAAAGTGCAGATCGAAGCGGTGCCCGCCTACAATGTAAACAAGTTCCGCGAGCCCGGCAAAGCGTTTCACCCCAAGGGCGAAAAACGCCTGGGCTTCCTGATTCAGATGGACGGCACCACGGTGTATCATGCCGCCGACTCGGACTTCATCCCGGAAATGAAGAACCTCAAGTGCGACATTGCGCTGTTACCAGTGTCAGGCACGTACGTGATGACCGCGGAAGAAGCCGCGCAGGCGGCTGTGGCCATCAAGCCGAAGATTGCCGTGCCCATGCACTATGGGTCCATCGTGGGCAGCGACGCCGACGCGGAGAAGTTCAAATCCCTGGTGAAAGGCGTGCAGGTCGAAATCCTCTGAAACTGAATCATTGAATCATTGAGTCGGTGAATCATTTCCAACCACCGGATGGCTGTTTCCTGCGGGGGCTTTCAATGAATCAATGGCTCAATGAATCAATGATTCAATCTGCCTTGGCCCATGCCAGGCCGTCGGCGCTGGGGCCGACGTCGATCATCTGATCGACCTTCCAGGTCTTCAAATTGATCACGGCGATTTTCTGCGCATCCATGCAGGAAACGTAGGCGACCGCGTTATCGGGGCGGACGACGATTTCCTGCGGCATCTTGGCGACATCCACGGTGCGGACCACCTTCATCGAGCGGATGTCCATCACCCCCACTTTGGCAATATCCGGCAACGTAATCAGCAGCGAGTGACCGTCCCGCGTGGGCGCCGTGCCATAAGCCACGGCGGGCAACGACACCCAGGCGTGGAGCTTATTAGCCGCGGTGTCGATGACGGCCAACTGCGGCTTGGTCTGGTCCGCGGTGAACGCCCAGCGGTCGTCCGTGGATAGTGCGATGCGCTGTGTGTTGGGGGAAATGGGGATGATCGCCAGGACCTTGCGCGCTTCGAGATCGATTGCGGACACCGTCCCCGCGCCGACATTGGCCGTGAAGCCGCGCCGTCCGTCATGAGTGATGGCCAGCATGTGCGATTCTTTCTGGCCGGTGGGAATAGTTTCGACGACTTTGAGGGTCTTCGGATCGATCACGGTAATGGACTCGCCCAGCTCCGTGGTCACATAGAGCAATCCGTTCTTGGGGCCGAAGACCGCGCAGTGGGGACGCAGCGGCTTTTCAAGGTCCAGGGTTTGCACGCGGTGATGCGAGGCCACGTCGATTACGTCGATGGTCTGGCCGTCGGTTCCCGGCCGGCCCACGCCGGAGTTGCCGTAGATCGGGACGAAAGCCCTCTGGCCGTCGGGAGATGCAACGACCTCGTGGCCCGTGATGCCGCTCTCGGGAATCTCCGTCAACTGGCGGCGGGTGGCCGGATCGACGATCCCCAGCGTGTGATTGCCTTTGTTCGCCACCAGCAGGTGGCCGCGCGAGGGCGGAGGGCCGGCGGGTGATGCGGCGTTCAGCGAAACGGGTACCAAGGCGAGCAACCAGAGCGCGGTGAGAGCGCTGGAGTGTGACATCGAAATCCTCCCGACCAGATGTGATGGGCGATGGGCCCTGAACCCAGAAGCTGATTCTATGCCACAAAGCGCTGTTTCGACAAATGATGAATGCGGGGCAAGGTCAATCCGATTTCGCCAAACGCTGTGCGTCGCATTCCGGGCAGGGGCACAGGCTGCGGAGATAATCGAAGGCGTAGATGCCTGCGGAATGACCGTCGTTCCAGAAGATCTGCAGGGCGTAGCGCCCTACAAGTTCGGCACGGTCGGGCCGCAGCGGCTTCTGGCTGAGCATGGGGAAAGGGTTCGTGGGCTTTTGGGATGGCCGCCCCGAACCTTCGCACGTGGCGCACGGGCAGCGGTCGCGCAGGAAGTGGTAAGGGTAGGCGCTCGTGTGGCCATCCGACCACTGGATGGTCAGCGTGTTGTTTGCACCAGCGAGTTTGACTTTCGTGGGAATGGGGGCCATGGGTGACTTGGAAGTTGTCAGTCGTCCGTGGTCAGTCGTCAGTTGCAAAACCTCCCGGAGGTTTATGATTGCCGGGCATCGACTATTTACCACGGACTCAGGACAACGGACAACTGACTACGGACCACGGACAGTCTCACTCGATCGTAATTCCCGACGCGATTTGCTGGCCCGCGAGCGTCACCTGCGCCTTGAGCGCTTCGGCGGCTTCCTGGAAAGCTTTGCCGTAAGACGTGGAGGCGTCGAGCGCCACGGGCTTGCCGGCGTCGCTCTGCACGCGGATCGAGGGGTCGAGCGGAATCTCGCCCAGGAATGGGAAGCCGAGCCGCTTCGCCGCCTCGCGCGCGCCGCCGTGCCCGAAGATGTCGTCGCGCTGGCCGCAGTGCGGACACACGTAATAACTCATATTCTCAATGATGCCCAGAATGGGCACGCTCAATTTCTGGAACATGGCGATGGCTTTCGAGGCCACGCTCAGCGCCAGGTCTTGCGGCGTCGAAACGATGACCGCGCCGGTCAGCGGAATGGTTTGCGACAGGCTCAACTGGATGTCGCCCGTTCCCGGCGGCAGGTCCATCAGGAGATAATCCAATTCCCCCCAGCGCACGTCGCCGAGAAATTGCTGGATGGTCTTGTGGAGCATCGGCCCGCGCCAGATCACGGCCTCGTTCTTGGGCAGGAAATACGCCATGGAGATGAGCTTGACGCCATACTCGACGGGCGGCTCGATCTTGCCTTCGACGACGTGGGGCTGCTCGCTGCCGCCCATGAGCATGGGGACGCTCGGGCCATACACGTCCGTATCCATCAGGCCCACCTTCGCGCCGCCCGCGAGCAACGCCACTGCCAGATTCGCCGCCACCGTAGATTTGCCCACGCCGCCCTTGCCGCTCGCCACCGCGATCGTGCTTTTCACATGCGGGATCAGGCCCGGTTGCGGGTTCACCGGCGCGGCCATCTGCGCGCTCACGCTCATCTCCACATTCTTCACGCCCAGCGCCTGCACGGCTTGCTTCGCGTTCTCCGCCACGCGCGCTCGAATGGCGGCAGGAATGTTGGGCGGCGTCTGCAACGTGAACGTGACGCGGTCCTGCCCCACCTCAATGTCCTTGACGAACCCCGAGGCGACAATATCCGCTGCCAGCGCCGCGTCTTTCACACCTGTGAGCGCCTGGAGAACGTCCTGAGCACCAATTCGCTTACTCATAATATCCCCTCTAGTAACACGGCACGAATCCCCGGCAGCATTCTCCGGGGCGTGGCCGGCTTTGTCAGACTTTGCGTCTAATTGCCGCCGCCAATTCAGTATGGCAGTTCCCGCGCGGGATGACTACGACTTAGGTAGTGGCCGAAATCCAGAGCGCGACGAGGCAGGGCAGGTCGCACAGCCGATGCCCCTCGGGAAATAGCCGCCGACTGGTGTTTTGGCATGGCTTTTTGTCCGGCCCGCCCCACGCTCTCATCTCTTGCAATCTCCTCCTCATATTTTCAATGATATACGAGCCGATCAGGGAAATCTTGGGTTCGCCTTGGCTTCGTCTATGTCATTTAGTTTCATCAGGATAGCATCTAGGGGAGGGTGTTTTCTTGGGTTCGTTTGGGTTCGTTCCAGGGCCGGCCCTTTATTTTCAATAACTTCTTGGCTTCGTTCCTAAAAAAAGATCCCTTAGAAGTGCGGTCGAACGTCAAAAGTCGAAAGTCAAAAGCTGACTGCTTGGCCCTCCCCTGTTTTTGCATTGTGCCTTCTCACTGCCGATGCACGAGCCGTCTCCCAGCAGGAGACGGTGTTAGAGCGACCGCAGGAAGTTGATGATGTCCTGCTGGTCTTGGATGGACAGCCTACGGAAGCGCTCGACTACCCGATTGGCCTCGCTCCCGGGGCTCTGGTGGTCCTCGATCGCCTCCACCAGATCGCTGGTGCGGCCGTCGTGGAGGAAGAACACCCGTTGTCCGACACCCCAGAGCGGGGCAGTTCGGAACTCATCCGGGCCTGCACCACCTTGCGTGATGCCGTCCGCAAGTTCCCTTCCCATGTGGTGGACGAGGAGGTCGGACCAGAGGTTGGCCGTCTGGTTGGAGAGGGCAACGCTCGGGACTTTCGATGACCCGCTGGCGATCATCTTGCCCGTGGTCAACGAAGCCGTGTGGCAGTGGGCACAACCTACTTCTATAAAGCCGGCTCGCCCCTTCGCCGTGGACGGCGTGTCGGGCGCAGGGGTGGGCGGAGCCAGCATGCGCATGAAATTGGCAAACGCCTCGATATCAGAGATGACGGCCGGATTGGAAGCACCCGTGGAGGTCGTCGTGAAATTCTGGGTGTCATTCGGCGTGGCGGTGAAGAGACAGCCTGGGGTCTCGTCGCGCTCCTGGGGGAACAATTGGTTCGAGATTCCCATCTCGACGTTGTACGCTTCGGCCGCGAACATGAGCAGCGACTTGTTTTGTGCCTTCCATCCGAAACGGGTAATGGTCCCATCGTTCGCGCTGCGGTTCGCAGCGCCGCTCAAGTGAGCGTTGGGGTGGCCGGAAATACCCATCGCCGCCTTCTCGGACGCGTTGGCTTGCATATTGGCGATAATCTCCGAGTCGGGAATCGCTTCAATAAGCCCAGCGCCAAAAATCGGGGTCGGGATGCGGAAGCTGATATTGGGATTTCCGCCCTTGCCGGTAAGCGGATTTCCAGCCGGCAGAAAGTCGGGCTGGGCAATATTGCAGCCCACGGCGTCACTGCGGCCGGTGATGACAAAGATAGCATGCACCCCGCCGTCCGTAGAGCCGTCGGGATTACGCTTAAAGCGCGCTTCCCGGACCGGGCCGTTGGACGTGATGAACCAGGGCACCAGGTTCTTGGCTCCCTGGAGTGTAGCGACGGCGATCAAGGGGTTCTCCGCCGGGCTCGATCCGCCAGGAGCCGGCTGCGAGTGGCAAGACAGGCATTGGACACCGTTGAAACGTGGCCCGAGCCCGGTATTCTGGCTTCCCGTCACAGTCTCGACGTTCGCGAACCGCGAGGCCCCGTCCTGAAAGAAAATCTTTTCGTCTGCGGTAAGATTATTGAGAGGATTTCCGGCATTCGCCGCCCCACCGCGCACTCCAGGATCTACGGGGCCTTTCGCCTTCCTGCCGGATAGGTGAACACTGGGCATCGCCAATGCTACGGCAATGAAGGGACCCAAGACTCTTGATGCTACATTCCGCCGCCTCGTCATGAGCGTGTCCCTCCTAATCCTCCGGAAGAGGCACCAAGTGCCAATCAATTCTCTTGTACTGCCCCTTTTGCCCTTCGGGTAGTGTAACTATACACCAGTTTGCCTGAATGGGATGAGGCCAAGAGGCAATCCAACATTCAAAAGCAGGGCATTGGCTTCGTGGGGACAGAATGAAGAAGCCCGTTAATTCGAGGAAATCGTGGACTGACTGGAACCGAGTCGACGCACTGAAGGATGAGAAAATCGATTTCTCGGATACCCCGGAATTGACGCCGGAGATTTTTGTCCGCGCCGTCGTGCGGCCGGGCCTGAAGCCTGTGGCGCGGAAAAAGCAACTCACTCTGCGGATCGATAGCGACGTCCTCGATTGGTATCGAAGGCAGGGAAAAGGCTATCAGTCCCTCATGAATCGTCTGCTCCGCGCCTACATGCAAGAGCGGAAGAACGCTTAAACCGAGGCGCTGGGTCTGGATGGGAGGCAGACGCCGGTCTCGACTCACTGCCCGAGCCCAAGTGACCGCGCCCGGGCTGTGGGGAATTGTCGGGGAGAGAATGTCCAACAGTCATAAACGCACCGGCCATGCCTACATCGCCCGCTTGAAAATCGGCGCTATTGCGAGGATAGTTGTTCGGCGTTAGACAATTCCTAAGAGTCAGGATTTTTTGTTGCAGGCTGCAGGTGAATGTTGCGCTACACTTTTGAGTGGGATCCGATCAAAGCCAAGGAGAACCTGAGAAAACACCGGGTCAGCTTTGATCGCGCGGCAGAGGTTCTTCTGGACCCGTTGGCTGTCTCGGTCATTGACGAAGAGCACAGCGAGCATGAGGGACGGTGGGCGACCATCGGGAAGGATAGACGCGGAATGGTCCTGATTCTTGTCCACACCTTTTTGGAGGTTTCGGCCGAAGAATGTAGAATACGCATCATTTCGGCACGGAAAGCGAGTAAGCGAGAAACCAGGCAGTATGAGGAAACGTAACATGAAGAAAGAGTATGATTTCTCGAGCGGCGAGCGCGGCAAGTTTTACCGGCCCGACGCCGAACTGAACATCCCCGTCTATCTGGAGCCAGACGTCGCCAGGGTGTTTCACAGCTCGGCAGCAGTGAACGATGCTCTCCGGTCCTTCCTGAGAATATCCGCGACTACTCGTCGACTGACCAAGCCTGCAAGCGTACGCCGGCCCCGTCCCCAGCGCTGACCGCCCGAGCTTGGCCGCGCCTTGGTTCTTCTGCACCTCCTCGGCTTTTCGCCTCGCCACAAAGACAGGCGACGGCCTTCAAGCGCAATGCCGCCGCCCAAAAGCTGAAATCCCGCGGACCTACAAGTCAGGTCCGCGCGACTTGCTTCTGACCCTTGACTTCTGTCTTCTGCCTCCTGATCATGCTTGACGTAACTACATAATGTAGCTACAATGGCTCCGTGCGATATGAATGGGACGCGGCCAAGCGGCAATCCAACATTCAGAAGCACGGTATCGACTTCGTGGGGATCGAAAAGGTATTTGCCGGTGAAACGCTCACGATCCTGGATGATCGGTTCGATTACGGCGAATCCCGGTTCATCACCCTGGGATTGCTCAACGGCCGGGTGGTCGTGATCGCGCATACCGAGACCCATGAGGTGATCCGAATTATTTCGGTTCGAAAGGCCACAAAGAATGAAGAAGCCCGTTACTTCAAGGAAATCGCGGACTGATTGGAAGCGAGTCGACGCTCTGAAAGACGCCCAAATCGATTTCTCGGATACGCCGGAAGTGACTCCGGAGATGTTTGCGCGCGCCGTGGTACGGCGGGGCTTGAAGCCCCTGGCGCGGAAAAAGCAACTCACTCTGCGGATCGATAGCGACGTCCTCGATTGGTATCGAAGGCAGGGAAAAGGCTATCAATCCCTCATGAATCGTCTGCTTCGCGCCTATATGCAGGAACGGAGGAAGAACGTTTAGGCCGGGGGTCAGCAAGTGTAGCGCAGACCGGCTTGCTTCGGGTCTGCGGCTCTTCGGAAACAATCATGGACGAACCACGGACCTACAAAACAGGTCCGCGCTACCTCGCTTTCTGGTCCAAGGCTGCCACTGAAAAGCCGCGGACCATTGGAATGATGGTCCCGGCTACTTGCTTGTTCTGTCAGTAACCTAAGGAAGTCTTCCGGATGGCGCTGCAGATTAAGTCCATATGCCGACGGTTGTTGTTAACGATCGCTGTCTGATTGGGCGCTTCAAGAGCAATTATCGCATCACCCATATGCCAACAGTCCGTCCTACGGACCTCTCTTTTCCCCTGCCACCTCACAAAATTCTTGATGGCCTTCCAGCGCTTTTGCGTTTCCTCGTCCGGACTAGGATCATTTTTCAAGCGATCCCTTATCGAGGTGAGTTCTTCCCTTCTTTCACGCAAAAATTGTCGGACCACGCAGATTTGCGGTTTGTATTGGTCACAATTCTCGAACGTGTTGTCGATTCGGGTGCCCACGAATTTGGGAGCGGGAAGCTGATACACATTCTTATAGCATTCCACGCTATCGATGACGACATCAACCTGCCGTTCAAACTCGACCCAAAAGCGGCGTATCCGGGTGCGGAGGAAGGCCTCCACCATTCTCTTACTGAATGAGACAGGAAGATTCTGCCGATGTCCAGCTAGTTCATTCTCCTCGATACTTGCGAAGAAATTCGTAATGGCTTCCAGGATAGTACTCGTCCTGTGCCTCGCAGGGGTGGCGGACAGCCGTTGAACATAAGCGAAAATCTCAGAAATCATCCGACATTCTACGGACTTATTATAGATAAGGACGAAATTTTGAAGCACCCCACGTTTGATCTCCATCCGCACGTACTGCGATGTGTAGGTGGTCCCAAGTTCGGCTGTAGCACCGCGCACTCGATCGACGACCGCCTTGTTCTTGAACAAGAGATCTACCATAGCGGTCGTGTCCAGGAATGCACCCATTTATCACTCATTGACCGGGAAGAGATCCAAACCCTTGAAGGGAGCGTTCAAATCGAAACCCGCCTCCTCCAGGGAAGAATAGAGCAGCGAGATGTCCTCGTCGGTTGGAGTAGGATTCCGTCTTAGGGCTTAAGCCAAAATAAAGTTTACTTTTAAGTCTTCTTTGTCGGGGTCCGCGGGTAGATGGTGTAGTTCCACTGCGGGTTTACTTTGTCGTATTTGATGTTGAGTTGATCCATTTCGTCATCGGAAATCTTCTT
>JAIQGA010000225.1 GCA_020072925.1 Terriglobia bacterium | reverse complement strand
GCCTGCCGAGACGTAACCGGGTTGCCTCGCGAGCCCGCGGGGGCACGCGCACTCTTGAAAAGCCGGCGGTATCAGAGATAATCAAAAGACGGGCCACTGGGGATAAACAACATGGGATTGCTGGGCGCATTCAAAAAAATCGATCGCAGGCACTGGTTCATCTGTCACCACTGCCTGATGCTGTCCAACCACGATCCCCTGAAATCGCTGTTCTTCCACGACGGCCCGGGGCAGGATTTTCTGGGGCGCGTCATGTATCCTTGCCCGCGGTGCTCCAGCACCAATACGCGTTCTTTTGAGCAATTGAAGACGGAAGGCTCGGACCAGGCTCTGATCGGCCTGGAGCGGATCGTGCGACGGCACCCGCGCAGCGTGTTTGAAGTAAGACCCACTGACAAAGGAGAGAAGCCCCCCGACCGTGTTGTTCAAAGCTCGGATGCCGCCCATCGCGAGTGAGCCCGGGCGGCGAAAAGCGACGCGCGGCGCCGGGCCTCAAGACATCAGCGTCAACAAGGCCTCAACCACTTTGGAGTCGTACTTGCTCGCCGCCACTCCCTTCTGCAATTCGTTCAAAGCCACATGCGTGTCCCAGGAATTCCGATAAGGGCGGGGTTCGGTGAGGGCGCAGTACACGTCCGCGATACAAGCGATGCGCGCGCCGAGCGGAATGGCGTCTCCCTTGGCATGTCGAGGATAGCCCTCGCCGTTCAACAATTCGTGATGATTGGCGATGACCTCGAGGACCGCGGGCTGGCTGAAGCCCATGCGCTTGGCGATCAGC
This sequence comes from Terriglobia bacterium, assembly GCA_020072925.1. Classification (GTDB taxonomy): domain Bacteria; phylum Acidobacteriota; class Terriglobia; order UBA7540; family UBA7540; genus JAIQGA01. Next base: position 8,910 of record JAIQGA010000225.1, on the reverse strand, counting down.
ACGCTCTCGTCCACATGCCGCTCGAGCTCTTTTCTCTCCTGATCGGAAAGACCGCCCCGGCGATTGAGCAGGTGGTGCCAGACGGCGGATTTGCCGATGTCCTGGATCCGCCCCGCGAGGAGAATCGCTTTCTTCTGCTCGTCCGATAGGCCCACTTGATCCGCCAGCGCATAGGACACGACGGCGACGGCGAGGGAGTGGCCCACCGTACCGTCCAGGACTTCCGTGGGTAACGTGACTTCATCGGGGACTTCGATCATGCCTTCCACATGGCCGTATTGAGTGTAGAAACCCTCCGGAAATCTTCCCCGGTCCGAGAGCGGATTGATGGTGCCCAGCGCCTTATAAACCCGCTGCTTCTGATCGATCCCGCGAATCGTAATCTTCTCATAGTCCTCGCGCTTGATGCTGGCCTCGGCGTAGGCCACTTTAATGGCGTCGTCGCTGGGCTTCAATTCCATCGCCAGCCGGAAGTAATTGAGCGCGCGATTGGCTTCGCGGATTTTGAAGTAAAGTTTGCCGATTTCAAACATCAGGTCGGCATTCTCGGGATCGCGCTTGAGGCGCTGCTGCTTTTCGGAAATCTCGTCGACGAAGGGCTTGTCCTCGATGCGTCGTCCTCCCTGGCCGCGCACGTGCTCCAACTCCACTATGGTCTGCACGCATTGGGACGTGGCCTCGTCGATAAAGACAAAACCCGGGTCGCAGAGTTCTTCCAGGCGCTTGGCGAGGTTGACCACCTCCCCGATGGCGGAGTAACTGCGCCGCCGGCTGCCCAGCATGCCCACGATCGATTCTCCAGAGGCAATGCCAATGCGGAGTTTCCAGGGGAATTTTTCCTCGACGAATTTCTTTTGCATCACGAGCGCCGCCACAACGGCCTGCAGGCTGTGCTGCTCGTAGTCCACGGGCGCGCCGAACTCGCACATGATGCCGTCACCCAGGTATTTGTCGATGTGACCGCAATAGCCTTCGATGAGCCTTTCCATCACGTGGTAAAAGCGATTCAGGTCTTCCAGCACCACTTCCGGGTTGCGGGTGTGAGTGTAGCTGCTGAAACCCTTCAGATCGCAGAACAGGACCGAGATATTGGATTTCTGCTCCCGCAAGCGGCCTTGAATGAGCAGGCGCGCGACCGTGGAATCCATCGCCGAGTAGAGGGTCTGTTCCACCTTTTCTTTGAGCTCTTCGATCTGCAGATTCTTCTGCTGCAGCGTTTCCGCCTGCTTTTCAAGCTGCGTGGCCGTCGCCTGGAGGGCCTCGTTGGCCTGAAGCAGGTCCTGCGCCTGCCGCTCCAGTTTTTGATTCAATTCCTTGGTGCGGTCCCAGGAGGTCGAGAGTTTTTCCTGGAAATGGCCGAAAGCTCCGCCCGTCAAGATCAGGAAGCCGCCCCACATGGCGATGTTGAGCAGAACGTCCCAATGCGCGACGATATCGCCCATCACGCTCTCCCAGCCGTGACCGCCCGCCAAGGAGGCTCGCGTCCAATCCCACAAATAGTAGGTTATGACGAGCAGGATGCACATCAAGCCGCTCATCATGGCCCGGCGTGTTCCCATCAAATAACCGGCGGCCAGCACCGGCAGATAGAAAAAGCTGAGAAAGGCAATTTTGAAGGGGATCCAACGGAACACGGCAGTGATGACCAGCAGGCTGCCTACAACGATGATGAACTCGCTATGGCGACGCAGGTAATCTTGCCAGGCCATCCTCCCTCTCCGTTTCCCGTGAGAAAAGTCGCCGCCATATTAGGCTACGCGTCCTACCATGTCAACGATGGCATGTTCCAATGTGAGTCAATAAGCAGCCGGATACGGAGTCGCGGTGCCTGGGACCTGATCAAATCGACAAGTTCACGAGCGGCAGGCTCGAGGAGGGCGTGATTCCGCGGAGACGGTTGGGGCGGCGGCGGAAACAGGCCTCGCGCTTCGTCCGCGTGGAGGTGAATCCGGGGAGTGACGCTCAGAGCACCCGGAGCAACGCCTCCCGGATCTTTTCCTTTCGTGGGTCCTCGAGCTTGGCGCCGCCCTCCGTGAGGTAGAAGATGTCGAGCGCTCTTTGGCCTTCCGTATCGATGAGAGCCACTTCGATATTGCATCCGAGTTCGGAGAGGACCGCGCTTACCTGATAGAGCAGGCCGGGGCGATCCTGGGCGATAAGCTCCATCAGGGTACTGTGGGCTGAACCCCCGGGTGCCGCCGCAGGATTGTCGAAACTGACTTGAGTTGGGACGCGGACCTTAAGCTCCGAGGATTTCGCGGCCAGCATTCGGCCCGTCAACAGGGTCTGGAGATTCACCTCGCCGCGGACCACCCCAGCGAGATTTTCGATGAAACGTTCGTGCTCGGAGGGATTCATCTCGAGGGTGTGATGGAGGTCTTCGAAGTTGAACACATCCAGAATCAGCCCGGCGGAGTTGGCATAGGCGTCTGCCTTGACGATGTTCATCCCCCACGCCGCGAGGGCGCCGGTGATGGAAGAAAAGAGACCGGCGCGATCCGGAGTCAGCACCGTCAGCTCATAGAGGCGGTGACGGCTGCGCAGCGCCACCTGCACAGGCTCTTGTTTCGCTCGGCGGGCCATCTCGAAGTGCCGCGCGATTTCTTCCGGCCCGCGCATGGCGAGGTAGCGGCGCGGAAGGCCCTCGAGAAATCCGGCAAGGTCTTCCGGGCTCGCGGGAGGCGATAGCCCGGCGAGAACCGCTTCCGCCTCCACGGTTTCCGGGTTCCGCGAACGCACCCGGTCGTCATCCACGCTGCGCGACAGGTAATTGGTCGTGGCGGCATAGAGTTGCCACATCAGCTCAGCCTTCCAGGGCGTCAGGGCATCGGGATTCACCGCCTTGACGTCGGTAAAGGTCAGCAGGCAGAGCAGCTTGAGCCGCTCGGGAGTGCGTACGGCCTCGGCAAAGGCGCGAACGGTTTCCGGGTCAAATACATCGCGGCGTTGTAGCGTGGCCGACATATCCAGATGTTGCCGGATGAGGAAACGCACGACCTCCCGGTCCGCAGCAGGGAGTTCGAGACGCATCATGATGCCCTCCAGCGCCTCCAGGCTTCCCCGAATGTGGTCCGGTTCCGCCATTCCTTTCCCGACGTCGTGGAAAAGCAAAGCGAGGAACAACAGATCCGGCCGCTCCACCTCCGAAAGGATTTCGGCGAAGCGCGGTTCCCATTCGGGGACGCCGGCCCCCGCGGATCGCGCTCCGGCTTTGCGAAGCCGATGCAGGTTTTGAATGGTCAGGAACGAATGCTCGTCCACCGTGTAGCGGTGAAAATAATCGCGGATGACCAGGGCATCGATGGCCTGGAACTCGGGGAAGAGCCGGGTGAGGAGACCCAGCCGATGCATGTCCCGCAACGCCGAGGCAGCGTGCGCAGAGACCAGAATCCTCTGCAAGTGCTCCCAGAAACCTGGGAAACGCGGAGCGGGCTCCAAGCGTTGCAGCGCCTCTTCCACCGCGCGTTCGGCCTCGCGGCTCAATTCCAGTCCGTGGCGCGCGACCATCTCGAAGAGGCCCAGCAGCAATCCCGGGTCTTCCCGTAACACCGAAGGCAGACGCGGAAAGATGCGGCCGCGGACCACAGCGAAGTCCGCGTTCGCGACGCGGGACCGCCAGTCCTGGAAGAGGCCGTAGAGGCCGGATTGGGCGGGCGCCGCTTCGTCAAGAAGTTGGGTGGTGAAGCGGCTGATGTCGCGGGCGTGGCGAAAATAATGACGCATCCAATCCGCCGCCGGCAGCGCCTTTCCGAAACCCGATCCCACGCCGCGGGTGGCAGCGCGCGCCTGGCTTTCGTAACTCAACTGGTTGTCGTCGCGGCCGCGGTCGAAGTGCAGAAGGCATCGCACCGCGGAGAGAAACTCGAAGGCCTGTCGCACCGCTCGCTGCGGCGGGTCGGGCCAGAGTTCCTCGGGCGGGGTCCAGCGGGCGGATTCTTCAAGCTGGCGGAGTCGGGTCAGCCAGCGGCAAAGATGATAATCGCGCAAGCCGCCGGGCGCGTCTTTGACGTTCGGCTCGAGATGGAAAATCGTGTCGCCGTGTTTCGCGTGACGTTGGCGGGTGACCTCGCGCAACGCGCGCGTCAATTCCTGACGATCGCGGGCAACCAAGTGCGGGATGACTTCGTCGCGAAGCCGCGCAAAGAGCCGCGCGTCGCCGGCGAGGTAGCGGCAGTCGAGGAGCGCGATGTGGAATTCCAGGTTATCGCGATGCAGTTCGCCGCAATCCGCGAGCGTGTGAGTGGCCGGGCCGACCTTCAGGTGGAGGTCCCACAGAGCCCGCGAGATTGCAGCCACACCGTTGCGATGCGCTTCGGCGGCCCGTTCGTTCGAGAACAGAAAGAGCAAATCGATATCGGAGCAGGGGAACAGTTCCCGGCGACCGTACCCCCCCAACGCCGTCAGGCAGAAATTCTCAGGCCCGGAGGGGTCAGGAGAAATGATTTCGCCGAAAAGACGAATCACTATTCTATCCATCAAGGCCGAGCGGTCCGCCAGCACGCGGCGCGGATCGCCGCTGGCTTCAAACCACTGCTGAATTTTCAGGAATTCGCCCGTGTAGTGTTCGGCCAGCGAAGAAACCGGGACCATGGCACCCACTTCTTCAAGGCGCTACTCCATCTTTCTTGGTCGAATGGCAAGCAGCCCCGCTTCGCGCCGCGCGGCGCCGCAATTCCCACGCCGCTACAACGCCGCATCTCCGCGCTCTTCATTGCGGATGCGGATGGCGTCATCCACGTGGGTCAGAAAGATTTTCCCGTCCCCGATTTTGCCGGTCTTGGCCGTTTTCAAGATGGCCTGGACGGCGGCGTCTGCCATCCGGTCTGGCACCACCATTTCAAGTTTGACCTTTGGAAGCAAGTCGACCGTATATTCGCTTCCACGGTAAACCTCGGTATGGCCTTTCTGGCGGCCGTGTCCCCGCACCTCGGAAACGGTCATGCCATCCACGCCGACCTCGTGCAAAGCCTCCTTTACCGCATCGAACCGCGAGGGCTGGATGATCGCTTCGATTTTTTTCATAAGGTGTTGTCCTCGCTTTCGGGGCCAGCGTCCTGGGAGCGTTTCCGTTGAAGCGCGCGCTGCGGAAACCCTCCTTGCACAGCCGGGTTCAAACTTCCAGATTGTATCCTTCCTCGCCGTGCTGGGAGAGATCCAGGCCCTGAATCTCGTGCTCCTCCCGAACCCGGAGGCCCACGAGCACGTCAACAATCTTCAGGATGACGAGAGTCCCGACGATGGCCAGGACCCAGGCCATGACAACGCCTACGAACTGATTGATTACCTGGCGGGCGTTCCCGTCGATCAATCCCACGGCCAGCGCGTTGCCCTGCGCGTCTTTGAAGATGGGATTGACGGCACGCACGGCAAAGACGCCCGTGAGCAGCGCGCCCACGGTGCCCCCGGCGCCGTGAACGCCGAAGGCGTCCAGTGAATCGTCGTAACCAAACCGGCCTTTCACCTTGGCCACCATGAGGTAACAGAGGACGCCCGCGATCAGCCCGATCACCAATGCCGACATCGGCCCCACAAATCCCGCGGCGGGGGTGATGGCGACAAGTCCCGCCACGGCTCCGGAAATCGCGCCCAAGACGCTTGCCTTGCCATTGCGCAGCCACTCGGCGGCGGACCAGCCCAAGGCCGCGGCGGCCGCGGCAAAATGTGTGGCAACGAAAGCGCTGGAAGCAAGGCTTCCCGCCGCCAGGGCGCTTCCCGCGTTGAAGCCGAACCATCCGACCCAGAGCAAACACGCTCCGATGAAACTCAGCACCACGCTATGCGGCGGCATGGGTTCGTGCGGATATCCCAAGCGCTTGCCCAAGTACAACGCGCAGACCAGCGCCGAAACTCCCGAGGTAATATGCACCACCGTGCCCCCGGCAAAATCCAGGGTGGGAATCACGCCGCCCAGCGTAGCGTTCAGAAGGCCGCCTTTCCCCCAGACCATGTGGGCCATCGGATCGTACACGAGGAGCGTCCACAGGATCATGAACACAACCATGGCGCTGAACTTCATGCGCTCGGCAAACGCGCCGGTGATGAGGGCGGGCGTGATGATCGCAAACATGAGCTGGTAGACCATGAAGGTTTCTTGCGGAATGGTCGCCGCGTAATCGGGGTTGGGCGCGGCGCCCACGCCGTGCAGAAACAGATAACCCAGATTTCCGATGAAGCGCGTGCCACTGTGAAACACCAGGCTGTACCCGAACAGGGCCCACAGCACGGTGACGATGGCCAGGAGGATGAAACTCTGCATCATGGTGCCGAGCACATTCTTCTTGCGCACCAGGCCGCCGTAGAAAAGCGCTAATCCGGGGCCCGTCATCATCAGGACGAGCGCGGCGCAAACCAACATCCAGGCGTTATCGCCGGAACTGCGCGCATCGGCCACCTGCTGCTGGAGCTTCCCAACTTGCTCCTGAAGCGACGCGCTGGAAGAAGCGGAACCGGCTGCGGCGCCCTGAGAATCCGTTGATTGGGCGCAGGCCGGCGCAGCCGTCAACCCGCTTATCAGGAGTGTCCCCAGGAGCAGCCCGAGGAACAGCCTGCGCATAGCGATTTCCTCCGTTAAGTTGCAGGACTTAAGGCTGGAGCGTGAGATTCAAAACTCCTAATTATAGGTCGCGGGCGAGGCGGGACCAATCAATTTCCTTTATGACATGTATAAATAATGCTAAGCCCCTGCGAAGCAAAGGCCGGAGCCACGGGGAAAATGGCTCCGGAATATGCCGCGTCATCGCTCGATGCATGGCGAATCTCGAAGCGGAAAACTTACCGAATCTCGGCGTCCGCCGCCACTTCCGTCCGGTTCTGGCCGGCTTGCCGGGCGCGGCCCAGCGCGGCCTCCGCGGCGCGCAGCATGGGTTCGGCGGTTTTCACTTGCGCCCCGGCGGCGACACCCAGGCTGAGCGTTACCAGGATCTTGGAATCGTTGGGGGCCGCAAACTTGCCCCATTCGGAAAGATCCATGGTTTCTCCCGCCAGCGCGGTGCGAATTCTCTCCGCCTGACTTTGTGCGTTGTGGGCGTCGCAACCCGGAACGATCACCAGGTATTCCTCACCCCCGTAACGACCCACCGTGTCGTACGGCCGCACCAGCGCGCGGACACGCCGCGCGGCGCCGCGCAACACCGCATCGCCCGCCAGGTGCCCGAAGGTCTCGTTAATGCTTCGCAGATTGTCCAGTTCCGCCAGAATGATGCCGACCGGAGTGCGCTCACGTTGCACGCGCGCCAGCTCGCGCACCAGCGCGTCCAGGACCGCGGCGCGGTTCCACAGGCCCGTGAGCGGGTCGTGGGTTGTCTGGTAGCCGATAGCCTCGTGCGCGCGCCGCAACTCCTCCTGCAACTCCAGCAGACGTTTTCCGACGCGCAGATGCACCATCAATTCGTCTTCGTTAAGGGGCTTGAGCAGGCAATCATCCGCGCCGGCCGTAACGGCCTCAACGATCCTGGGCTGTTGATCCGCCTCCAGCGTCAGCAGCACATAAATGTATGCCTGGTCGGCGCGCCGCCGAAGTTCCCGGCAGATCTGCAGCCCGTCCATGCCCGCCATCGTGCCATCCAGGATGGCTAGCCTGGGCACGGACTGGCCATGCAGTTCCTGCCAGGCGCGGGCGCCGTCGGGCGCCGCAATTACTTCATGTTGCCACTTTGACAGCGTGGCTTTCAGCATCTCGCGAGAGGGCTCGTCTGCTTGGGCAACGAGGATCTTCATGCGCAAGCCTCCTTCCCCAGGTCGGTCAGCTCCACTTGAAGGCGTGCCATTTCCTGGACGAGGACCGCCGACGCTTCCGCGGCTTTGTCCAACTCGCCTTGCCGGGCCAGGATCTCCAAGCGTTCCGCCGCCTTGTACGTCGCCGAGGCGGCGAAGTTTCCGACCGAACTTTTCAGGGTGTGAGCGGCACGCTCCAGCGCCCGAAGGTCACGGCGCGTCACGGCCTCGTGCACATCGGCCAACAGTTTCGCACACTCACCCTGAAAAAGTCTCGCCAATTCTCCCAGCAACTTCTTGTCTCCCCCGACCCGATCCAGGGCTGCGGCAGAGTCAAAGACCCCCTCGCTGTGCTCCCCCTTCGCGGTCTCTGGATGTATAGGCAACCTGCCAAGGACGCTCTCGATGACTTCCTGCAGCGCGGTGTCACGGATAGGTTTGGCGATGTAGCCATCCATTCCCGCCGCCAGACAGCGCTCCCGATCGCCCTTCATGGCGTGCGCTGTCAACGCGATGATGGGCACATGCAATCCACTCGCGCACTCTTTTTCACGAATCGCGGCGGTGGCTTCAAATCCGTCCAACTGGGGCATCTGAATGTCCATCAGAACCAGATCGAAAGCCCCCCGCTCGACCTCGCTGATTACTTCCCGGCCGTTGGTGGCCAGGGTCACGGAGTGTCCCCGCCGCTCGAGTAAACGCGTGACCAATGCCTGATTGACGGGGTTATCCTCGGCCAGGAGTACACGCAGGTTCTGCGGCGCTCTGAGGCATGGTACCGATTTGAGCACGACGCCACTCGCCAGCGTCGGCAAGGCGCGCGGGCGCGTTTCCTTGACCGCCACAAGCCGCGGCGCAAGGCCTTTGGGCAAGCTGAAGCGCGCCGTGAAATGGAATGTGCTGCCCCTCCCCACCTCGCTTTCAACCCAAACGCGTCCGTTCATCATTCCTACGAGGCGGGACGAAATGCTGAGGCCAAGTCCTGCGCCACCGTATTTGCGCGTAGCGGAACTGTCCGCTTGCGCGAAGGCGTCAAAAATCCGCTGCTGTTGCTCCGGTGGAATGCCGATGCCGGTATCCGCGACCGAGAAGTGGAGTTCCACTTCCTTGGCGCTTTGCAAGGCGATCCGAACGGTGAGCACAACCCCTCCACGTTCCGTAAACTTGATGGCATTGCCTACGAGGTTGATCACCACC
>JAIQGA010000224.1 GCA_020072925.1 Terriglobia bacterium | reverse complement strand
GTCGAGGCGCGCCTCGACGCGAGAGGCGCGCGGGTTCGCCGGATCAAACACCAGCCGGCCTTGCACATTTTTGAAATGCCCGCGCACGTACGTCACCATCATGTGACGGACGCAAAACTCCGCCGCCGTGTGCCCCGGCTCGAAGAACCATTCCGCCATTGTCGCCCCTCCGCGAAAAAGTCCGGTGTGTGTCATCCACTCTATCAGGTTGCGCCCCGCGCGGCCAGCCTTTGCCTGTCCGGCCGGCAAGCTGTAGCAGCGGTCTCTGACCGTATGCGCTCGACGCTACTCGCCGGCGTTTCCTGTCGCGCGGTCGTCGCGCTTGGGTATTTTCTCTGGCCGTCCCGCAGGCGGATCTGAACATGGTGGCTCGCGACAATACTTGCGGTAAACCTGCTGCTCGCCCCGAATGTATGTGGGCAGGACTTGTAGAGACGGCCCGGCGGGCCGTCTCTACCACGCTTGCCGCGAGCGCATACGGGCCGAACTGGAGAAACATGCAGTGTTACAATGGGCGGCGCATGGATGACCTGCTCAAGTGGCGTGACGAATTCCCGATCCTGAAGTCCACAACGTATCTCATCAGCAACTCGCTGGGAGCGATGCCGCGCGGCGTTTATGCGGCAATGGAGAGTTACGCGCGCACCTGGGCGACGCGCGGCGTGCGCGCCTGGGAAGAAGGTTGGTGGGAGATGGGCGTAGCCGTCGGCGACCAACTCGCGCCGCTCCTCGGCGCTGACCCGGGAACGATTACCCTGCACCCGAACGTCACGCTGACGCAGGCGATTATTGCTTCCTGCTTCGACTTCCGCGGCGCCCGGCGCAAGATCGTCCTCACCGACAAGGAATTTCCCTCCGTAGTCTACTTCTGGTACGCGCAACGGCGGCGCGGCGCGGAAATCGAAATGGTCCGCACGGAGGAAGACCCTCTGCGCGTGCCCCTCGAGAAACTACTCGCCGCCATCGACGAGCGCACGCTGCTCGTTCCGGTCTCGCACGTGCTCTTCCGCAGCGGCCATCTGCAGGACGCCGCGGCGATCATCGAGAAGGCGCACCGCGTGGGCGCGCGTGTGATCCTCGATACGTATCAATCTGCGGGCGTGCTGCCCGTCGAAGCCAGGCGCTGGAATGTGGATTTCCTGGTGGGCGGGGCGCTCAAGTGGCTGTGCGGCGGACCGGGCGTGGCGTACCTCTACGTTCGCCCGGATTTGCGCCGGGAACTCGAGCCGGGCCTGACCGGTTGGATCGCGCATCCCCGGCCATTTGATTTCGCGGTCGGCGAGGGCGCCTACCGCGACGACGCGTTTCGCTTCTTCAACGGGACGCCGCACATTCCGGCGTTTTACGCCGCGCCACCCGGGATCGAGATCATCCGCCAGGCGGGCGTCGCGCGGATTCGAGAGCGCTCGCTCGCGCTGACTCGGCGCCTGATCGAGCAGGCGCACGCGCACGGTTGGCGCGTTCACACGCCGGAAGCCGACGATGAGCGCGGCGGAACAGTCACGCTGGATATCCCTCGCGGCCCGGAGGTCTTGCAGGAGTTACTGCGCCGCGAAATCATCGTCGACTACCGCCCCCAGGCCGGCCTGCGCGTCTCGCCGCACTTCTACAACACGGAAGAGGAAATCGACCGCGTGGTCACGGAGATCAGCTCCATCCTGTGCCGCGGTCAGTGAAGCGCTGCCCAGCGGCCGCAGCCCAACGTGAAGTGGTCTGCGATCTCTGTGTCTTTCCCGATTCAAAACAAAATCCGGGAACACCCGGCGATCTCCGTATCGAGTCATTTCCGGTTTCGGAGAAAAGGCATTACTTGGAAGGAGGCTAGTGTAGTAGTCTACTTAGGGGTCGGCGGCACGGAGCCGGCCGCCAGGGCGGTGGCGGGCTCGGGGGCGGGCATGTGGCACTGGCCGTCAAAGTACCCGCCCGGGTCCACCACCAGGCAGGGAGCGTAGATGTCGCCGAGGACAATCCCGTGCTCCTTGATGTCGATTCGCTCGCTGGCGTGCACAGTGCCCTTGACTTTTCCATAGACAGTGACGTGCCGGGTGTGGACTTCGGCTTCCACATCGCCCTGCTCCACTACTACCAGATGGCCTTCACATAGAATCTCGCCCTTGAAGTGGCTGTTGATCCGGTAGAGCGATTGGGAGGAGATGATGTTCAGCTTTCCTTCGACTTCCACGCCGGTTTCCAGGAAGCCCACCAGTTCTTCATCGTCTGTCCCCAGTGATTCATCGCGCTTCTTGTTCCAGAACCCGAATGGCATGGCAGCCTCCTTAAGTGCTGAGATTGTATCGACTTGAATCGGAGTCACTCATTCTGGTTCGAATTCCGGTTATGCGAGTTGGCGCTTGAAACTAACTACGGCTCCTGGTTCTTAACGATCAAATCGTAAATTCTGGTCAGATCCTCGGAAGAGAAGTAGCTGACCTCAATTTTGCCGCGCTTGCCGCCACCTGTAATCTTGACCCGAGTCCCAAGAATACGCTCAAGTTCCATCATTGCGGCTCGCACATTGGGATCCAGTTTTGGGGCTTCCTCGGGTTTCCCGGGTTCAGGCTTCAGCTCCGGCAAGGCGACGATATCCTCCGTCTGCCGTACGGAGAGCCCTTGCTTTACAATACGATGCGCAAGCTTCGTTTGTGCTGCGGGCGACGCGAGGCTTAGGAGCGCCTTGGCATGTCCAAAGCTCAGTTCGCCGCGCGATAGCAATTCCTGCACTTCCGCAGGCAGGCGAAGCAGGCGCAGGGTGTTTGTAACGGTCGAACGGTTGAGGCCCAGGCGGTCCGCGATTTCCTCGTGGCTGAGGCCGAATTGTTCCTGAAGAGCCTGGTAGGCGTGGGCAACTTCGAGAGGATTCAGGTCCTCGCGGAGGAGGTTTTCGGTCAAGGCAAACTCTAATGCATCGCGGTCTCCAAGGGGCCGAACGACCGCAGGAACAGACTCCAGTTCGGCCAGCTTGGCGGCGCGCCAGCGGCGCTCGCCAGCCACCAGTTGGTAACGCCCCTCCTGGCCGGGTGCCGGACGGAGCAGCACGGGTTGGACAACCCCACTCCCGCGGATGGATTCCGCTAACTCCTTCAGCCCTTCGTCGGCGAATTGACGTCGCGGCTGAAAGGGGTTTGGCTCGATCTGGTCGACGGGAATCTGTTCGAGTCCCGTGGTGGTGGCCTCGACGGTCCGTAGGAGCGCGTTAAGTCCGCGTCCCAACGCCTTTCTGGTCATGGCTGATGACCTCCTGCGCCAGCTCAAGGTAGCTGGTAGCTCCTTTACAATCAGGATCATAGAGGAAGATTGGTTTGCCGAAACTGGGGGCCTCAGCGAGACGAACATTGCGCGGAATCACGGTCGCAAAAACCTGGTCGCCAAAGAAATCGCGCAAATCGTCGCGAACCTGGTGCGAGAGGTTGGTCCGCTCATCGAACATCGTCAGCAGTATTCCTTCCACGGCCAGGTGGGGGTTGTGAGAGCGTCGAATGCGGATCAGAGTGTCAAGCAGCTCGGAGACGCCTTCGAGCGCGAAGTACTCGCACTGAACGGGGACGATCACGGAGTCCGCCGCCACGAGCGCGTTCAGGGTAAGCAGGTCGAGCGCCGGTGGACAATCTAGGATGATAAAATTGAATTGGCCGCGGAGGCCGTCCAGGCGGCGGCGAAGCAGTTGTTCGCGTTCTTTCTGGTCCACGAGCTCGATGGTTGCGCCTACCAGATTCTTCTCAGACGGTATGACGTGCAGTCCCTCGATGCCACACTTCAGCACCAAGTCGTTAAACGGAACATCAAGCATCAGACCGTGGTAAAGCGTGCGGCGGGAGGGGTCTTTGACGAATCCCAGGCCGGCAGTGGTGTTGGCTTGAGGGTCACAATCGATGAGGAGAGTCCACATATCCTGTTGGGCAAGCGCCGCCGCCAAATTGATGGCAGTTGTGGTTTTACCTACGCCGCCTTTTTGATTGGCGATGGCGATGACTCGACCCAACGAACTCGACCCCCTTAAGTTTGACGAGAATCTATCAGAGGCCAGCCGTTAGCGCAAGGGAATCTGCGGGATGTTCCACGTGGAACGTGAGGAATTGAACTGGCAAGGAATCCGCTGCGAATTGAGATGGAAGTCACGCGAGTGAGCTCTACCGAGCAACTGATTGGTGTAGTTGCCGGGATGTTCCACGTGGAACATCCGTGAGGAGGCCCATGAGCACGCATGGCTTTATCTGTATAATGTTGATTATACAGTGCTTAGTTTGACAATTGGACTGGGGATGACCACGGCTGATTCGTGCCGACCCAAATCTCACCCTCTCGGCTGAGGGGCAAGGCAATAGGTCGTCCCCACCCGAATTGTCCCATCCCCAAGTCCTTGGCCTGCTCGCGGCTCAGCCAGAGCAGCAGTCGGCCGCCAGCCCTGAGGCAACGGGCCGCCAGCGGAACGAGCTTATCTAACTTGCCCACTGCACGCGCGGTGGCAGCGTCGAAGGCACGGTCTGGCGCTTTCGGCGCGAAGTCCTCCAGTCGCTCGCCAAGCACTTCCAAGCGATCGAAACCGCAGGCACGCGCCACTTCTTTTAAAAAGGCGCGCTTCTTGGCGATGGGCTCGAGAAGCGTCACGGCGAGCTCGGGGAAGACAATCTTCAAGGCCAGGCCCGGGAATCCGGCGCCGCTGCCGATGTCGAGCAGCGTCCCCTGCAACTCCAGGTGGCGCCGCACGTAGAGGCTCTCTCCGAAGTGGCGCGTGACGCAGGTGGCGGGATCGCGGATGGCCGTGAGGTTGATCCGCCGGTTCCAGCGCATGAGGAGCTCGAGGTAGGTTAGCAGTTGGCGCATTTGGACGGAATCGAGCTCCAGCTCGAAAGGCGCCAGGAGTTGGCGAACGGCGGTTTCACTCAGCACGCTGAGGGGGATTGTAGAGTGAATGTCCGCTGTGGTGCAACTCCCGCAGCGAGCGAGTGAGGCGCGCGGCTTCGATCCATTCATATGTTGGATATTCTTCATATAGATAAGTTTAGAGTGATTATCAGACCTCATAAGTTACCCTTCCATCTGCGCACCCGCGGGCTGGCGCAGACCCCGGCAGTTGGGGGTCTGCGATTTCGGAGGGAACTGTAGAATGACGTGGCTCAGTCCAGCCGGTCCATGCGGAGCGACGCATCCTGCCAGAGGTTGAACCTCCAGCTTGACCACGGCCCATCTCCCGGAGAACGGACCAGGCCGCGCTTCACCGGATTGTTGTGCATTTGGACAAAACAACGTCAGAAGCGCTCGGAGAGGAAGACGGGCGTCCGGCGGTAGGTGCTGGTGGTGATGAATTGGAGATGGCCCGGGGCGTAAAGGCGTTGGTAGAAGGGCATGGTGCCGTGGGGTATACTCTCGACGATCCCCGGCCGAAAGAGAGTCCCCTGGGATCGCAGACCCCACAGAACCGGGGTCTGCGCCAGCCGGCCGTGTTCTTAATTGCGTCTGAGGAGATTTTTCCATATGGCCTTCACACGAACACTGCTTCCCAAGGCGATCGTAAGGATTCTGGTATTGGTGGGGGCTTGGGCAGCGCTCGGAGTGGCAGCCCTTTACCGAGCACGAAGCGTCAGAATTGAGGCTGGCAAGTTCATGGGAGACTTAGTGGAACTTGAAGTTGGCAAATCTGAACTCCAAGAAGTCGCATCGCTTGTTGACAAATACCATGGGAAGTGGCGTAAAGGGCCGAGGAGCGATGCCGGTTCGTCTTGTGGCCCCGGTGCATCTGTTGTCGATTTCACCTTTGAGAACCGCTGGCTGCACTGGTTTCTTCTCTCTCCCCAGACAAGCTTAGGCGCCACTGTCTATGTTAAAGACAATCATTTGTGTTTCCGTGCGCTGCAATTGTTCAGCACTGTCGAAGGCTCAACCGTTTTCTATGTCGAAGAATTTCGCAAGAGCCCGTTTCAGCGCCCATTTATGGTGCATCTGAACCTCGTGAAGACAATCGTCACAATGGACGCGGCCGCGACAGCAGCACAACGAAGTGCAGCCTACTCAATAAATCTCGGCTGCTTGACCAAGGTTCGGGGATGCAGGGACGCGAGGGAGATGGCCCCGGCCCTCTGGCAGAATAGTCGCGAAGTTGCGCCGACGTATTGGAAGAGCCAATGGGATGAGTGAGGCAGCGCAGGGGCCGGTCTATTGGCTCGGCGGGGAGTGTCGCAGAAGTTTCGCCGGCTGGCGCAGACCTTCGAGGTCTGCGAGCGGCGTGGATACGTCACATGGCGATGTTATGGTCGCGGCGGGCGACATGACCGCCGACGCGGTGAACACCTACAGTTGGGACGCGGAGGGGCGGCTCCATAGCTTCGTGAGCGGCGGCGCAGAGAGCGACTATGGATGACAGCACCTCAAGCTCAGTGCGGTGTAGATCCGCAACATTTTGCTCGATTCGTATTCCACAAGCAACTACGGGTGATTATCGGTGCGTCACGCATGAGAGAACACCAAGACATTGCAGCTACCCCACCCTCCTCCACCAGCCAGGACTAAGAACCGAAGGCGGAGCACTTCCTCAAGGCTTCACTCTCCTCGAAATGATGCTCGTGGTCGCCATCATCCTGCTACTGGCTTCGATCGCGGTACCGCATTACCAAAGAACGTTCGCCCTCGCGCACGAAGTTCGCCTCCGCGACGACCTCTTCACCATGCGGTCAATGATCGGTCGCTTTACTCTCGACAACAAGCGCCCTCCCGAATCGCTCAATGAAGCTGAACACGCCACGGTGTGCGCGCCTGAGGAAGTTCGATTCGTCCCAATTGAATGTAAGAATTACGCTCCGAGGGTTCTCGAAAGCAGCCCAAGCCGACGCCTGTCCTTCTGCTAACCTGTTGATTCCACCGACGCTATTTGTTGGGAAAGACCTTGAGCCCGTTTGGAATGGGCCGTGCGGTCGGACAAAAGGGGAAGTCACGCAAATAGGAGGCGTCTGAGACCATGAAGAAGTCCTTCGCAATTGTTATGGGATGTGCAATCGCCCTGTGGCTCGCTGTGCCAGCCTGGGCGCAACACGGATCACGGGTCGGTAGTGGTGGGGCGATGTCTGCCCGAAGTACCAGCATGCTGGGCGCCAACACGCGCCACACAAGCATGAGCACGAAAACCCACAATTCCACTTCGGCTCGCGCTACGGCCAAGATGCGCTCGAATAAGGGCGCGACACTAAAGGGATTGGATCGCGCCGACGCCGTTCAGAACATGAACATGCGTGCTGACACGAACCGCGGATTCACCACCGCGCCGGGTCTTGCGACGGCCACGACCAAGGGCGCCGCATCGGCAAAGGAGGAATCGGGTGAACATGCTTCGGTCCAAGCGGGAAGTCACAGGGCCTCGGCGAATGCAACCGCTTCTGAACACATGAATACTCGAGCCCAGACCAACACCGGGCTCACGACGGCGCCCGGTTTGGCGGTAGCGGCGACGCACACCAGTGCTTCCGCGAACAGCGACCATGCTGCCGGCGCCTCGACGCAGGTGACCAATTCGAAGAAGCCTGTGCCTGCCAGCGAAGAAGGCAAGACGGAAACGGATAAGCACTGAGGATTCCGCAGGTTTCTCCCTGCCGGTTCGTTGGGTGGGGCTGCAGAACAAGCTTGAGAGGGCGTGAAGCACACACCCGACCCTTCCCCCAAAGGCGGCTGTGCTTCGCGCCCTCTCATCTTTTCTTGAGCAATTCCCCGGCTACGCCGTGATCCCCCACGCATTTCACGCGAGTCTGCAGTGGCCAGCCCTCTCTGAGAATCGCGCACCGCGCGTTCAGCCAAGGCTTGTCCTGGACCGCTTTCACGTCTTAAATCTGATCAAGACGCGATGGCTTGCCGCGTCCAGCACGCAGGATTTTCTTGCCGATGCAGCGCCAAGCCGTGTACGATGGTTTTCTGAACGGGGTTGGATCTCCCAGAGCAGATTTCGCCGCCGGGCGCGGAGCGCTGCAGGGGGAAGTATGCGGCGGCGCGAACCGTGCCGAGAAGGAGCCGGCCCTCCGGCTACGAGACCGCGATGCATCATCCTTACTCGGACAACGCCGAGCGACTTGGCGTCGTGCTCTTCCAGCTCGGCGGGCCGGACTCGCTCGAAGCGATCGAGCCATTTCTCTTCAACCTTTTTTCGGATCCCGACATCATCGACTTTCCCTTTGCGCGCCTGGCACGCGAGCCGCTGGCGCGCCTGATTTCCTCCAAGCGCGCGAAGAAAGTGCAAAAGCACTACGCGGAGATTGGCGGCAAGTCGCCGATCCGCGAACTTACCGAGCGCCAGGCGCGGGCGCTCGAGCAAGAACTATGCAAGACGCTGGAGGCGCGTGTGGTGGTGGCCATGCGCTACTGGCATCCGCTGACCGAAGAGGCGGTGCGACTGGTCCAGGAAGAGCGCCTGCGACCGCTGGTGCTCCTGCCGCTTTATCCGCAATACTCGCTGGTGACCACAGGCAGCAGTTTGAACGAGTGGCGACGCCGCCTGCCGCCGGACCTGGCGAAGGACCAGAAAGTCATCCGGGAGTTCTACGATCATCCGCTTTATCTGGACGCGGTGGTGGAGAAAATTCAGGAAGGATTGGAAAAGCTGCGGCGGGCGAATGGCTCGGCGTTGCACACGCCCGAGGATGTGCACCTGCTTTTCAGCGCGCACAGCGTGCCCGTGAGCGTCATCCAGGGCGGCGATCCTTACCAGACGCAGATTGAAGGCACGGTCAAGTTGGTGATGGAACGCGGCAGGTGGAAGAACCCGCACAGCCTCTGCTACCAGAGCCGCTCGGGCCCGGGCCGCTGGGTGCGCCCGTTCATGGCCGAGGCGCTGGAAGAGGTGGCGGCGCGCGGCGCGGAACGCGTGCTGGTCATTCCCATTTCCTTCGTTTCCGATCATGTGGAGACGCTGCACGAGATCGCCATCGAGGGCCGCGAGTTGGCGGAGCGGCTGGGATTCCACCGGTTCGAGAGCACCTCGGGACTCAACGAATCGCCGAAGTTCATCGCCGCTCTGGTGGACCTGGTGCTCAAGCAGGTCGGCGTCGCCGCAGCGGCGCGGTGACGCCTGACCCCTGGGCAGAGCCAGCAAGGCCGCACGCGAGTGGCGGAAGCTGGGGCTTTACCTAAGCGTTTTGTCAGTCCATCCGACGTCATCTTTCCAGATGACTAAGCCAAGTGTATTTATATACTTACAGAATCAGGCGGGCGTTTTTTGGCTTCGCTTCCTGTTCGATTATCTGCTTTTGTTTGTTTAGGATAGCTGGATTCGAGGGGGCGTCTGTTGGGTTCGTTTGGCTTCGTTCCTCGAGTCGTCCTTTATTTTCAATGGCTTCTTGGCTTCGTTCCTAAAAAAGGATCCCTTAGAAGAAGTCGACCGTCGACAGTCTACAGTTGACAGTTCGTCTTCCTCCTGTTTTGCATTCTGCCTTCCGTCTCGCGGACCCCGACTCCTGTCAGCTGTCCACCGTCTGCCTCCTTCTGTCTCGCTACCCACTGCAGTCTAGCGAGTCACCAAGAAGATTCCGCTCAAGAGAAACAATAACGCGGCGGGTGTACAATCGATGGTGGCAAGGAGGCTAGAATTAATACTGTTCACTTTACAATTTTAATGCATTCTGAGAATTCAATCCGCACACTGCTGCAAGTCGCGCGAGGGCGCAGTGGGAAGTTGCTCATCTTGCGCTTCACCCCGCGCGGGCGTCGTTGGCCGCGACTCGATACG
>JAIQGA010000223.1 GCA_020072925.1 Terriglobia bacterium | reverse complement strand
AAACACATCCTACACGTCGACATGGACGCCTTCTTCGTTTCGGTGGAGGAATTGGAAGACCCTTCGCTGATCGGGAAGGCGGTGATTGTGGGCGCCGACCCCGACGGGCGCGGAGTCGTCGCAGCGTGCAGTTACGAAGCGCGCAAGTTTGGCGTGCACTCCGCGATGCCGATTCGCACGGCCAAAAAGCTCTGCCCGCACGCCATCTTCCTGCGCGGGCATCACGAGAAGTATCACGTTTACTCGCAAAGGATTTATCGCATCTTCAGCGACTTCACGCCGGTGGTCGAAATGGTTTCAGTGGATGAAGCCTACCTCGATCTGACGGGCACGGAGCGGCTGCACGGCTCGGCGTTTCGCGGCGCCGACCGCCTGGTGCGCACGGTGAAAGAGCGCACGGGACTCAACTGTTCCGGCGGGCTCTCGACATCCCACCTGGTCTCGAAAATCGCCTCCGACCAGGCCAAGCCTCACGGCCTGCTCTACGTTTTCCCGGGGTGCGAGGCGCGGTTTCTGGCGCCGCTGCCCATCCGTCGCATGCCCGGAATCGGCAAGGTTACGGAGCCGGAGCTCCGCTCGCTCGGCATCACGACCATCGGCGATGTTCAGCAGATGGGGGAAGCGAAACTCCGCGAGCGCTTCGGGAAATTCGGCGAGTGGCTCTCCATCAAGTCGCGCGGCGAGGACATCGACGCTTACCGGTACGAGGAAGAGCCGAAGTCGATCAGTCATGAAACCACCTTTGAGGTGGATACCGGCGACGCGGACGAACTCGAACGAACACTTTCCTATCTCGCCCAGCTTGTAGCGCGGCGGCTGCGCGATCACAACCTTTTCGCGCGCACGGTGGGGCTGAAGCTGCGCTACGAGAATTTCAGCACACTCACTCGCGATGTGACGCTCGACGAGCCCACACATCTCGACTCCGTGATTTTCGAAAATGTGCTGCGCCTGTTCGACCGCGCTTGGACCGCAGGGCGGAAGATTCGTTTGCTGGGCGTGCGCGCCTCGAACCTGGAACGCGAGGTCTTCCAGCGCAGCCTATTGGACGCGCCTCACCATGAGAAGCTGGACCAGATACTCCAGGCCGCCGACAAATTGCGCGACCGCTTTGGATTCGAGTCCGTGCAACTGGCGCGCTCGCTCGAACGCGCCGAACGCCCCAAACTCCGCAAAAAGCGCAGATTCCTCGGTCGGGAGAAATGACGCGCCGTCGATTGGGATAAATTGTCCGAATGGCGGCGTATCCCCTCGGATATATCTTCCCTTCTGACTGAATGGCTTCTCCCTGGATATTTTGGAATGGAGAGTGCTGCGCTCACCGTAGTGAGTCCGACGCCCCATCGATGATCGGCCAAAAACTCCCTGTCGCGCCAGGCCCACTGCACTGATCCCAGCAGTCGGTTGAGCAATCCCAAATCGTGTAGCAACTTGCGTCAAACGGAGTTACGGGCCGTCGCCTAGTTCAAAGCAGGTCGCATAATGCATTCGGCGCGCCAAGTCTTCCGGGCCAGGGCGTTCTGGTTAGTGGTGTGCGCCGGGAGTTTCTGCGCAGTGCGCACGAACGCCGCGCAATACCATCGAGTTCCTTTGCCCATGCCGCAAAGGCGTACCTCGGCGGATGAGCTTTCCACTCGGGAGCGGGCGTTACGCGGTGTCCCTCCTGAACGCGCGAAGAAATCCCCTCGGGAATATCCAAAAAGGTCCGGGGAGGTGAGTTGCACGGTCTTGGGTTGGACGCGTGCTCCGGTGCCCACACTGGACTTAACCTGCCCACCTGCAGACGCCCTTTCGCCTGTCCGCGTGTACCTCCGCATATCCTGGGAAAGCACGGAAAGGGTTCCGACGAGGGCTGAGGATGTCGTGGCCAGATCCAACATCCCGACCAAGGTCCGGATCCCCGCCCAGGACAAAGCAGCCAGAGCGGGGGCGGCGGTGAAGCTACCTACTCGCCGTAAGGGGCACGGCAAGGAGCGGGAGGAGTGGTTCATCTTCAGCCAAGTGGCGGTTGACGTGGCAGCGGACTGAGGCCGGAGAGACCGTTCTGCCCTGGGGGAGAGTGACGGTTTTGGGTCCCGCGCGCAACGAGGTGAAGTATGAACACTGAATGCTTTTTTCGCGCGGTCAGGGTCTTCATTCTGGCGGGAGTGTCTGCGAGTTTCAGCTTGGGCATGGCTTGGGCGGAGCAAAGCAATCCGGCAAAAAAAGACTCGACGGTCCTCACCAGCTTGCCGCTTGTCGGCAGGCCCGGCGCCGTCCCAGCGGTCTCCGGATACAGCCCGACCGGGACCAACCTGGATGGCGAGGGCCTCAAAGAGCGGTTGAACCAAAGGACGCTTCAGGACCTTCCGAAGACACCCAACGGCAAGAACCACTCAGAAATCAAGTGCGCCGTCATCAAATGGGAGGCCCAGTTGCCCAACCCTGTGCTCACGCTGGTTTGCCCGCCCAAACTGGTCTTCGCGCCGCTTTATGTGTATTTCCGCCTTTCCTGGGCGAAGCCCGATGATGTGCCCAGGGATTTGCAGAGTCTGGTGGTCACACCGAAGTCCCAGACGAAGGTGGAACCGCAGAGAAACTCCATGCGCGTTTGGTTGAAGACCCAGGCGACGGACAATGAGAAAAACGGCGGCAAATGGGTCGAGTTCAACCGGGTCTCAATTTACCATCTCGAAGCCGACTGAATCCTCCGGGCTGTTAGGCGGCCCGTTTCCCCTCCCGGATGATCTGTCGCGGCAGAGTCTTTCGGGTCACCTTGCCGCGAGCTCCCCCTGACTCTCCTTGCGCAAGCATTCCAACATCAGTTCTAATAGCGGGGATGGACAACAAACGCGATGCGGCGGTGGAGATCCTGCGCCGCCTGGCGGCGGCGGGTTTCGAGGCCTACTTGGTGGGCGGGTGCGTGCGCGATCTGGTGATGGGCCGCCCGCCCAAGGATTTTGACATCGCCACGAACGCTCGTCCCGACCAGGTGGTGGAACTCTTCCCTGAGAGCCTCACCGTGGGCGCGCAATTCGGTGTGGTGATTGTGCCGCGCGAGGCGGGCAACGTGGAAGTGGCCACATACCGCAGTGACGGGCGCTACGCGGACGGTCGCCACCCCGACGAAGTGCGCTTTGCTCCCAGCGCCGAGGCCGACGTCCGCCGCCGCGATTTCACCATCAATGGACTCCTGCTCGATCCCCTGCGCAACCAGGTGCTGGATTACGTGGGCGGGCAGGCCGACATTCGCGCGCGCCGCCTGCGGACGATTGGCGACCCTTTCGAGCGCTTCAGCGAGGACCGCCTGCGCATGCTGCGCGCGGTGCGTTTTGCGGCGCGGCTGGGATTCGCGCTCGACGCCGCGGCGCGCGAGGCCATCCAAAGCCTGGCGGCGGAAATTCATCAGGTGAGCGCCGAGCGCGTGCGCGATGAAATCCTCAAGATTCTCACCGAAGGGAACGCGCGGCGAGGCTTCGAACTACTGGACGAGACCGGCCTGCTCGCGGAAGTGCTGCCGGAGGTGAAGCGGATGCAGGGCGTCGCGCAACCGCCGGAGTTTCATCCCGAAGGCGACGTCTGGGTCCACACCCTCCTGATGCTCGAGGGACTTCGTGATTCCTCACCCGCGCTGGCGCTGGGCGTCTTGCTTCACGATGTCGGCAAGCCACCCACCTTCACGGTTCGCGAACGCATTCGCTTCGACCATCACGTGGAGGTGGGCGCGCGCATGGCGCGCGAAATCTGCGGCCGGCTGCGACTCTCCGCGCGCGACACCGAGCGGGTGGTGGAACTCGTGCGCCATCACCTGCGTTTCAAGGATTTCCCGCAGATGCGGCGCTCCACGCAGCTTCGCTTCCTGCGCATGGAGCATTTCAGCGAGCACCTGGAGTTGCACCGGCTGGATTGCCTGGCCAGCCACGGCGATTTGACGAATTACGAACTGGCGCGGCGCATGCTCGCCGAGACGCCGCCGCAGGAGATCAAGCCGGCACCCCTGCTGCGTGGCGACGACCTTATCGCGCGAGGGTACACGCCCGGCCCGCTATTCAAGAAGATCCTTCAATTTGTGGAGGATGCGCAGCTTGAGGGGAAGATACACACAGGCACCGACGCGCAGCGCCTGGTCGCTGAGGAATTCCCCCTGCCCCGTTCGTAGCGCCGCAGCTCAGTAGGAGACAAACGCAAAGAAGTATACCACTCCGCCCAAGGCCGCCAAGGCCACAATGAAGACACCGATTTTCATCAGCAGCATCTTCTTATCCTTGGAATTGCCTTTCTCCTCATCAATCATCTGAAACATGGAAACCCCCTTCCCGCCCGCCGTAGCGGAGCGCGGAGGTTAGTCGGGTCGAAGAGTTTTTCCAGGCCGCAGTGGCGTACTCAACGCGGGGGAGCTTCGCCACTTTCACCATTCGACCAACGGCCGCGCCCGTCGCGGGCGGCCGCCCGGCACTGCGGCGCAACTCGCTTTTACTCCTCGCTACACTCTAGACCTTCTTACCGGAAAGTCAAGTGCAACTTTTTTCGTCGACAACCCCACGTGGCGCCTGACACCTGGCATCTCAGACCAACCCACTTCCCTGCAGGCTCGTCGCCATTGGTATACGGACAACGCCACGCCGTCTGGAATACTCCGCTGCGTAGGATCGGCACGCCGATGAACGTCCTGAAACATTGGGCCGCTTCTTCGCGTATTAGACTTCTGGGGGATGCAAGGTCGGGCCTCTTGAGAGTTACAGGAGATTCAGGAAATGACACCTGCGAATGGGTGACGGAAACCCCGAGCCATCGTCTAAGAAACGAGGGCACGGCATAAAGTAAGTGGGGTTAAATGGACTGGCGTCGCCTCGGTTTTGGCGGCCTGGACGACGACAGCCCCGGGGAAAAGCGCGAGCCCTGGTCGGGCCACGTTTTTCATTTAACCCCACCGCGATTCTAGAGGTGTTCTCTCCCCAAATGCAAGCCCTCGCCGGGAGGCCATACCTCACCAACCCGCCGAACTTTCAGAAGCGAGCGGAACCCCATGCGAAAGCTTCAGCGGGTGGTTTTTGGAATCCCATTGCTAATTGCCAGTCTGGGCTGCGCGCAAAGCGAGACGCAAGATGCGGCTCAAGTTTCTTCGCCGCCCGTGGAGTCAGGAAAGGGTCGCACGGTTACGCTGCGCGTCTTCAACTACGCGCACGTATCGAGCGGCCACCTTGCCAAAGGCGAGGACGAGGCGAGCTGCATCTTTCGTCGCGTCGGCCTGGAAGTCCGCTGGGTCAATTATCTTCCCGCGGCAAAAGACGGGCACATGGCCGTGAGTTCGCAGGGCGACTGCAAGCCCGCCGATCTGTTCCTGAGTATCCTGTCCCCGGAAGAGTGGGCCGCGGTGCATCGTCGCCACACTCACGCTCTGGGATTTGCCGCGGTGCCCGAAGAGGGGGCGCGAAGTTCCTGGGCGTACATCTCCTGGTCGGAAGTTGAAAGCGAGTCTCAAAGGGTAGGCACGGATCGCGAGGAGGATTATGTCCTGGGGTGCGTTATGGCGCACGAAATCGGCCATCTCCTGCTTCGCACCACCCGGCACACGCTAACGGGACTCATGCGCGCCCACTGGGGCCAAAATGAAATGCGACTCGCCACCCAGAGGTACTTACGTTTTACCCCTACCGAGGCCAGACTGCTCCGCGCTGAGGTCGCGGCTCGCGCGCTAGCCCCCGCTGCCCAAACCGCCGCCCTTCGCCGGGCCAGGTAAGGCAAATCAAGCGTGCAGCCTCCCTGCGGCGAGCCGGCGGCTTGTTTTGTATCGACACGAGGGAGCTACATGCTTACATGCGCCGATCCCGACTACTTGGCGGCTGCAGACCCGGAACAGGGAGGAGGCAAACGATACACCTGGACCGAGTCATCTGCGAGGATGGCCATGAGGGAGCCATCCGGAGAGAGGGCGTACTCTGGCAGCTCGAAGAAACCGCCGGGCGCCGGTTCATACCTGCTCATCTTCTTGTTGGCTTCCAAACCGAAAAGCCAGTGACGACTCGGAATGTCGTAAACGAGGATGGACTGCAGCGTGGTGTGTGGGGAGCGAATGTGGTAATCGGCGAAGTCGATTTCCCCTTCCAGCCTGTAAAGGAGGATGGCGAATCTGTGACCGTCAGCCGACACTGCTATCGGGCCGAGCCGATCGTTTTCCTTGTATCCAAGCTGCTGCGCAAACTGAAGCCTCCCATCAGTTCCAAGCAGCCCGATTGAGTTTTCCCGCCACGGGCCTGGGGTTTGGCGAAAGCGCAGCATGAGTGTCTGGTTATCCACAAACCTTGCGCGACCGCAGTAGGGTCGCAAATAACAGGCCAGTCGCCACGACTCGTCAAATTTCCGAAGGATAATCGCACCACCCAGGTGTCGCAGAATTCCGTCATCTGAAATTTCATCGACATTACCACCCAAGCTATTGATGGGCTCTGGCCCCTGCCAGGTGTTTTCCCAGCCGTTCTCTTTCCAAGTCCGGACCACAGACAAAGTTCCAGCATCAATCGATACAAAGTCGTACCGACCTCGGCCCACGGGCCCTCTGGTTTGGTCCAAGTCGTCCGTACTGCGGTAGACAAGCAATATGGACTTGCCTCTTGGAGAATGACGCACTTCGTCGAGGCTGGCGTTTTGGAGACCTGGTGGCGGCAGGCAGAGTTCCTTCAAAGGCTCCAGTTCTGAAGAGTACAGCACGATGTGGTCAGGCGTGATGAGGACGAGCTTGCCATGCGCGGTGGGTATGATGGACCCCTCGCCAGTCGGCAGAAACCACTCTCTTGTAGTTCTCACTTGGCCGTTATTGGCGTCAAGGAACAGGGCTTGAAGTCGCGATGGCCAGGGTCCGCTCCGGCCGGCATGATCCGGGGCCGTCGCAGGTATTTCTCTCGTATGGAAGGTCACGACCAGTGTATGGTGTGTCGAGAAAAAGATTGATTGGGAAGCCCGTCCACTGTGCGGTACTTCTTTGCCACCTTGCACGCGCGCGATGCCCAATGAGCGAAGATCAACTTGCCAAGCAGGCGCCTCCCGCCATCGTCCCGCCACTTTCTGTTGTCCCTGCTTCGCGCTCGCCTCAGACCGTGCGCGTGGGCCATTCGGTAGAGTTGGGACCTCAAATGCCAAGCTCGTATTCCCCCTCCCCAAGAACGTTGCGGCAAGGCATAAACACGCCAGAAGGAATACAGTGTGGGCCTTCGCGATTAGCATCAGTTCCCCGCGATGCGTCCGACCGGTCTGGCTATGAGCAAAGGTGGTCACTGGACCAGATTGAAGGGTGCGCACCTCAGTTGGCATTCCGAATCCGGACTCTATTGATCTGATAAATGGAGGGTTCAGACTACTTTTGAGTTCACCATGTTTGTTTGAGTGTCACCGGAAACCGTCAACGTCGTCGGCATAAAACAGCAGGTCACTAATGACGCCGGCGGGCTCTGGTGAGCGCACCACGCACCGCCGATAAGCTGTCCGACCAATCCGCTAGGCCAGATCCTTCAGGCTCTCGTCGATCAACTTTTGCGTGCCCGCAAAGGGCTCGCCCGCCCCTTCCCATTCCATGGAGAAGTAGCCGCGATAGCCGGCGGCCTTGGCGATGGCGAAGCATCGGGCCACGTCCACGGTATAGACTTTGCCCCCGTCGCCCACCTCCGAGTCCTTCATATGCGCGATGTTGTAAGCGTGCTTGAACATGGTCTGCATCGCCCGGTTGTTGAACGCCTGGTCGTGGGTGAGCATGGAATTGCAGAAGTCCGGCAGGGCATGCAGCCAGGGGTTCTTGACCCGCTCGATGACGCTCACGATGAAGAACGGGTCTTCGGTGGTGTTGTCGTCGTTTTCGAGGTTCACCAAGACCTGCTTTTCCTCGGCGTACGCGGCCACGTGCTTCAAACTCTCCGCGGCGCGGTCGACGTCCGGCTTCACGTTGCGGACGCCGGCGATATGCAGCCGCACGCTGGGCGAGCCCGCCGCCACGGCGATATCGACCTACTGCCGCGCGGTGGCGACGGCCTTCTCGCGGCCGGCGGGATCGGGGTCGTAGAAGCTCTCCTGCAGATCCACAGGAATATCGACGATCCGCGCTCCGGCCTTTTCGGTGGAGGCGCGCACTTCGCGCACGTAGTCAAGGTCCGTGGAGCGGAAGTGGTCGCCGAGCGGCTCGATATTGTGCAGCCCGAACTTCTGCACCACCATGGCGGCGAAATCCTTCAGGTCCATTCCGGGCTTCTGCGGGTGATGCGCCCAGCGGTTGTTGGGGCTGGAGATGATGTCCCGGAATGGCCACGAGGCCACGGCCAGGCGGGCGCGCGGCTCCGTGGGGAATTGCAGGTCCGGGCCCGAGGGCAGCGGCCACGCCGCACAGTTCCAGGCCATCGCTCCGGCTGCCGCGAGCGCGGTTTGCTTCAGAAAATGGCGTCGCGAAGATGGCATCATGGCGGACTCCTCCCGGCAGAATCGCACCCGTGAAGATGGGATCCGATTCGTTCCGCGGGGTGATAGAATCCTCCCTCTTGGCGCCCGCGTCAAGGCCGAGTCCTCTCGGCCTCGGGTAGCACGGCCGTCTCGGCCGTGCCGGTGTCCACGGGCGGGACGCCCGTGGTACGGCGCCGCCCCAATTTCAGTCGCGTTGTACACAGGAGTGGGAAATGGCAGGACGTCTTCGGGTCGGTCTGGTCGGAGCGCGCTTCGCGGCACGTTTTCATTGGGAAGGATACAGGCGCGTCTACGGCGTGCCGGTCGAAGTGGTGGGCGTGACGGCCAAGGGCGCGGAATCGCCCGAGGCCTTCGCGCGCGAACGCGGCATTCGCGCCTTCGCCTCGTTCGAGGCGCTCTGCGATGCCGTTGACGTCATCGACCTCTGCACGCCGGGCTCGACGCACGAGCCGCTGGCCGTTGAAGCGTTCAGGCGCGGCAAGCACGTGATTATCGAAAAACCTTTCACGGGCTACTACGGTCCCGGCAAGGAAGATTTCCGCGGCGACAGGTTCCCGAAGGACGCGATGCTGCGCGAGGCGATGGCCAGTTGCGACCGCATCCTGGCCGCGGCGCGCGCCGCCAGCAGGCGCCTTTGCTACGCGGAGAACTGGGTCTACGCGCCCGCCATCCAGAAGGAGCGCGAGATTCTGGCCAAGAGCGGCGGCCAGGTCCTCTGGATCATCGGGGACGAATCGCACAGCGGTTCGCACTCGCCGTATTACGGCATCTGGAAATTTTCCGGAGGCGGTTCCCTGGTCGGAAAGGGCTGCCATCCGCTGACCGCGGCGCTTTATTTGAAACGCGCCGAGGGCGAAGCGCGCGGGCAAATGGCGGTTCGCCCGGCCACGGTTTCGGCGCGCACCCACGCCATCACCCGCCTCAAGAATTTCCGCGACGCGGGATTCCCCGTCGGGTGGTTTCTGGTGGACGACGGCTGGTTCGACCAGACCGGGAGCAAGCTGAATTCGTTCCGCCCGGACACGGCGAAATTCCCCCACGGTTTCCGGAACGTCATCCGGACGCTGAAGGAGGAGTATCACCTGAAAGACGTCGGCGTCTGGCACGCGCTGAACGGCTACTGGCAGGGGATCAATCCGGAATCCGCACTGGGCCGGGAGTACGGGAGGGACCTGATCACGTACAGGGAGCTCGCGCACCCGGACAGGGACACGACGACGTGGAGATCATGCTCGTTCGTCTCTCCGCTCACGGACGCGCCGTCAAGATTCTACAACGAATTTCACCGCCTCCTGAGCGGCGAAGGCTTCACGTTCGTGAAGGTGGACAACCAGCTTGTGGTGGAGCGGATGGCGGAAGGGAATTTCCCCGT
>JAIQGA010000222.1 GCA_020072925.1 Terriglobia bacterium | reverse complement strand
ATAAAGCGTCGCATCCTTCCACTCCGTGGGGCAGATCAACACGCCGGGATCGTCAATATCCGTCGTGTAGGCCGCATTGATGCCAAGGCGGCGCAGCGCATCTGCGTAAACGTTTCCGATAGCCTTCAGGTTGTCATTGAGTTCGAGCGGCAGGGGCACGTACAGGATTGTCCCTTTGCCGAGAGACTGGGTGGCGAAGGTCTGGCCTCCAGGCAGAAATCCGCGTTCGAGGAAAGTGGTTTTCTCGCCGGAATAACTGAGCCAGGCCTTGCCGCCGGGCCACTGGAGCAGGTTCTCACGCGTGCTGAGCAATCCGCTTCGCGCGTCCATGCCGAGGTCCCGCAGGCGCGGGGTCGCATGAAAATGCGCGTCCCAGTCGATCGCGCCGGAGAGGAGCAGCGTCGCGCCTCCGCGCACTTTTTCCAGAATCGCTTCCCACGCCTTCTGGTCGAAGACCCAAGGCGAGGGCATGATGACGAGCTTGGGATTGCCGAGCAACTGGGTCTGGTACTCGCCCACCACATAGGCCGTGGCTCGCGCGTACTGGTAGAGCGCCCGAACGCACGTCTGCTGCGCTTCGAGCGCCAGCGAATTGAAAACCGAAAGCTGGAGGGATTGGGGCAGAACGATGGCCACTTCCGGCTGGCGCGGTTCGCTCGCGTAAGTGGCAGCCTTGCGCGCGAAGTCGCCCATCTCGCGCAGCATGTTCTCCCAGATCTTGTCGGAGCCGTCGCTGCGCTTGATTCCGAAGATATCGCCCTCGGACCAATCCCACTGCAACGACCCACTGTTGGCCGCCGCGAAACCCAACGCCAGCTTGCGCTCCAGCAAGCCGAAGCCGGTCAACTCATCGTAGCGCCATTGACTGTCCGGCCTCCACACGGGCTGGTAACCGGTTTCGCCGATCAGGTTCGGCTTGCCCGGGCGCTTGGCGGCCACGGAATCCCACAGCAACGCGTCGTCGCGCCAGTAGGTGTGGTTCACTGTAAAGTCAATACTCGTGCCGCCGAAAAACTGGCCCAGGACGCGGTCCGTCACGCCGCCTTCGTCCTGGCCCACGGTCACCAACTGGCGGCTGCCCGTCGAGCGGATGGCCGCGACCATTTGCTCCACCCAGCGGCCGAACATCGCCTGCGCGAACAGGTTGTAATCGAAGGCGCGCGCTTCGCGGGCATTGCCATAGCGCGTCACCCGCAAGTCACCCGGGTCGGGAAGCGCAATGTTGCCGAAGCTTCCCAGTTCTTCTGGCCTTGCTCCCCAGGCCTCCGCCAGCTTTTCCACGCTGCCGTAACGCTCCTCCAGCCAGCGGTTCCATGCCGCGACTTCCGTAGGATCGTTGTTGGGCGTGTTCCCTATCCACAACCGCTGGGGATTGGAAAAGCTGGGCTCGTTGATGAGGTCCCAGCTCAAGTACGGAACGTCCGCGAAGCGCCTCACGACCGAAAGAATGTAATTTTGCTCCGCGCGAATCGCCACCGGGTCGGTGTAGGGATTGCTCCCCGGACCGCGCAGCAGCGATTCCTCGCCCGGATGGCGCTTGATGGTCTGCGGGTCGAAGGCGAAGAAGGTGAAATGCACCTGGATGTGATGGCGGCCGGCGGAGAGCAGGAAAGCCTCGAGATTGCCCAGGAAATGTTCGTTGGCCGCGCCAGTGACCGGGTCAATAATTTCGATGTGGTTGTTCCAAACACCGGTGCGGATGAAAGTCACGCCGTGCTTCTCCATCTCCGCGAAATCGCGGTCCCACACCGCGGCGTTGCCGGGCGCGATGAGGTCGTGACTGTAGCGGTCGGTGCTGAAATAGTTGGTGCCGAAGGGCAGAAAGGGCGCGCCGTCCAGCGTGAAATAACTATTGCTCACGCCCAGGCGCGGCCCGCTGCGTAGTAGCGATTCGTCCCTGACCCAGAAGCCTGTTTCGTAGAACTCACCGGGCGCTCCATGCTCTTCGGATTCGTAAATCCCGCGAATGCGGTAGAGGCCCGGTGACAGAGTTTTTTGAAATGCCACTTCCTGCGTCACCGTATCTGCGGAGCACTTGACTTGTGCCGACGCCAGGACGTTCTCGCCCGCGACAAGCTCGACACGGACACTCCCTGTTTGTGGCTGGCCAAGCCGCTGTCGCCGCGCGTTTCGGAAGTGAACCTCCACGCGAGGAATCTCTCCGGGGGCAAGCGTCGTGTCGCGCATCGCCAGCGAGAATTGCGTCGCGCCCTGCCGCGCATATGCCGCGGCATCGCGGATGAGTGCGACACCTTCGGTCGAGGACCAATAACCCTCTTCCGGCTCGAAATTCAAATAGACGCCGCGCGCGCCCAGGCGCGCTTCGCCAGCTTCGCCGAGGTGGGAAAAATCCTGGGCGACGACCGGCGCGGCAACCTTCTCCCCGCGAGCGTTCAGGAGAAAGCCGAGCCCGCGATAATCGCTCGGCACATCCCAACCGTGACCCAGCACAAAGACCTTGGAAGCCCGCAATTCCGTGGCGTGGAAGAAGTCGTAGCCCTCCGCCCAGGCAAACTTGGCCGCGTCTTTTTGCGGCGCCACGTAGCTGTGCTGAAACCCCAGGAAACGCGCGTAGGCGTTCTCCGGAGGTCCGGCTTCGAACTTCCCATTTGCTTTCCGCACGGGGACGAAGAACGGACGTCCGCCAATATTCAAGAGGCAGCCGCCGCCTTCCAGGTACTCCCGAATCGCGCGCCAATCGTCCGCCGGAAATGCCGAGCCATAGGGCAGCACGAGCAAGTCCGCGCCGGCTAGCGCCCTCGCCTTGCTCAGTTCTTCCCCATTCACAAAAGCCATTTCCTGCCCGTCGAATGCCCGGCGCAGCGCATCTTGCGGCACCGCACGGCTGTCGACGGCAGGAAATCCCTCCTGCATGAAAACCACGACTTTGCCGTAAAGGCACGAACACGCGATCAGGATGAACAGGCAAGCTCGCATGAAATATCGCATGGATTAACTCCTTCCGGCTCTCGCGGCGCGGCGACGCAGCCGCATTCCGCAACGCACACTTGTCTCGCGCGGGGATCGGGTCGAGAGAACCAACTTGAGAACAGTCGCGGCGCTCGCGGGGAGGGACTCGACGGGCTAGATCAGCCCTCGCCGGAGGGCGTGCATCACGGCCTCCAGCCGATTACGCGTGCGCAGCTTCTGGTTCGCGTGATGAATGTGGTTGCGCAGGGTGCGCGGGGTGATGTGCAACCGCTGCGCCACCTCCGCGGGCCGCCGACCCTCCGCGAGCAGCCGCAGCACAGTGCGCTCCTGCTCGGTCAGCGGCGTGACGGGCGCAGGCTGCCTGCCATTACCGGGAAGGTCAACAAGCTGTTTAGCCAGGCCGATGACCTTTTGCGTGAGTTCTTCCGAGTGCCTGCGCCGGCTCAGGTCGCGCGTCAGGTGCACGGCCAGCGTGTGGCGCGTGCGCTCGTCGTGGAAAGCCAGAATGGAAACGTCCAGCCAGATGCGTCGGCCCGAGTGCGCCTTTACGTGCAGGTCAAAGTTTGGGACTTCGCGGTGTGCCGCGACGCACTCGAGCACGTCGCACGGCTCCCCACAAACCGGGATGCCCAGCGCCCCCAGTCCCTGGAAGAGCTGCGCGCAGGATTTGCGCCGAACCTCTTCCTCCGCGTAGCCGAACAACTTCTGGGCGGCGCGGTTCCAGGAGCAAATCAAACCTTCGCCGTCCACGGCAAACGTGGCGTCGGCGGTGCCTTCGAGCAGCTTGAATAACTCGGTTTCGAGCACCCGTGCCTCCAGTTGGAGGACCTGCCGCAGAGATCCGACTGCGTTTCCGACAGCAAACGGTGGCCCAGCATAGAAGACAGGGCGACGCCTGTCAACGCGCTTATGGGGCGACGGTCCAGGAACTTGCGAAGACGCGCGAAAATCCGGAATCCCCGCCCCAGCCACAGGCGTATAATGACAAACCCTTCTGGGAAAATTCTTGCGAGGAGCAATTATGGGCCACGAGATCGATCGACGCGACTTTCTGAAAAGCGGCGCGCGCGCCGGGGCCGGCTTGGCCGCGCTCGGCGGCCTCACCTTTCTGCCGCACCCGGAGAGGGTCTTCGGCGCCAACGACCGCGTGCGCGTGGGCGTGGTGGGTCTGCACGGCCAGGGCTGGGCGCACGTCGAGGAGTATTCCAAGCTCCCCACGGTCGAGATCGCCGCGGTCTGCGAAGTGGATGAGAACGTGCTGAACCAGCGCCTCGCCGAAATGGGAAGAATGAATCTGCCGAAGCCCGCTACCTACATTGATATTCGTAAAATGCTTGATGACAAATCAATTGATGCTATTTCGATTGCGGTGCCCAACCACTGGCACTCGCTGATGGGCATCTGGGCGTGCCAGGCCGGCAAAGACGTGTACGTCGAGAAGCCCTGCTCGCATAATCTCTGGGAAGGCCGGCAACTGGTCCAGGCCGCGCAGAAATACAATCGCGTCGTCCAGCACGGTACCAACAGCCGCTCGGGCGCGGCCATCCAGGAAGGCATCCAGAAAATGCGCGAGGGATTGATCGGCGACCTCTATCTTTCGCGCGGCTTGTGCTTCAAGTGGCGCAACACCATTGGCCACGCCGCGGAAGCGCCCGTGCCCGAGGGAGTTCACTACGACTTGTGGACAGGCCCGGCGCCCCTCAAGCCGTTCACCAAAAACCGCTTCCATTACAACTGGCACTGGATTTGGGACACCGGAAACGGCGACCTCGGCAACCAGGGCATCCACGAAGTGGATGTGGCGCGCTGGGGCCTGGGCGTGGGATTTCCCAACAAGGCATCTGCCGTCGGCGGGCACTTCATGTTCGACGACGACCAGGAAACTCCCAACACGCTCAACTGCGCCTTTGAATTCGATCTGCCGGATGGCAAACGCAAGATGCTGGAGTTCGAGGTGCGCCACTGGATCTCGAATCATGAGGCCGAAATCGGCACGCCGGCGTTCGGCGGCGGCGAGGTCCCCGCGGCCCTCGGAAACGTCCAGGAACCAAAACGCAAGCGGCGCGGACCGCAAAACACCATCGGAAACATTTTCTACGGGTCAAAGGGCTACGTGGCCATGAACGGCTACGACGCCTACAAAAGCTGGCTGGGCGAAGACCAGGAACCCGGACCGCACGCCGAGAGCGGCGGGAATAATTGGGTGAACTTCATCGATTGCGTGCGCAGCCGCAAGAAGGAGAACTTGAACGCACCCATCGAGGAAGGGCACATTTCCTGCGCGCTCGTCCACCTGGCCAACGTGTCCTATCGCCTGGGCCGGACCATCAATTTCAACCCCGACACCCAGATGGCCATCCACGACGACGAAGCGAACCTGCTCCTGCGCGACGGTGGGCGAGGCTATCGCGCGCCCTACACTGTGCCGGAGAACGTCTAGGATAGGCTAGCCTGAGCGCTGGTGGGCCTACAAGTGGCCACAGGGCGTGGGGAAGGCCCCTAGCCTGCTGGGGCGGCGGCGAGGGCTCCCAGAGCCCACAGGGAGATAGTCGACTTAGGACGGATTCTCGGTTGGTCGAGCGCAGGCTGCGGGGAGCCCTGGCGCAGGTCAGGTCCCGGCCTTGGGCAGCCCGCAGCTTAACGTACGTCAACTTCGTGCCGTCGCCACACGGCACTTGACTTATTGTCCAATTCCGCTTACGCTTCTTTTGTCCTCTCGGGCTAATCAAAATCCTTTGACGCGCAGGGGCCCTGAGCCCCAGGCAGGCCAATATGAGTCTCCTTAAGATTGCCCAGGTTACACCAGCGGTCGTCGCGCCCGACGCAACCGTGCTGGAAGCCGTCGAATGCATGGCCGAGCACGGCGTGGGCGGCGTGGCGGTGGTCGAGAACGACGAGCTGGTGGGAATCTTCACTGAACGCGACGTCATGCTGCGCGTGGTGCTGCGCCTTCGCGATCCCAAGACAGCGCGCGTTCGGGAAGTGATGACCGCGCCGGTCGAGACAGCCTCCGAAGACATGCCGGAAGAGGACGCCCTGGTCTACATGGTGGAGCGGCACGTACGGCACTTGCCCATCGTAGGCTCGGACGGACGCCTGAAGAGCATCCTCTCCATCCGCAACGTGCTCGAGCACCGCGTGGATGAGCTCGCGCACGAACTCCAGTCCATCGATCAGTACCTTTCCAACGACGGCCCGGGCGGATAGCTGTAGAGACGTTCCGCCGGAACGTCTCTACCTACAAAAAAGGTTCTCGATGGTGTTCTCGTCGGCTGGCCACATCACTGGATTGTGGCGAATGTAGTCGCGAATCTTTTCCAGCGAGTCTTGGTTGCGGATGATGTGATCGTAAAATCGGGCCTGCCAAGGGCGCTGTAGAGACGGCTCGCCGGGCTGTCTCTACTTGGGACGCGTCAGACGGATGGTCGTAAAGACGCTCCGCCGGAGCGTCTCTACCCGAGACGGCCCGCCGGGCCGTCGCTACGTCTTTGATTATGACGATCCCGTGCAGGTGATTCGGCATCACCTGCCATTCATCTAATGTGATGTTGGCCCGCAGACACGGAGTCTTCTGCCACTCCTCGACCACGATCCTGCCAATCGAAGATAGTGCTACCTCGCCCTCTACAACTTCTCCCAGGCAGCAGAGTTTGTTGCGAGTACAAATGGTCACGAAA
The DNA here is from genome assembly GCA_020072925.1 of Terriglobia bacterium. Taxonomy (GTDB): domain Bacteria; phylum Acidobacteriota; class Terriglobia; order UBA7540; family UBA7540; genus JAIQGA01. Next base: position 24,325 of record JAIQGA010000222.1, on the reverse strand, counting down.
TACGCGGCAGGGCGGCGATAGTCCCAACTTTGGAGGCGGGAGGAAGGAATGCGGTATTTGCCACCAAACACCGACATGCCCTTAGCATACCCCTAGAGACGTTCCGTTAGAACGTCTCTTTTCCGGAATCTATAGAGACGGCCCGCCGGGCCGTCTCTACCGGGGAGGCCCCCGCGGGTGACTGTAGAGACGTTCCGCCGGAACGTCTCTACTTCACCTGCGTCACGGTCACTTCGATCTCATAGCGGTGATTAGACGTCACATCATCCATGCTGCCGACGATGGTAGGCTTTCCCAAAGAAATGGCAGCCGTGACCGTCGTATTCACCCTGCGAAATACTGGGCTGCCGGTGGATATCGCCACGCTTGAACCTTCAGGAGCGGCCACGGCGGAGGACTCAACGGTGGTATCCAGCAAGAGCTGATCCTCCCGCTCGCGCACGCGGCAGTCAATGTTCATCCCGACGTCCTGATACTGAGAAACACTTGGCGCCATCTGAATGGAAATGCGGTTGCCGACGCGCGTCCGAGCCGGGTGATCCTCCTCTGCCATCAGCATATACTTGCGAGAATTGAGCACCTTGCCGCCCTCGACTTCGCGAATTGTATAGTCCACGCGATACACATCCGAAGCCTTGCGCGTGGTGGCGACCTTAAGCTCCTGGACTTTGTTGTGGGCGTTCGTTTCGGCCTTATTTTCCGTTCCCGCTTCCTGCGCGGCGGCGCTCATTACCGTGAGGGGAAGGATCGTTCCTATCAGGACCAACAGCAACCCTCGCACCATCATCCTGCGCATATCATCCTCCTCATTTCGCTGCCTCCGGTTCGGAGCCGGGCAGTGGTTTGATTTCCAGTTCGGCAATATTCAGGCCGGGAATATCCAGATCCTGAGAAAGTGGCGGAGTGGGTGAGGTCGCCAGGACCTCTTTGGGTACGATCTGCGTGTAAACCAGGAGCAACTTCTCACTTTCCGTCAGCGGCCGCGGAGTAGGGAACTGCGCCGGGCGGCTTTGGCTGGCGGCGACGTGGCGTAAGCGCCCGCGCGCCGGGTGAGGCGCCGCCGGCTTGGCCTGAGAAAAAGTAAAGGTCACTGGTGGCTGCGGCCTGGGCACAGCAACCTGCGAAATGGTCGGAACCGGCGCCGGCCGATGACGAAGGCCATGCAGCGTGATGACGGTAATGACGACAGCCGCCATCGACGCGGCGACTGCCCACAGGCAGCGTCTTCGTCCGGCGCGCTCGCGCGTGGCGACGCCCGCCAAAATGCGCGCTTCCAGTCCGGCACGCGGCTCCTGGCGATAATGGCGCTGGAGCGAAGCCTCCAGCAGGTTTTCCACAAAACGTTCCTTATCTCCCATGTTTCCGCTCCAGCAAGGCCGCCAATTTCTCGCGCAGCAATTCCCGCGCGCGAGCCAAGCGGCTGCGCACCGAGCCCTCGGGGATGCCAAGAATCTCGGCAATTTCCGCGGAGGTCAGCTCTTCGACGGTGGCGAGCGGGAGCGCCTCACGCAGTTCCCTCGGCAGCGAATCGATCAGCCGGTCGAGCAGCGCGGCCATTTGCCGCGTGGCGGCGAGTTCTTCCGGGCCGGCGCCCTGGGCGCGCAACGCCAGCACATCCTGCGCGGCGTCCTCGAGCCCCACCTCTCCCGCCGGTCTCCGGCGGTCGAGCGACACCCGCCACGCCACGCGCGCCAGCCAGGCGCCCAGGTCGCGAATGTCCCGTTTCCGATAGCGCCAGTACCGGAAGAACGTTTCCTGCGCCGCGTCCTCCGCGTCGTGATGGTTGTGCAGCACCGCGAACGCGATTCGGTAAACCAGCGCGGAGTGGGCGCGGACTGCCGCTTCGAACTCCTCGCCGGCGGAGTCGGCTATCGGGATGGATGCGCTGCCGATCACGGCCTCCGTCATTCCGGCCCTCAATCGTAAAGACTGCTCACGCCGCCCCGGCGTTGGGAATTATTTGCTCGCCAGCTTACCGCAAAGTGCCCCCGGAGACATAGGCTGGTGCCATTGTTCCTGCGACGTTTGCGTGCTAGGCTTCTCTCAAGGGAGGTGCCTATGCGCAGGCTGCATCTTTTGTTGTTGTCTTTAATGGTCGCGGCCAGCGCCTTTGCTCAGGGCCGTGGGGGCGGTTTCCATGGCGGAGGCGGCGGGTTCCACGGTGGCGGCGGTTTTCATGGCGGCTTTGGCGGAGGTGGATTCCACGGCGGAGGTGGATTCCGCGGTGGCTTTGGCGGCGGAGGGTTTCACGGCGGTGGATTTCGCGGAGGGTTTGGAGGCTTCCGGGGCGGAGGATTTCGCGGAAGGTTTGGAGGATTCCGCGGGGGAGGTTTCCGTGGCGGCTTCGGAGGCTTTCGCGGCGGAGGTTTCCGCGGAGGCTTTGGCGGGTTCCGCGGAGGCTTTGGCGGATTCCGTGGCGGCTTTGGGGGATTCCGTGGGGGCTTCGGGAGATTCCACCACGGCTGGCCTTACTGGGGCGGCTGGGGATTCGCCTTTGACTTTGATGACTTCGGCTACCGGCCCTGGGGGTATGGGTCATGGCCCTATTACGGATATTACGCGTATCCGTATTATCCATACTATTATCCTTACCATGGAGGGGGTCCCACCTACGGTCCTTACGGTTATGGTCCAGTCGCCTATGGCGGCTATGTCGACGACCCCGATGATCCCCCTGATCCGCCCGGAGCATATACCGACGCCCAGGCGGACGATCCGCCTGCAACTTTCAACGCCTACGTCGGAGACGGCAAGTGGCACCACTTCGGTGAGGGCTCGAACCTTGAACTCGCCGATTCGAAGGGGAGCGATCCACCTACGGCACAGAACGCTTACGTCTCGGATGGCCAGTGGCGCCACTTCGGCGAATCTGCGCCAAGAGTTGAGCACGTAAGCTGGACGGTGGCAGCGACGAATGTGGGATCAGGTGATCCCTTTTCGACAAAGAACGCCTACCTCGCGGGCGGCGAGTGGCAGCACTTCGGCGAGATTGAGGGCGCGCCGGCGGGCGGGCATTAAGGCTGCGGGGAGCCCCCGAGGATGAGCGCCCTGCGAAAACCGGAATATGGTAGACAGCGTATGGTATACGGGAGGGGCTTCCGGCGAAGCCGCGGCTAAAAGACCGCCAGGATGCCGCGGGCGGCGAGGCTGACGATGAGCGCGATCACTAGCAGTGTAGCCGCGGCGGCCGTGGTCAACCGCCAGCCGAGTTCGCGCAGCATGGAGGCCAGCGTCGCGAGGCAAGGCAGGTAAAAGGTCACGAAGAGGGTGAAGATCACAAGTTGCGCCACGCTCATTACCGTGAGCACGTGCGTGGTGCCCAGCGCCTGCACCAGCATCAGGAGCGAAAGCTCTTTACGCAGCACGCCGAAGATGAGCGTCAGGCCGGTGGCGCGGGGCAGGCCGAGCAGCGCGGTGAGGGGCGAGAGGGCGGCGTTGATCGCCTGCTGCCAGCCGTAGAATTCGATCAGGCTGAGCACGGCGCTGCCCACCACGAGCAGCGGGAACGCCACCACCACGAATTCCCGCAGGCGCCACCAGGTCTTGAGCAACACGACACGCGGCGTGGGCACGCGATAAGCGGGGACTTCCATCAGCATGCCGGGCGAGATCTCCGGCCAGAGTCGCGCCAGGGTGTGCCCGGCAAGCATCACCACCAGCAGGTTCAGCGCGTAGATGCCCAGGGCGTAGTTCGCGCCCAGATAAAAGCCCACCAGCGCCAGGATCACCGTCATGCGCGCCGAGCAGGGCACCAGCACCGCCAGAAACGCGGCAATAAAGCGGTCGCGGCGCGAATGCAGGATGCGCGTCGCCATCACTGCCGGAACGCTGCACCCGTAGCCTAGCAGCACGGGCAGGGTGGCGGTGCCGTGCAATCCCAGGCGGTGCATCGCCGCGTCCATAAGATAGCCTACGCGGGAAAGATAACCGAGGTCTTCGAGGATGGCGAGGCCAATCAGGAAGGGCAACAGGTACGGCAGGACGATGGCCACGGCGCCGGCGGTCCCGAGGACCGCCCCCTTCGCCACCGCGAACGCCACGCCCTGCGTGTTCATGTGCTGCGCCATCGCCGCCACCAGCGCGTCAAAAACCGCCAGCACGCGCGATTCGCTGAACTTTCCCACCGTAAAGATAAGCTGGAAGAAGCCCAGGAAGACCAGCGCCAGCACCGCGTAACCCCAAAGCGGGTGCATCACCAGGCGGTCGACGCCTTCGCGCCAGTCTCGGCGCGGCCGCTCGACGCGCGCCGCGCGCTCGAAGAGATTCAAACACGCCGCGTGCCGCGCCGAAGAGATCACCACGTCCGCAGGCTTGCCCTGCCGGCGCGCGATCTCCTCCAGGGCGGAAGCGATGAGCCGCGCTTTCGCGGGCTCCCGCCGCGCGGCCTCCCGGGGGTCGCTCTCGAGAAGATGCAGGACCTCGAACCGCGCGGGAGGAAACGTCGCGGGCCGCTCGGCCGCCGGCGACGACTCGAGAAGGCCTACCGCCGAAACCTTGCTCTGCGCGGGCAACATCGCTCCGGAGGCGCGGGGTGAACTGGACTCGCCGGGGTCAACTAGGGGCGAGTCCATGTGCGAGGGAGCAAGCTTGGGAATAAGGCGCTGGATCGTGGATTCGACCTCGGGCGCGTAAACAAAGGGCCGCGGAGAAACCCCCTTCGCTACGTTCACGGCATAAAGGCCCGCCCGGGGAGCTCCAAGCAGGGGGGCAGCGCGCCCGGCGGCGTCGCGAGCGGTGGCCAGGGCGATGCGCAGCGTCTCAACGATCCCCCGCCCGCGCGAGGCCGTGGCCTCCACCACCGGCACACCCAGTTCGGCGGCAAGGACCGCGGAATCGATCGCCATGCCCTTCCTCGCCGCCTCGTCCATCATGTTCAGGCAGAGAACCAGGGGTGCTTCCAGGTCGAGCAGTTCCAGGGTCAGTTCCAGGCTCCGGGCGAGTTGCGAAGCGTCCAGGACATTGATGAGGACGTCCCACGGCTCGGCGAGAAGAAAGTCGCGGCTCACGGCCTCAACCGGGCTGCTGGAATTAAGCGAGTAGAGCCCCGGCAAATCGATCAGGTTGATGATGTCCCCATTCACGCGCGCCTGGCCGCGCGTGTACTCGACGGTGGTCCCCGCAAAATTCGAGGTCAGGGACTTGTAGCCTACTACAGCGTTGAAGAGGGTGCTCTTTCCGGAGTTGGGTTGGCCGACGAGGGCGATGTTCACGGCAGGGCTTCGACTTTGATGAGTTCCGCCAGTTGCTTGCTGATTGCAACTCTTGTTCCGCGGTTTTCGATCACTAGGGGGCCGCCAAAAGGCGCCCGGCAGACCACCCGCACCTGGTCTCCAGCCTGAATCCCCATTTTATGGAAGGACCGTCGGACCTTCCAACCCCCAAGAATCAGGCGTATTTCGAATGTGGTTTGATGGTCAGCCTCGTAGAGGTTCGGAGATGGGTAAAAGTCCGCGCTATCGGACATAGCAACCGCTATCAGGCAACCCGGCTTCCAGGCGCGAGGGGCGTCTGGGCCTCCCTCCCAGGACCGCAAAGTAGCTTATTGCAAAGAACTTGCAAATGACCCAAGTCACAGGTAGCCGGGAGGGCCGGCGAAGGTCGGCCCACCGACAGGGTGATTTCACGCTTAGTAGGAAGGGCAGGGGCGAGCGACGCTACCGGCCGCCCACCAGGTTCTGAGGTTGGTCGTGGAGGAACGCCCGGATATTTGCGAGGGTGGTCTCCAGGACGCGTTGCACCGCCTCGCGGCTGTTGAAGCCGATGTGCGGCGTAATGACGACGTTATCGCGGTTCAGCAGGGAATGATTCAGCAGGGCGGTCCGCAGCTTGTCCTGTGCCAGCGGCTGCGCGAGGATTTGCCGCTCGTCTTTCAGCAGTTCTTCGCCTTCGAGCACGTCCAGCCCTGCGCCCGCCAGGATTCCCTCGTCGAGCGCCTGGGTCAGCGCCGCGGGATCGATTAGCCCGCCACGCGCCGTGTTGATGAGCAGCGCGCCCTTCTTGATCAGCCGGATGTTCTCCAGATTGAGGAGGTGGTGCGTGCGGGGGGAGTAGGGGCAATGCAGCGAGACGATGTCGGAGGCGCGCAGAAGCTCTTCGAGAGAGACGTAGCGAAAATTCAGGACTTCGGCCAGAAGCGGCTCCTGGCGGACGTCGTAAGCCAGCACCCGCATGCCAAAGCCCTTGGCAATCTTGATGACGTGCAGCCCGATGCGCCCTGCGCCGACCACGCCCAGAGTTTTGCCAGCCAGGTCGAAGCCGCGCAGTTCCTTGAAGGGAATTTCCTTGGCGAGGGTGTGGACAAACGCTTTGTGGATGTTTCGCGAAAGCGTCAGGATGAGGGCGAAGGTGTGCTCGGCGACGGTGTTTTCCCCGTAGGAGGGGACATTAGCCACCAGGATCCCGCGCTCGCGGCAACAGGCGAGGTCGATGTGGTCGAAGCCTGTTGACCGCGTGGCGATCAGCTTCAGGTTGGGAAGCTGCTCCAGGGCTGCGCGGTTGAGCGCTGAGTAGATGAAAACGGAGACGATTTCCGCGTCGCGCGCCGCCGCGAGGGTCTTCTCGGTCAGAGGCTCGGTGGCGAGGTGCAGCGTGTGGCCCTGGAAAAGACCCGTTTCGAGTTCACTTCGCTCCCAATCTTCCAGTTCGTAGAAGGCGATTTTCATGGGATTGAATTACTAACTCTATACGGACACCGCGCATCGGTCAATCGACCGATGGCAGCGATCCGCGAATTGCGTAGATAACTCAGATTAAAATCCGATTCAGACTTTGACGGGACCGACTGCGCGGCGTTCACGGCAGCCGTCCCTATTGGCAAAGGCCTGGGCCGAGGGCCGGCGCGGGCATGCAGTTTGCCTTGACGGCCTGATCTTCTCCTTCCGCCTGCCGTTTTGACGCGCGACCTGCCAAGCTGGCTGCGAGGTTTCCGGAAGGAATCCCCAAAACAAGGCTGTCAACGTATCTTACGTGGATACTTCGCCTCGACGGCCGTGCGCATCCCGCCGCGCGTCGTGAACTCGCCGCGCACGATAGCCCACTTGGGACGGCAGGCGCGAGCCACATCATCGAGGATGCGGTTCACAGCGTTCTCATAGAAGATGCCGAGATTGCGGAAAGCCAGGATGTAGTACTTCAGCGACTTCAATTCCAGGCAGCGTTTGTCGGGCAGGTAATGAATGGTGATTGTCCCGAAATCGGGCAGCCCCGTGCGCGGACAGATGGAGGTGTACTCGGGGATGGTGATGGTGATCTCATAACCTCGACTCGATACTGGTTCGGCCAAGTCTCAATTTCCGGGAGCTTGGTTGTGACCCCGCCTCGCGCATGTTCGGGAGTGTAAACGGATCGCTTCGCCATGGACGCCCTCCTGGGTGGTCAAGCATAATCCTAGCTGAGTATGTTTAAATACTCTTCATGATTTCACAAGCAGTTGACAGTTCACAGCCGACAGTTGACAGTCAGGAGCACCACTCGGAAAGAACCGGGAGCGACATGGATTGAGCTAATCGTCCTCGCCGTAGAACAGATTCGACATGGACAAAAGGTGTGGTTCTTAGAAGGTCGGTCTGGCCCCATCCACCTATGTCGCCGCATCCAAATCCCTCATATATTCAAGAACCTAAGAATAGTTGTAGAAGTTTAATCATATTTATTTTCATTGTGTTGCAAAATTAACTTGACATGCTAACACTCAACTTTTATTATAGGCCGTCACTAATCGCAGGTGTTCAGCATCTATAACCTCGAGGAGGAGCTAGGTCATGGGCAAGATTATTGGAATTGATTTGGGCACGACCAACTCGGTCGTAGCGGTGATGGAAGGTGGGGACCCCGTCGTCATCACCAACCCCGAGGGGGGCCGCACCACGCCCTCGGTCGTCGCCTTCACGAAATCTGGAGAGCGGTTGGTGGGCCAAGTGGCGAAGCGCCAGGCCATCACCAATCCGGAGAACACCGTTTATTCGATCAAGCGCTTCATGGGGCGGCGCTTTGATGAAGTGCAAAGTGAAATCAAGACCGTTCCCTTCAAGGTTGCCGACGGCCCTGGCGGCGACGTGCGCGTGGTGGCCCAAGGGAAAGAATACTCTCCGCCCGAAATCTCCGCCATGATATTGCAGAAGATGCGCGATGCGGCGGAACAGTACCTGGGGACGAAAATCACGCAGGCGGTGATTACGGTCCCGGCGTATTTCAACGATAGCCAGCGCCAGGCGACCAAGGACGCGGGGCGCATCGCCGGGCTGGAGGTGTTGCGCATCGTCAACGAGCCGACGGCGGCGGCGCTGGCATACGGGCTCGACAAGAAGAAGGACGAAACCATCGCCGTCTACGACTTCGGGGGCGGCACCTTCGACATCTCCATCCTGGAAGTAGGCGAAGGCGTAGTGGAAGTGAAATCCACCAACGGCGACACGCACCTGGGCGGCGACGACATTGACAAGCGCGTCATGGACTGGATCGTCGAAGAGTTTCGCAAAGACCAGGGCATCGATCTCTCGAAAGACCGCATGGCTTTGCAGCGCCTGAAGGAGGCGGCGGAAAAAGCCAAGATGGAGCTCTCGACCGTTCTCGAGACCGAAATCAACCTGCCCTTTGTCACCGCGGACGCTTCGGGGCCGAAACACCTCAGCATGAAATTGACCCGCGCGCGCTTCGAGCAGATGTGCGAGGACATTTTCCAACGCTCCGTGGGGCCCGTGAAACAGGCGCTCCAGGATGCGGGCCTGGTGCCGAACAAGATCGACGAAGTCGTTCTGGTGGGCGGCTCGACGCGCATCCCACGCGTCCAGCAGATCGTCAAAGACCTATTTCAGGGCAAAGAGCCCCATAAGGGCGTGAACCCCGATGAAGTGGTGGCGGTGGGCGCCGCGGTTCAGGCGGGCGTGCTGGGCGGCGAAGTGAAGGACCTGTTGCTGCTCGATGTAACCCCGCTGACGCTGGGCGTGGAAACCCTGGGCGGGATCATGACGCCTCTCATTCAGCGCAACACCACGATTCCCACGCGCAAAACGGAAGTCTTCTCGACGGCGGCCGAAAACCAGACTTCCGTCGAGATTCACGTGCTGCAAGGTGAGCGGCAGATGGCGCGGGACAACCGCACGCTCGGCAAGTTCCACCTGGTGGGAATCCCGCCGGCGCCCCGGGGGATTCCGCAAATCGAGGTGACGTTCGATATCGACGCCAACGGCATCCTGAACGTTTCGGCGAAAGACCTGGGGACGGGGAAAGAGCAGAAGATCACCATCACCTCCTCGAGCGGCCTGGCGAAGGATGAAATCGACCGCATGAAGAAAGAAGCGGAATCGCATTCGGAAGAAGACCGGCGCAACCGGGAAGAAGTGGAAGTCAAGAACAAAGCGGACTCGCTGGTCTACTCCGTGGAGAAGACGCTCAAGGAGAATCGCGAGAAGATTTCCGAAAGCGACGCCAAGAACATCGAAGCGGCGCTGGAGGACGCGAAGAAAGCCATCCAGGCGGGGGATGTCTCCAAGATCAATTCGACCGTGGAGAAGCTGACCTCCGCATCGCACAAACTGGCGGAGGCCATGTACCGGCAGGCAGGAACTTCCCATGGGCCGCAACCGCCGCCGGCGACCGGAACGAGCGCGTCTTCCTCGGCGGACGGGGGCAATGCGGGGAAGGAAAAGGGCGAAGGCGAGGTCATCGACGCAGAAGTCGTAGACTCGGACGAGAAGAAGAAGAACTAAGGGGGTATGATGGTAGCTTCAGCACCGACAGGACAGGACCGGGTGGAATATCCGACGCGCGTGCCGGTAGAATGCCCGGTCTGCCACTGGCGGTATTTCCAGGAAATCGGCATGGATGACACGATCATCAATTCGCCCGCGGCGGAAGTGATTCGCGCGCAACTGGCGGCGTGGCTCGCCTCCCGCTGCCCCGAACACTTGGGACCGATTATGAAAATGAGTAGGAACTGATGTCCGTGGGTACCCAAAAAGACTACTACGCGATCCTGGGCGTGAATCGCGGCGCCAAGCCGGAGGAGATCCGCAAGTCGTACCGGCACCTGGCGCGAAAATACCACCCGGACGTCAACCCGGGGAACAAGTCAGCGGAAGAGAAGTTCAAGGAGATTTCAGAAGCGTACGAGATTCTGGGCGACGAGAAGAAGCGGAAGGTCTACGACCAGTACGGGTTTTATTCGGACAACATTCCTCCCGGCGGATACGGCCCCGGACCTTCGGCGCCGGCCGGCGCTCCGGACTTCGATTTCTCCGGCTTCGACTTCTCAAACATGGAAGACTTCGGCGGTGGGGGCGCGAAGGCCGGCGGGTTCGGGTCAACCTTTCGGGATATCTTTTCGCAAATCTTTTCTCGGGAAGGTGGTCACGCGGCGGAAGCGCAAGGTCCCGAAAAGGGCGGTGACCTCGAGCACCGGATGCACTTGAGTTTCTGGGATGCTGTCCGCGGGACGCAAGTTCGGATAACGGTAGGGCGGAAGGAAGCGTGCCCGACCTGCCAGGGCACGGGTCAGGCTTCCGGCGCGAAGGTGGCGTGCGCGACATGCGGGGGCACGGGCAAGACCGTGCGCCAGGCGGGCACGATGCGGTTCTCGATGGCCTGCCCCGCATGTGGAGGCACCGGCCGGCAACGGCGACGCTGCCCCGAGTGCGGCGGCGCAGGGTTCCTGCAAAAAGCAGAAACGTTTGATGTCCGCATTCCAGCCGGCGTGGACACGGGGTCACGCGTGCGCGTGCCCCGCAAGGGAAACGCCGGAATCAACGGCGGCGCGCCCGGCGACCTCTTCATCGTCACGGAAGTGGAGCCGCACCCGCTCTTCGAGCGCAAGGGCAACAACCTTTACATCAAGCTGCCGGTGTCTATCACCGAGGCGGCGCTGGGCGCGAAGGTGGAGGTGCCGACCATCGACGGGCCGAGCACCATCAAAATTCCGCCCGGCACGCAGAGCGGGCAGTTGCTGCGCCTGCGCGGCAAGGGCGCCCCGTCGTTGCAGGATCCCGGTCGGCGCGGTGACCAGTTCGCCGAGGTGCAGGTGATGGTGCCGCGGGTCGCCGACGAACGCAGCAAAGAGATCTTGCGCGAGCTGACCCGGCTGAACCCGGAAGATCCGCGGAAGGACTTGAAGAAGTTCATCTGATCGCCACCGCTCCGTGGCGAGAATGATGAATGCTGAATGATGAATTCTTAGGACGAGCAGGAGGCTGGTTTCTTCATTCTGGCTTCTGACTTCTGACTTCTGATTTCAGGTTTTCGCCATGCCTCGCGGAAGGAAAACTCGCACGAAGGCCGGCTACATGATCAGCGTGGTGGCGGAGATGTACAACATCCACCCGCAAACCCTGCGGCTTTACGAGCGCGAAGGTTTGCTGATTCCCTCCCGCTCCAACGGCAATACCCGCCTCTACACGCAGGACGACCTGGAGCGGCTGGAAACCATCCTGAACCTGACGCGCGACCTGGGAGTGAACCTGGCGGGCATCGAAATTATCCTCAACATGCGCCAGCGCATGAAGAAGATGGAAGAAGAGATGCAGGCGTTCGTTGAATTTGTGCAGAAGGAATTCCTGCAACAAACGGGTCCTGAACACGAGCGCCTGCAAAATGCCCTGATGCGTGTTGTGCCGCCCTACCTGATTCGCGCGCGCGTCTCCGGCAAATGAGGGCCGCGCGCGGCGACCGGCCCGCGCCAGGCGCAACTAGTCGTAGTCCTGCGAGCGCGCTTGGTTTAGAATCTCCGTCGGAACCCGCTATGGCTCGAAAGGACTGTCCTCTTTGTGAAGGCACCGGATGGCGGCCCGTGGAGACCGACGGCGTCCGCCGCGTCACGCGCTGCGACTGCCATGAGACGGCCCGCGCCGAATCGCTTCTCAAGCAGGCGCGCATCCCTCCCCGCTACGAGCACTGCACGCTCGAGAACTTCGACGTCCTGAAGGACAAGGAATCCGGCCGGCCGAACCGCTTTCTGGAGCGCGCCAAGCTCTACGCGCAGAAGTTTGTCGAGGAATATCCCACGGATTTCGGCCTGCTCTTCGTCGGGCCGACGGGCGTGGGCAAGACCCATCTGGCGGTAGCCGTGCTGCGGGAGCTGGCGCTGCGTAAGGGCATCGAGTGTCTGTTCTACGATTCGCAGACCCTTCTCAAAGCCATCCGTGACAGTTGGAACCAGGACTCCCGCACTTCCGAATTGCGCCTTCTCCAGCCCATCGCCGACGTCGAGGTGCTGCTCCTCGATGAACTCAGCGCCATGAATCCCACCGACTGGGTGAAGGAAACGCTAGCCTACATCATCAACTCCCGCTACAATCAGAAGCAGGTCACGCTGATCACCACCACCCTCTCGGCGACGGATCGCCCGCGCGGCCGCGAAGGGCGCGCGCCCTCCGGGGAAACTCTGCCGGACATCGAGACGTCCTTGAACCAACTTGGCGGCACGCTGCGCTCCCGCCTTTACGAAATGTGCAAGGTCGTCGAAATGTACTCCGACGACTTCCGAAGAGTCATCAAACAGGCCGCACATACCTTCCATGTTGAGTAGCTGATAAGGCCTTTAATCGGTGATGCTTACGCATCAATCAGGGGTGAGGTTGTGGCGCCGCCGAAAGTGGGCAAAACGACCCACTTTTTCGGACAATTCCTCAATATCCTGCAAAGTCGGCTGGACCTCACTCCCGACTTACGCCCACTTGCCTAGTCAACATATTGATTATAAACATGTTGCTCTAAATGGAGATTTGTCATATTTTGGTATCGCGAGTGCCAAACTGTCTGTGGGTTCGAGGGTAAATTCAGTGCAGGGCATGGCATCTAACACCACGGCGGGCTTCCCGTGGCGTCGCTTTTCTTCCCTGCCCAGTGCCTGATAAGCGGTCGCTATGCAGTCGTTGCTCACACATCTGACGAGCCGTACAGCAGAGACCCTGCTGATTCTCAATCTCTTCCACCTCCTCCTGGTGGGATTGACGCTGGCGGTCCTGCTTCACCAGATGCGCGCTAACCGCCAGTCCGTAGGGCGGCCCGACCGGCTCCTCACCCTGGGATTTGTCCTGCTGGCGCTTCATTTCACCGCTCTCACGCTGCATTTCGGGACCGCATTTTTCCTCCGCATCGAGCTCAAGCTGGCGGGCGTGGAGCGCGTTTCGCATGGATTGTTCGTCGCGGGAGTACTCCTCATCGTGGCGGCCTACCTGGACTTCGGGGGGAGCCGTCGGCTCGGCCGGGCGCTGATGGGGCTGCCGATTGTGGTGGTCATGGTGCTGTTCGACGTTTCAACGGCAGCGCCGCCGCTCTCTGCTGCCGGCCGTCCTCACTCTGCCGCCATGATCATCAGCGATCTGGTGGGCCTCGTAGTCGTCATGCTTGGCATCAGGGCGGTGGGGAAAGGCGAGTGCATTTGGGAAGGGCGGCGGGTGCGCCTGCTGGCTCTCGGCGCCCTGGCAGCGATTCTTCTCCTGGACGCGCTGCCTTCTTTCCTGTCACGCCCGGCGGGCATTCTTGTTTGGAACATCGAAGAACAACTGATGTCCGTAGCGCTCTTCGCCTTTGCGTGGGCCGCCGGCGAGCGCACGAGCAAGCTTCTCGACCGCGTCTTCGTGCGGCTGAACCTGACGTTCATCGTGCTGGCCAGCCTCATCATGATGATCACGGCCGGCATGGAGAAGTACCAGTACTTTCACCTTGCGGAAGAGCGGTCCACGAACCTGGCGGAATTCCTGCGCGGGCACGTGATCTATTTCCGGGACCAGGGCGAAAACCTGGAGCAGATCTTCGCTCACCCGGAAGTCTTGCGGCGCGTCGTAGCAGAGTTCGGAACCTTGCCGGAATTGCGCGAGGTGGATGTTTATTTGAGTGGGCAACGGGCGACGTTCCGGTACACGCCGGACTGGGAGGTCAAGGAATCGATTCAGCCGGAGCGTCCGCATACCGCGCTTGAAGACGACGGCGAACTGGCCAGCAGCTTTCAGATGATCCGCCTGCCCCTCGGTGGCGGAGCCCCCGCAAGTGATCGCGTCGAATTCGTGGGCACGATGGATTACATCAACTCCTACATCGGCAAATACCTGATCCTGATCTACAGCGTGTTTACGGTGATTGTCGGACTCGCCACGCTGATCATCGGGATGATCGTTGCGGACGCGGACCGGCAAATGCGCCAGCAATACGCGGAATTGCAGGAAGCCCAGCAACAACTGGCGCAGTCGGCCAAGCTCGCCTCGATCGGCGAGCTGGCCGGGGGCATGGCGCACGAAATCAACAACCCCATCACCAGCATCCTGGCCCTCTCCAGCCACATGGCCGAGGACAAGAACGCGGCGGCGCTTTCGCCCCGGGGGCGAAAGAACCTGCAACTGATCGCGCGCCAGGCGGAGCGCGTGGCGAAGCTGGTGGGAGGACTGCTGAGCTTCTCCCGCCAATCGCAGTTGCACATGAGCACGCTGAATATCCGCGAACTGCTGGAGACTGCGTTCGACCTGGTGCAATACCGCTTGAAGGACGGTGCAATCACGGTGCGCCGGGAAATCGCGCCGGGTTTGCCGCCGGTGGTCGGGGATGCAAGCCGCTTGACGGAAGTCTTTGTCAATCTGCTTAGCAATGCGCTCGACGCCATGCCGGGCGGGGGGACACTGACGTTGCGCGCCCGGATGAGCCCTGGGGAGGACACGGTCCGCGTGGAGATTCAGGACAGCGGCGAGGGGATTCCCGCGGAGCATCTGCCTCGCATCTTCGATCCGTTTTTCACGACCAAAGCGCCCGGGCGCGGGACGGGCCTGGGCCTGTCCATCAGTCACGGAATTATCAAAGACCATGGCGGGGAAATCTGGGCGCGGAGCGAGCCCGGGGCGGGCACAACGCTGGCGCTCTCCCTGCTAGTTGGAGGACATGAGTATGAAACCGCCAGTGTTGGTCATCGATGACGACGCCGCAGTGCTTGAGAGCTGCGAAACGATCCTCGAAGACGCCGGGTACGACATCACCGTCGCGTCCACGCCCGAGTCGGGACTGGAGTGCCTGCACCGGAAGTCTTTCGACCTCGCGCTGGTCGACTTCAAGCTGCCCGGCATGAATGGGCTGGAAGTGCTGGAGCGCGCTGCGAAGGTGGATCCGGACCTGGTGCTGATCATCTTCACCGGCTACGGGACGATCGAATCAGCGGTCGAGGCGATGAAGCGCGGTGCCTTTAACTACATCACCAAACCGTTTACGGGCAGCCAACTCGTCGCGGTGGTCGAGCGCGGGCTGGAACAACGCAACCGGCGTCGCGAAATCTACCCCACGCTGCAAAACCTGAAACAATGCTGCCCGCTGCATGAGATTATCGGGCAAAGCGAGGCGCTCGAGAGCGTGCTCGCGACCGTGGCGAAGGTGGCGCTTTCCGACGCCAACGTCCTCGTCACCGGCGCGAGCGGCACAGGCAAGGAGCTGGCAGCCCGGGCGATTCACGCCAACAGCCCGCGCGCGGAGCGCCCCTTTGTTGCCGTCGATTGCGCGGCGTTGCCCTCCAACCTGCTGGAGAGCGAATTGTTCGGTCACGAAAAAGGCGCTTTCACCGGCGCCGAGCAGGCCAAGCGCGGGCTGCTCGAAATGGCCAACGGCGGGACGGTGTTCTTCGACGAAATCGGTGAGATGAACGCAGAAATGCAAGCCAAGCTGTTGCGCGTCCTCCAGGAACGCACCTTCCGTCGCCTGGGTGGCGAAAAGCTGGTCAGCGTGGACATTCGGATTATTTGCTCCACCAATCGCGATCTGGAAGTGGAAGCGCGCGAGGGGCGCTTCCGCCAGGATCTTCTTTTCCGGCTGAACGTCGTAACCATCACGCTTCCTCCCCTGCGCGAACGGAGCAGCGACCTTGCCCTACTGGTGGAACATTTCATCCAGAAGTTCGCCCGAGCGGCGAACAAGGGGCGGGTGCAAATCAGCCCGGATGCAATGGAGTTGCTGGAGCAGTATCCCTGGCCGGGAAACGTTCGCGAGCTTCGCAACGTGGTCGAACACGCCGTCGTGCTCTGTGAGGGCAGCGCCATTCGGGTTAGGGACCTGCCCGAGCGCATCCAGCAACAAGCCAAGCTGCCCAGGCCCGTCAGCACGGGCGTGGGTTACAAACAGGCGCGCGCGGAGTGGGTGGACGTGCAGGGCAAGGAGTATCTTGCCTCGCTGCTCGAGCGGCACCGCGGCAACGTCTCTGCGGCCGCCCGCGAAGCTCAGATCAGTCGCAAATCGTTTTACGAACTCATGCGCCGCTTTGAACTCGATTCCCACTCGCTGCACAGTTGAGCTGTCCCCGCTGTTTACCCAGGGTAACACCCCGTCTCAAGCTGTTTCGGTCGGGTAACAATCCAGGCCCGTCAGGCAAGCCTCGTCACACACCAAGCCCTCTGCAACGAATTGAAATATCAACAGATTTGAGAAATCACTAGGCCGATTGAGCAACGGCAAACTAGTTGCATTCAACGGTGTTGGGTAAGACCTGGAAGTTACCGTGATGCTGACGCGACTCAATCCGCTTTTGCTTGTTATCGCCCTGGTTGCATCCCTG
Organism: Terriglobia bacterium; assembly: GCA_020072925.1. Classification (GTDB taxonomy): domain Bacteria; phylum Acidobacteriota; class Terriglobia; order UBA7540; family UBA7540; genus JAIQGA01. The sequence goes on along the minus strand of JAIQGA010000222.1, from coordinate 7,812 downwards.
CCGCACGTCGCGAGCGCGGGAACCATCGAAGGAAGAGTGCGCGTGCAAAGCACTACCACGAACCTCTCGAACTTCGTGGTTTCGGTGGAGGACATTGACGGGCACTTTCCGATTCCCGCCCAGCACGCCGTCGTGGATCAAAAGCAGTTGCGGTTTGAGCCACACGTGCTGCCGATCCTGGTCGGCACCACCGTGGATTTCCCCAACAGTGACCCACTCCTCCACAATGTGTTTTCGATTTCGGAGGCGAAACGCTTCAACCTCGGCCTGTACGGGCGAGGCACCGTACGGCGGATGACCTTCGACAAACCGGGCGTCGTCGAGCTTCTCTGCAATGTGCACCTGGAAATGTCGGGCTTCATTGTGGTGCTGAAGAATCCATACTTCGCTCGCACCGACGCGAACGGAATTTTTCGCATTGCCGACGTGCCTCCCGGGCCGCATCGCGTGCGCTGCTGGCACGAACGGCTCCCGGCCCAGGCTCGCGGAATTCGTGGAAGATGCCGCGCCGTAACACATGATCAGAAGGAGAACTTCAGTGCGCAATCATGGTGGACGATTGAGTTTGTTCCTCGCCCTGTTGTTGCTCGTTGGAGGGATGGCGTTTCTCCGGCCGCGTTCGGGAGACGCCATCCCTGCCTTTGCGCGGAAGTATCAGACTTCCTGCACTACATGCCACAACAATTATCCCGAGCTGAATGACTTTGGCGAAGCCTTCAAGAAAAATGGCTTCAAGTTCCCGACGGACGACGAGATGTTCGTTAAAGAACCGCCCGTGATGCTGGGAGCGAAGGCCCAAAAGAAGGTATTCCCCAACGCCGTCTATCCCGGCGAAATTCCGGGCTCGATTCCAATTGGCCTGCGCTATTCGGGTTTCGCGACGTACAACGCCCGGCAGCCGATCGCGCTCGGATTCCAGCCCCGCACGGACCTCTTTATGCCCAACACCTTCACCATGATTGCGGCGGGCAGCTTCGGCCAGATGATGTCCTTCTGGATCGACGACGACATCTCCGCGGGCGGCTCCGGCGCCGACGGCGGCCTCGGAGACGGTTATCTAAAGGTGAACGACCTGGGTCACTATATCGGCCTGCCCAAGGACAGCCTCAACCTACGCTTTGGCCAGTTCGAGATGGATTTGCCGTTCACCCAGGCGCGAACCATCAACCTCACCGATTACGACATCTATGACCAGGCGGGCGTCGCGGGTGCGCTGGGCACGACGAATAATCCCTTCACTCTTGGCGCACCGCAGCGCGGGATCGAAATCGGCGGTTATCCGAATGACGGCAACTTCAACTGGTCCGTGGCGGTGGTCAACGGCAACAACGACAGCCCTGCGGCGCGCAACTCCAAGGATGTTTTCATTCGAGTGTCACAGAGATTCAACCTGGAGCGCGATCCGAAAGTTCGTAAGGACGTGCAGGCTGCCGGCCCCACCGGGCCCCGCGACCATACCTCCATGCGCTTCGGGGCCTTCTATTACAAGGGCCGCAACGCGCTCAATATGGACGGCACGCTCTTCCAGGGCTTCCCGACGCTCCAAGAGCCCTTCTACCGCGCGGGGGGTGATTTCCGCTTCAAGTACCGCCACTTCGAACTCTACGGACTGGCCATGCACGGCCGCGACGACAATCTCCTTCCGGACTTGACCACCATGTCCTTCCTTCCCGGGCCTCCCGTTACATTCAGCGGCGGATTCGGCGAAGCGGAATACTGGTTCTTCCCGTGGCTCATCGGCCTGGTGCGTTATGACGCCGTGAATTCTCCGACGGACTTCCTCAATGGCGTCTCGCGCCACAACACACGGAACCGCCTCAGCCCGGGGTTCCAGATTCTGGTGCGCAGCAATATCAAGCTCGCATTTGAGTACGAGCGCCGCTGGGAAGAGCCGGTCCCCAACGACCTGTATTTTCGGCCCAATGGTTTCGTCACCGGAATCGACTATTCGTTTTGATGTTTGGGCAAACCCCGGGCCCCGAAGGGCCCGGAATATCTGAACGATTCGAGGTTAACGAACATGAAAGCATCCAAGAAAGCAATTCTCCTCTCCGCCGCGCTCCTGATGAGCTCGCTTTTCGCCACCCTGGGTTGGGCGGGAGAAATTAAGGGAAAGGTGACGGCCCAGGGCTTTTCCGCAGAGAACATTGCGGTCTATGTGGACGCGATCCCGGGCAAGACCTTTGACGCCCCCGCTCAGCACGTGGTCATGGACCAAAAGAAGATGACCTTCGTCCCGCACGTCCTCGCGGTGGTGAAGGGGAGAACCGTGGATTTCCTGAACAGCGATCCAGTCGGCCACAACGTCTTCTGGCCCTCGATCAGCAACAACAAAAAGCTCGCCCATAACATGGGGACCTGGCCGAAGGGAGAGAAGAAGGCATTCCAGTTTAACGACCTGGGCGTGGCCTCGCTGCTCTGCAATGTGCATCCGGAGATGTCCGGATACATCGTGGTAACGCCCACACCGTACTCTGCGGTGACCAATAAGGAAGGCGAGTTCACGATTAAGGACGTTCCGCCCGGCCATTACACGCTGAAGACTTGGAGCGAGGAAGGCAAGCCCGCGACGCAGGCCGTGGACGTTACAGGCGGCGGCGCGAACGTCGAACTGACGGTGAAGAAGTAGGCTTCGGCGTGGTTGAGGCTGGGCCGGAATCCGTGTGCTCTACCTCGCACGGATCGGAAAGGCGGCCGGCGCTGAAGCAAGACGGGGAGGGAGAGACCGTGGTGGACGAGAACGAGTGGGACGACGAGAAACCTTACCTCCCCGCCGGGACGATGCAGCCGGGCGTGGATTACATCTACTGCCGCGAATGCCGGAAGCACGTTCCGTGCGTTCGCCTCGAGCCGGGTGTATGGGAAGTGCAATGTCCTCGTTGCGTGGGAGAGTGCGGGCTGTGTAGCTGTCACTCGACCGGCGTCTGCGTGGGTAAAGGCAAAGTTCCCGTGCGGACGCATATGTACGTCGTCGAAACCCAGACGAAACCGTAAGGCAAGAGGTACGAAAGGCAAGACCCCTGGATCCCGGAATTGCGGATATGCCGACGCGCTCCAAACTCGTAGACCTGGAATGGCTGGAATCGAACTTTCCGTGCATGCAGGCATGCCCTGTCCACACCCAGGCGGGGCGGTACGTTTCCTTGATTGCGCAAGGGCGCTACGAGGACGCCTATCGCTACGCGCGCCGACCGAATCCTTTTGCATCGATTTGCGGGCGCGTGTGCGGCCATCCCTGCGAGACCGATTGCCGCCGTGGGAAGTTTGATGCGCCCATTTCCATCCGCGCGCTCAAGCGTTTCCTCACGGAGCGCTACGGGCCGGAATCGCGCAACCCCATCGATTTGTTTCCGGAGAAACCCAAAGTCACTCACGCCGAGAAGGTCGCGGTGATCGGGTCTGGGCCCGCGGGGCTCTCCGCCGCGCACGATCTGGCGCTGCTCGGCTATCCCGTCACCGTCTTCGAAGCCTCGCAGGTCCCGGGCGGCATGATGCACCTTGGCATCCCTGAGTACCGCCTGCCGCGCGACGTGTTGCAGGCGCAAGTGCGCGAGATTCTCGACCTCGGCCCGGAGCTGCGCTTGAACTCCCGGCTCGGGAAGGATTTTTCTCTCGCCGATCTCCGCGCCCAGGGATACAAGGCGGTGCTTCTCGCGCTGGGGCTTCACCGCAGCCGCGATTTGAACATTCCCGGCCATGAAATGGATGGCGTGGTGAAAGGGATTGATTTTCTTCTCAACGTCAACCTCGGTTACCGCTTCTCGATCGGCAAGCAGGTGGTGGTGATTGGCGGCGGCAACGTGGCTATCGACGTGGCGCGGTCGGCTTTGCGACAGCAGCAACGCCTGAGGCTCGAGGCGCTGAGCACCTCGCTCCTGCCCGAAAGCCTCACGCCCAGCGAAATGGAAGTGGCGATGAAGGAGTTGATGGACGTCTCGCGCCAGGCGTTGCGCATGGGCGCGCGGGTAGTTCATTTGGTCTGCCTCGAGTCCCGCGAGGAGATGCCGGCGTTCGAGGAGGAAATCGAGGAGGGCCTCAGCGAGGGATTGAGGATTCATCCTTCGCTCGGCCCGAAGAGTTTCGTCGGCGCGGGCGGCAAGGTGACGGGCGTCCGGGTCATCCGCTGCTCGTCGGTGTTCGACGCGCAACATCGTTTCAACCCCACCTTCGAAGCGGGCACCGAGCGCGTCATTCCCTGCGACACCGTCATCCTGGCGATCGGCCAGGCTTCCGACCTTTCCTTCTTGAAACCGGAAGACGGCGTGGAAACCACGCGCCAGGGAACGGTGAAGATTGATCCCGTCACCTTGATGAGCACGGCACCCGGCATTTTCGCGGCCGGCGACATCGCCTTCGGCCCTCGCCTGATCATCAGCGCCGTCGCGGACGGCAAAAAGGCTGCCGAGGAAATCGATAAGTACCTGCGCGGGCCGGATTGGAAGCCCAAACCGCGCTACGTGCAGATCACCGTTCTCGACCATCACCAGATGGCCGGGGAGTTCGACGAGTATTCCCGGCTGGCCGTGCCGACGATTCCCCTGGAGCGCCGCACGGGCTTGGCGGAAGTCGAAACCGGTTTCACGGAAGAGCAGGCGCGCCGCGAGGCCTCGCGCTGCCTGCAATGCTGGATCAACACCATTTTCGACGGCAACGAGGCCGAGGGCACCGAATGCATCCTCTGCGGCGGGTGCGTGGATGTCTGCCCGGAGAATTGCCTCAAGCTCGTTCCCCTGAGCCAGCTTCAGGTTTCGGACGAGATCAAGAAGCAACTCTGTACTGAAGCGAATTTCCATCAAGGAACTTTGCAGCACTTGGGCGCGGAAGATCTTCCGGCAGCCGAAGGTTCCATCATGGTCAAGGACGAGACCATCTGCATTCGCTGCGGCCTGTGCGCGGAGCGTTGCCCGGCCCACACCATCACGATGGAGGCTTACGAAGTCCTGGACCAGGATCCCGACCGAACTCCGATCGATGAAGTGCTTTTGAAGCGCTGAACAGCGGCGACCAGGGCCGCCCGCGCGAGATGCGACTATGAGTGAAGCCGATAAACCAACAGTCAAACCCGAAGGGGAAGCGAAGGATTCGGGCGGCGAAATCTCCCGGCGCGATTTCTTCAATGAAGTAGCCATCGCCGCGCTGGGCGTCGCGGGTCTGGGCGCGGCGACGGTGACCTACCGATATCTTTCGCCGAATGTCCTGTTCGAACCGCCCACTACATTTCGAGCCGGGAACCCTGACCTCTATCCGGTCAATTCGGTTACGTATATCACCGACCAGCAGGTTTACATCGTGCGGACGGGCGCGGGCTTCTATGCGGTTTCGGCGATCTGTACGCACCTCGGCTGCATCACGCAGTGGAAGCCGGAGGCCAATCAAATCCAGTGCCCTTGCCACGGCAGCAAATTCCGCGAGGATGGGACGAAGATCGAAGGTCCGGCGCCTCGCCCGTTGCCGCACTTTTCCATCACGCTCACGCCGGACGGCGATTTGCTGGTGGATAAGCTGGAGACCATCAAGCCCGACAAGGTTCTGAAGGTGTGAGGGGAACTGTGTCTACGACGCCTTTCAACCAAACGCTCGATCGCCTGCGCGACACGCGCTTCTGGAAATCCATCTTCCGCCGCGGGCCGGCGCGCACCAACCGGACGCGCAGCCTGGCGATCTTCGGCAACATCTTCCTGCACATCCTGCCGGTCAAGGTGCGGGAGAAGTCCCTGCGCGCCCGCGCCACGTACTACCTGGGCTCATTTTCATTCTTCCTGTTCGTCGTGCTTTCCATCACCGGCGCGCTGCTCATGCTCTATTACCACCCCGCGACCCCGCAGGCCTATCGCGATATGAAGGACCTGCGCTTCGTGGTTTCCAACGGCGTGTTCCTGCGCAACTTGCATCGCCTGGCCGCGCAGGCGATGGTGCTGGCGGTGTTCTGGCACATGTTCCACGTCTTCTATCGCGGCGGTTACCGGCCTCCACACGAATTCAACTGGGTGGTGGGTGTGGTTCTTCTCCTCCTCACCCTTTTCCTGAGTTACACGGGTTATCTGTTGCCCTGGGACCAACTGGCTTTCTGGGCCATCACGGTCGGGACGAACATCATCTCCGCGATGCCCGTGCTCGGCAAGCAGGTGCGCTTTCAACTGCTGGGGGGAAACCTCGTCGGCGAAAACGCCTTGCTGCGTTTTTATGTTCTGCACTGCGTGGTCCTGCCGTTGCTAGCGGTGGTATTCATCGCCGTACATTTTTGGAGAATCCAAAAGGACGGCGGCCTGACCGTCCCTGAAGACGATGAGCGAAAAAACTGATTACGAAGCCGGCTTGGGCTCGAACGCGCTGAAGAATCCCCAGCGCATCGTATTCATAACCAAGAAGACCTCCGCCAAAGTCAAAGGGGATGTAGGCAAGCAATTGATGTCCTATCCCCACGTCATCCTGCGCGAGGCGATCGCTTTCCAGTTGCTCGTAATCGCGATGGTCCTGGTGGCGTTGTTGTGGGACGCGCCGCTCGAACAACTCGCCAACCCGCTCCTGACGCCGAACCCTGCCAAGGCGCCCTGGTACTTTCTGGGTTTGCAGGAATTGCTTCATTACTTCCCGCCCCTGGTGGCCGGCATCATTATTCCCACTCTCGTCGTCGTGGGGTTGATTGTGATTCCGTATTTCAACGTGAACATTCAAGGCAAGCCGCTGTGGGCCACCAACCCCGCGGGCCGCCTTCGGGTTGTGATCGCGACCCTGGCCGCGCTGGTAATTGTGCTCAGCGTGTTCCGAGCCTGGACGGTTCTCGTTCCCACGTTTGTCATTGGCGGACTGCTTTTGTTCTCCTATCCGGCACCGTCGGGTGATCGGAACTCCGGGCAATTCCTGGGCTCGCGTCCCATCTCCTGGTGGGTGATGACGTGGTTCATCGTGGTGGCGCTGACGCTGACCCTGGTCGGCACATTTTTCCGGGGCCCCGGATGGTCGTGGGTCTGGCCGTGGAGTTCACATGGCGCCTGAAGACATGGGAAAAATCTCGAATCGGATGCGCTTCCTTTTCGCGCTCTCCAGCGTCGTGTTCACGGCGGTCCTGGCGATTTCTCCCGTGAAAGACCTGCTCCACGAATGGAAAGGTTACAAGCGAGCCTATGTGAAGTTCGCGGAGGCGCGGCCGGACACGAAAACCCTCCTGGCCGATTACCATCCCGGCCTCGACCAGATCTGGATTCCAGATATGAATGTGGTGGACCGTTGCACCACCTGCCACCAGGGACTCGCGCAGCCGAGTCTGGCCGGGTCCTTGGTGCCGCAGCCTTTTCGCGCGCATCCGCCGATTCCTCATCATGTCAAGGACTGGGGATGCGTGGTCTGCCATCGCGGCCAGGGCGCGGCCACGGAAGTGGCGGAAGCTCACCAGACGACCCTCGCGTGGGAACAACCGCTTCTGCCGGTCCGTTACATCCAGGCTTCCTGCGGGTCCTGCCATCGCCAGGCGCTGCCGGAGACTCCGCGGTTGGACCGCGGGCGCGAACTTCTGGCGCGGCTCAATTGCTCCGGGTGCCATCGCCTGCAGGATATTCCGCGTCCCGCCATGCTGGGGCCGGACCTCACCAACGTGGGCACGAAGGTCAGCCGGGAATGGTTGTACAAGTGGCTAAAGGAGCCGCGCACAATCGTGGACAGTTCGGGCAACGTCTTTGTCGCTGACTCGTTCAACTCCACGATCCCCTCGCGGTCCGGCAACTCGCGCAGATCGGTCGGCAGCTCAGGGTAGTCCTGGCGGTCGCGGCCCGTGTTGATCTCGTAGAGCAACTTGCCCAGGCTATAAATGTCCGC